>JALHDI010000275.1 GCA_022839045.1 Sporomusaceae bacterium
GAGGGGGATGAAGATTTTGCCGTTGAGGCCGATGGCTGTCATGACGCGGTCCATGAGGAAGGCGACGCGGACGATGTAGCCGGTGTCCTGGATGATGTGATAGACGAGGAAGAACATGGCGATCTGGGGGAGGAAGCCGAGGGTGGCGCCGATGCCGCTGAGGAGGCCGTCGGCGACGAGGCTGACGGCGAGCTCGGGGAGGCCCCAGGCGGGCAGGGCGGCGCGGGCGGCGGCGGTGAGCCAGTCGAAGAGGGCGCCGATGAGGTCGGACAGCGGCCGGCTGACGGAGAAGGTGAGGTAGAAGAGGGCGGCGAAGACGACGACCATGATGGGGACGCCCCAGAGGCGGTGCAGCGCCCAGTGGTCGAGTTTGTCGGTGACGGATTCGGTGGGGTGGTGGACGAGGCATCGGGCGGCCAAAGCGGCGGCGGCGGCGTAGCGGGCGTTGATGATTTCGACCTGGAGCTCTTCGTCGGCTTCTTCGACGGCTTCGACGGCCCGCCAGCGGGCGAGGCCGGTGCGGTCGCCCTCGGCCGCGGCGGCGGCGATGGCGGCTTCGACGGCGGGGGGGTAGGGGACGGTGTAGACGGCGGCCGGTTCGCGGTCGGCGACGGCGAAGAGGGCCTCATATAAAGCGGCGGCGTCCAGTTCTCCGGTCGCCACCGCGGGTATGACGGGTACGCCGAGCAGCGCGGCGAGCCTGGCGTGGTCGATGACCATGCCGTGTTCGCCGGCGGCGTCGATTTTGTTGAGGAGGACGACGACTTTGCCGTAGCGTTCGAGGGCTTCGAGCGCGAGGTAGAGGTTGCGCTGGAGGTTGAGGGCGTCGACGATGACGAGCACGACGTCGGGCGGGTCGGCGCGGAGGTGCTTGTCCACGAGCGTTTCTTCCCGCGAGGCGTGGCCGAAGCCGTAGACGCCGGGCAGGTCGGTGAAGCTGACCTCGCGGCCGCCGTAGGCGACTTTGGTGGTGCAGGCTTCGGTGGTTTTGCCGCACCAGTTGCCGATGAGCTGGGCCGCGCCGGTGAGGGCGTTGAAGAGCGAGCTTTTGCCGACATTGGGGTTGCCGACGAGGTCGACGGACAGGGGGTTCTTGGTCATGTCAGCCTTCCTTGACGACGGCGATGTTTTTGGCTTCTTCCTGGCGGAGGGCGAGTTTGGCGCCGCGCACGGCGATTTCGACGGGGTCGGCGAGCGGGGCGCGGCGGAGCACTTCGATGGGGGTGCCGGGGGTGATGCCCATCTGCAGGAGGCGCAGGCGGTGTTTGCCTTTGCCGATGATGCGGGTGACTTTGAGGGCGTCTTTTTCCGCGGCCATATCCAGGGTTATCTCGACGCTCATCGTTTGCCTCCCGAAATGATAAACATTATCAATACCTTACATAAATATTATACCGCAAATACGGGTTAGGATAAATGGGGAGGAGGAAATTTTTTCGCGGGGCCGCGCCGGGGGCGAGGGGGACGCGGGAGCCGGGGCCTGCGGATTGAGGGCCGGGAGGCAGCAGGTGGGCCTGCGC
>JALHDI010000119.1 GCA_022839045.1 Sporomusaceae bacterium
GACCATCCTCTTCAGCCTCTCCGGCCACGGCCACTTCGACATGGCCGCCTACGACAGCTACCTCGCCGGCGAAACCAAAGACGCCCCCTGCGGCGAACAGGACCTCGCCCGCTTCCTCGCCGACCTCCCGCAGATATAGGTCAATCCTCGCCCCATTCCACCCCGATCCTCACCATCTCGGCCAGGAACAGCTTCGGGTCGATGCAGTAGGCCGGCGTGTCGCCGAACAGGCTGCCGCCGCAATAGCGCCCGGCGCGGACGGCCAGGTCCGAACAGAAGGAATGGCCCTCTACGTCGATCGGCACGATCAGCTTCGTATGCTGGTATATCCACGCCGTCGCCGCGCCGAAGTAATCGTACTTCTCGCCCACCACCCGCGCGGCGAATTCGTCCACCTTCTCCGGGTGCGGCACGATAAGGCCGAAAGTGCGCGTATAGCGGCCGGCGAAGAAGTCGAACGGGCTGACGACCACGCCGTCGACGGTCGCCTGCAACAGGCCGGTGCGCGTGAAGATCGCCACGTGGTAAGGGTCCTGGCCGGCGCCCTGGGCGATATCGATTATCTTGCCGACCGTCTCGAAAGGGTACACGATCAGGTATTTAAGCATGGCATCCCCTCCCAAATCAGCATAGGTGTTGTATTCCGCATAACATCCTATGTTGACTTTGGCGGCCGGGGTGCCTGTCGCCCGGGGAAAGAACGGCATTAGAAAAGCCTGGCTCCGTAAAAGGAGTCAGGCCTTTTTCTTGGGCTGTGTGCCCCCGGCATTGGGTCATCCCACCCGCTGCGGGCGGCGGACTTACTAAGCTCGTCGCCGACGGCTGGCCGTACGCCGCTAACGGTCTCCTGACCGATAGCGGCTCGCTCGCCGTCCATGGCTCGCGCCGGCCGCCGTTACCGGCTCTCTCGCTAAGTAGCGGCCGCCGTCCTCGCTCACGGTGGGTTGACCCAATGCCGGGAACATCGGCGAATACAAAATTCCTAAAAAAATTTTCACAAAAATATCGTTTTGGACGAAAAGTGGACTTTTAGTGGACTGTTTGGGCAAAAAGGTGTGATATGATGGTATCGTCAAGAAGACCGCCGAGGGCGGCCTTCTTATTTTTATGCCGGAAACCGGCAAAGGAAAGGGAGGAGTCGTCATGGGTAGCAGAGAGGAAGAGTACTTAAGGAGGATGAAGGCGTTGGGGTACGAGCCCAGCTTGAGGGGCAAGGAGAGCAATATCCTGGCTGATGCGCAGAAGATGGTGCATTGGCCTACCCTCGACGGAGCGACGTTACCCAGCCGTGGGGCGGCGTACAGACCGCTAAGCTATGAAAATGGTGGGCAGGACGCGGGAGTACATATGAAGAATACGACGTCAGACAATCCCAAGGCAGGCGGGCTTGTGTACCCGGACCTCACCGACGAGCAGAAGCTTTTTCTTGCGACGGTTGCGGGAGAGGCCGGTGGAAACAGTGAGGCGGCTCAGCGAGAATTATGAACCGGGTAGGATACAAAGGATATGAAGGTCGCAATACCGTGGGAGAAGTACTCACGCCTGACCAGTTTGAAAGTATCAGCAAGCAGAATGTTCCGTTCCGGAGGATGACGGAATACCTCAAAAACCGGGATGGGTCGGATCCAGAGATGGAAAGAATTATTAATGCGGCTATGAATGTGTACCACAAAAAAGAGCCTGATTTCACTGGAGGAGCGATTCTATTTTACAGCCCAGAAGGGGACGAGGAACCGCCGTGGGAAATGGAAAAACTACAAAAGCTGGGTGTCCCCGGTGCAGAGAACGACAATTTTTGGTTTTACAGATACAAGTAGGATGGCGTCAGAATAACAACGAGTTGTCCACTGACAAATAAAGGGAACAATTACCTCCTGTCGAAATAATGGAGTAATACGACAGGAGGTAATTCCCTCCTTTTTTGCAGAGTAGCTGAAAACAGAAGCTGAGGTGGCGGGGGTGTGGGTGATGCGCATGAAGCGCAATTGGATTTTGGCCGCGGTAGTAGTTATCGTCGCTCTATTATTGGCAGGATGCGGCAACCAAATAAAGGCCGACCTGTCGGCAAAGGCACCCGGGCCGGCTGACTATAAAGCCGCGAACTCGCCGCAAACAGCGGAATTGGGAAACAATCTTCGTATAATCAGAGAGGAGAAAGAATCCCAAGTATTTATGATAATGGATGCCAAGAATGGCGAGACCGGCTATATCGTAAAGATTTTTGACGATGAGAAAAAGGTGATCTATGAGGCAAAAGTGCCGAAAGTGAACAATTACGAGCCGTGGACAAAGATGGTTGATGATAATATCGTGCAGATCCGGCAAAGCCGAGGGAGCGGTTTTTGGGTCTGCTTTTACTATGACCGGGCAAACAACCGGGTCTCACCAAAATATCACAATCCTTTGCTTGCGGGCAACGGCAAAGTCGTTTTCCCGATAGGCGGCAAACCAGGGAGCAATAAAATTCTCGCGGGTCTGGCCGTGTCCGATATTTTTGACAAAAACGTTTATTATAAGGAACTCATCATTGAAGACCTTCCGCCGTCGCTTAATGCTTTCGAGGAGTTAAAATGGATTGGTGTGGATAAGCTGTCCATTACTTATCTGACTGGCGAAACACGCGACCAATCCAAAGAAAAAACTATTATTTTCAATTTACTGGAATAGGAATGACACGACCAAAAAAACTCCCGGACTTATGTCCGGGAGCTTTTCCTATTTCCCCTCAATACGGCGCAAGCTCCACCTGCCCCACCGCCCCAACGCGATCCCCCGTGATCACCACCGCCCCCAGCACCTCCGGCCGGGCGGCGGCCCAAGATTTGCTGAGCATTATTTCGGACTAGCGCCCAACTTCGTTAAATTGGAATTGGCTGGTTTGTATGGTATAATCATACAAACCAGCCGATTATTTTTTTCCGCGAAGCCGTGTAGAAATTGTGGGGGTATGACAGGTGCGGAAAAATTTTATCCTCTTAATATCGCTTTTGCTGGCCATCTTGTCCCTGGCCGGAAACGCGAACGCCGGCACGGGCACTTCTGCATACGGCATAAAAACCGAAACTTATACTATCGATAACGCTAACTTTGACATTAAAATAGAATATCCGCAAATTGTCAATCTCGGCGACAACGAACGACAAGAACGGATAAATGCGCTGATATTATCTGGTGCCGCTCCGGAAAAATTCTTTCGAAAACTGGCAAGCCGCGATGATGCAAGACACTTCTCCATGCATATCGGGTACCAAATAACCTGGCAGAGCGATAGGCTGCTGAGCGTCCGCTTCATCGGATATAGTTATGGCAAAGGTGCCCCATACTCTCCTCACGAGTTTTATACGCTAAACATCGACATGGTAAAGGGCAGGATACTAGTATTAAGAGACCTGGTAACAATAAACGAGAACTTCGTGGAAAAATTCCGGGCCGAGGGGATTAAGACGGTCAGCCCCCTTCCCGGCCGCTTTTCGGGGGAACAGGTACTTGTCGATTTTACCCCATTCAATACAATCGAAGATACGATTAGAAGGTTCAACGCGGCCGACGAATTGAGCCCAGAAGGATATCGTCCGGGTACGTACTGTTATTTCACGCCGAATTCGTTCAGCATCAGCACGTCGGTCGCCCACGCCATCGGCGATCACGCCGAGTTTGAAATAAAATATGAAGATATCGCCGAAAACATCAAAGCTGATAATGAGGTGTGGCGGGATTTCTTCCCCATGGCCGGGAAGAACCCGTAACCGCTTGCCGCCCCGTTTCCTCACCGGCGAAACCAAAGACGCCCCCTGCGACGAACAAGACCTCGCCCAATTCCTCGCCGAAATACCCAAAGTCTAGTGCGGTAACGAAAAGGCCCGCTCCGCAAGGAGTCGGGCTTTTTGCTTATTATTTTGCTTTATCCCCGGCATTGGGTCATCCCACACGCTGCGGGCGGCGGTCTTACTAGCAGGGCAACTTGTTCGTTGCCCTGCATAGCGACTCGCACGAAAGCGCCGTCGCTTCGCTCGTCGCTTTCGGCTCGCTGCTAGGCTCGTCGCCGACAGCACCGCGCCACCGCCAAACGAACGTCCATGTTCGATTGTCGGTTCTCGCGGCCGTCCATGGCCGCTCGTGCGGTGCTGTTACCGGCTCTCTCGCCAAGTAGCGGCCGCCGTCCTCGCTCTGGCACGGTGGGCTGACCCAATGCCGGGAACGCCGGCTAGCCGAGAGATAGATCGTTCCGACCTGGAAGCAACATGAATTAGAAGGTAATAATTACCTCATGTAGAAATAGATTGGCATGGCAGTGTGTTTATGGATAACATTTAAGTTAGGAGGTTTTAGTCTGAGTAATAATAGAATTAATATAAAAGACCTTTCCCCAAAATGCATCCGATATTATGGCTATATCGGAATATTTTTAGGAGTTCTAATGGCTGGTTTAAGCATCTTTGACGATAGTATTCCTTTCTATATAGGAGAAAACAAAAATTACGGAATTAACTCGGCGATAATGATTTTGCTATTTTCGCCCATTCTAATGGCTATAGTAGGTTTCTTTCACTGTTTTCTCCTTTGGTATCCTTTAATTAAATTGTACAATTACTTAAAAAATAGGCTTTGAACAAACTAAGAAATAATTTCTTAGCGCACGATAAATTTTGGCCACTTTATGCTTCCATTCTTGCATTTTAGCCAATTTATGGTTCCAACGTCGGCCAGATTATGGGTATATTCACACTTCTGTGGGTCTTATATACGTATGCAGGGATTTATCTAAGCTATGATATTATGGTTCGGTGTGGATGTTTATACCAGTTGTAATCCCTCTGTTAATTACGACAATTATGAGTACTTAAAAGCATAACAGTTTATGCACTATGATTTAGAGCATAAAACTCCTGGACGGAAGTCCGGGAGTTTTCCTTTTTCCCTCAATACGGCCCCAGCTCCACCCGGCCCACGGCTCCAATCTTATCCCCTGCAATCACCACCGCCCCCAGGACTTCCGGCCGGGCGGCGGCCCAGGCCAGCGCCGCGTCGATATCCGCCGGCCCCTGCACCCGGTTGCCTAGTGCTGTCGCGTACGCGTCGGCCGTCGCCGCGTCCTTGGCCAGCACCGTGGTCGCGTCCGCCTTCCCGAAGCTCAGCGAATGGCCCACCGTCCCCGACGACGTGCAGATGCCGAGAGGGGAGAGGGTGGGGGAGAGGGTGAGCGCCAGCTTGTTCGACAGCGGCGACGCCCCGGCGTAGATGGCGATCTTCCGCGGCACGCTCGACCGCAAATATATGTCGCCGCCGTTCTCCACGATGACCTCCGTCAGGCCATAAAGCTCCTCCAGCCGGCGGCCGACATAGGCGCTCACCGCCCCGGCCACCGCCGCCATCGGCCCCGTGCCGGCCAGAGCGGCCGCGTCCGCCATCACACGCACCAGCGCCGGGCAGTCGGCTCGCGGCGCGTACGGCGCCAGCGCCGTCAGGAATCCCCGGTCGGCGGCGATATACTCCTCCAGCTCGCGCCGTGCGGCTAGCACCGCGGCCAGCGCCGCCTCCTCGGCTACCGGCGGGGCGTCCGCCGCCACCGCCACCCACAGGTCGCTCTCCAGGTGGCTGACCGTGAAGGTGCGCAGCCCGGGGCCGGCCAGGCTGTCGCGGTAGCGGCGCGGCTCGTAGGCGCCGGATTTCATCTTTACGCCTCCCCGGCCTTGCCGCCGCCGAAGCCCACGCTGATGATCCGCAGCGGGCAGGCCTCGATGCACAGCCCGCACACGATGCACTTTTCCGGGCGGAACTCCATCTTCCACTCCTCGCGGTTCATCGCCAGCGCCCCCGAAAAACACACCGCCGTGCACGCCCCGCAGTGGACGCACTCCTCCTGCCTGACCGTCACCTGCTTGGTCGTCGGGATGACCTCGATCCGCTCCGCCGCCAGGAAAGCCAGCGCCCGGCGCAAGTTGTCCTCCTCGCCCTCGATCTCGGCCAGCAGGTGCCCCTCCTCGCCGGGGGTGATCTCCGCCCGCAGGATGTTTATTCGCAGATCATAATCCTTCACCAGATGATACGTGACCGGCTTGGCGTACGTATCGGGCGCGAAAACGAACGTGAAACGCTCCTTCACCATCTCAGTCCAACTCCTTTACATCCAGCGGCTTCACCGTCGCGTCGGCCGGCAGCGGGGCCGCCGGCTCCTGGAGCAGGAACTCGCCCCGCTCGATCCACTCCTTGAGCGTCGCCGCGATCTGACGGGCCTTGTAAAGGCTCGACAGCGGCGCCGTCCGCACCTTGCGGCCGTTCAGCTCCACGAAGCCCGACTTCAGCTCCTCGTAGTCGACCACCTTAAGCGTCGGCCGGCTGCGCCCCGGCACCCCGTAATCCAGCAGCGTCGTCTTTATCTCCCGGTCCCTCACCGTCACGAAGCGGGCCATATCCTCGTCGAGCATCGGGATGGGGATGCCCACCCCCACGAACATGCTCACCCCGTAATTCTTGAACACCGCCGCCTTCAGGTACTCCGTCGTCATCGCCTTCAGGTCGCCGATCAGGCTGAGCGTCCCCGCGCCGCCCACCGGCACCCCGTTCTCGCCGCGCGCCTTGCCCGGGTTGTGCTGCGTGCCGTGCCAGGCCACATACCCCTGCGTGCCGCCGAGGAAAATGCGCGTCCCCACGCCGATCGTTCTCAGGTACGGGTCGTTCAGCAGCGGGCTCAGCTGTCCCGACGTCGAATACGTCACATTGCCGAACTTCGGCAGCAGCATGCCCATATACGTGTACAGGATGCGGCCCGTAGAATTGGTCGCCGCCCCATAATTCTGGTACGCGTTGCGGGGGTTGAACAGGAACGCCTCGTTGATGCTCTCCTTGCTGATATACCCCTCCAGCTCCTTGCGGGGGTAGCAGTCCGTCCCCTGGGCGACCGCCTTCAGGCGCACGCTCCTGCCGGCCACCAACTCCTCGATCACGTGCGCGCCGCCGTAGTCCTCGCGGCCCTCGGCCAGTTCGGTCGCCCCGATGTACGCGTCCACCGCCGCGATCCCCGTATACGCCGGCACATGATTCAGCCACACCTTCGCCATCTTGATCGGCGGGTCGCTGTGGCCGAAATTGAGGAACGCCCCCGACGAACACATCGGCCCGAAGGTCGCGGTCGTCACCACGTCCACCTTCTCTGCCGTCGCCTTCAGGCCCTGTTCGTCGGCCATGCGGACGACCTCCTCCGCCGTCAGTACCACCGCTTCGCCCTTCTTGATCTTCGCGTTGATCTCGGCAAACGTCTTTTTGGCCATAAAAAATCCTCCTCACCCGTTTACTCGCAGATGAAAGAGGCAGAAAATAGGCTCCCGGCCTGCTCTCATCTTCAAGCAATCTTGCGATTCCTTCAGGAATTGGCACCTGCGGTCAGCCGTAAGGCCGCCGTGGTTGCCGAGGTTTCATCGGGCCAGTCCCTCCGCCTCTCTTGATGAGAAAATACCCTGTATTTTGTTATTGGTAGAATAATACCAAGCGGCCGAAAATTTGTCAATGCCTTTCGCCCGGGGGAAATATATTTCCACCTCCTCCTTGACAACGGCCGCCGCCCGCGATAAAATGATGCTAATTTAACAACAACAGCGTAGAACAGGACGAGTAACTGTGCATCCTTCCGCCCAGCGAGCCGGTGACCGGGAAACCGGAGGTGTGATGACCGGCCGGGAGAACATAGCGAATGGACCTGGGAGCTGCTCCCCGAACGCATCGCCAGTAGGAGGAGCCGGCCGCCCCCGTTAGCGGGCTAGGATATCGGACGCATGTCCCGTATCCGAACGAGGGAAAGCTTCGCTTTCCGAAAAGGGTGGTACCGCGAGCCATTTCGCCCCTGGGGTGAAAGAGGCTTTTTTTATTTCCCCCGAACTCAATAATCAACAGCTGAGAACAGGACGAGTAACTGTGTGCCCTTCCGCCCAGCGAGCCGGTGACCGGGAAACCGGAGGTGAGACGACCGGCCGGGAGAGCACAGCGAATGGACCTGGGAGCTGCCCCCCGAACGCCTCCGGCAAGTAGGAGGGGCCGGCCGCCCCCGTTAACGGGCTAGGGTATCGGACATATGTCCCGTATCCGAACGAGGGAAAGCTTCGCTTTCCGAAAAGGGTGGTACCGCGAGCCATTTCGCCCCTACGGGTGAAATGGCCTTTTTATTTTATCGGACCAAAACGCGAAAAAAGGGAGGAAAAAAACATGCTCAAGGAATCTCTCGGCCGGGTGGCGGCCGGCCACAGCCTGTCGCACGAGGAAGCCGGCCGCACCATGGCCGCCATCATGTCCGGCGAAGCCAGCGACGCCCAGATCGGGGCCTTCC
>JALHDI010000276.1 GCA_022839045.1 Sporomusaceae bacterium
GATGCCGTAGCCTTTGTTCCCGGCGAGCGCCTCGCCGCTCAGTTTCAGGACAATACGCTTGTACTTACCGGCCTGCATATCAGTAAAACCCCCATTTTTCAAGTCTTTTCTACGGATTGGCGGCCAAATCCTTTATTTGCCTGTCCGGCTGTTTAGAAAAAAGAGAACACCAGGTGTTCTCTTTTTTCGCCAGCGTTCTGCTAGCAATTTTTAACCGTCGCCATAACCTCGGCTGCGAAGTCGGCGCTCTTCTTCTCGATGCCTTCGCCCAGCTGATAACGGACGAACCGCCTCACCGAGATATTCTCGCCGATCTTGGCGATTTTCGCGGTGATGAGCTGGGTCACGGTCGTATCCGGATCCTTGATGAACGGCTGCTCCATCAGGCAATTTTCCTTGTAGAACTTCTCGACGCGGCCTTCAACCATCTTCTCGGCGATATTGGCCGGTTTGCCCTCGTTCATCGCCTGGGCTTTCAGCACCTCGCGCTCGTGGTCGATAACGTCCGCCGGCACTTCCTCGCGGCGCACAAAGGACGGGTTGGCTGCCGCCACCTGCATCGCCAGATCCTTCGCCAAAGCGCGGAAATCCTCCGTCTTGGCGACGAAATCGGTCTCGCAGTTCAGCTCGAGCATGACGCCGATGCGCCCGCCGCCGTGTATGTAAGCTTCGACCACGCCTTCCGCAGCCACCCTGCCGGCACGTTTCGCGGCGGCGGCCAGGCCCTTCTCGCGCAGAAAGTCGATCGCCTTCTCCATGTCGCCGCCCATCTCGGTCAGAGCCTTCTTGCAGTCCATCATGCCGGCGCCCGTGCGCTCGCGCAGATCTTTCACCATTTCCGCAGTTATCATACCCATCCTCCTGTCAAATATTAAAATCCGGCCTGAGCCAAGATCATCAGTTGATTTCGTCCCAAAGGAAACTAAGGTAAGGGAGCGATCGGCCGTCCCTTACCTTAGCACATTTACTCGCTCTCGCTTGCTGCTGCTGCTTCCATTTGCTCGCCCTGCTTGCCTTCGAGGATAGCGTCGGCCATCTTGCCGGTAAGCAGCTTAACGGCGCGGATGGCGTCATCGTTGCCGGGGATGATGTAATCGATCTCGTCCGGGTCGCAGTTGGTATCGACAATCGCCACGATCGGGATACCGAGCTTGCGGGCCTCGGCCACCGCGATCCGCTCCTTGCGCGGGTCGATAATGAACAGCGCCCCGGGCAGCTTGCGCATATTCTTGATGCCGCCGAGGAACTTCTGCAACCGCTCCTGCTCGTGGCGGAGAGCGATGACCTCCTTCTTCGGCAGAACCTCGAACATGCCCTTCTCTTCCATCGACTCGAGCTCGCGCAGGCGGTTGATCCGGCGCTGGATGGTCTGGAAGTTGGTCAGCATGCCGCCCAGCCAGCGTTCGTTGACGTAGAACATCTCGCAACGCGTCGCCTCTTCGCGGACCGCCTCCTGGGCCTGCTTCTTGGTGCCGACGAACAGCAGCGTCTT
>JALHDI010000120.1 GCA_022839045.1 Sporomusaceae bacterium
TTTCGGGAGGTGAGACACAATGATAAGAGTCATGGTATGCGGCGCCTACGGCAAAATGGGCCGGGAAGTGCTCAGAGCCGTACATAAGGACGAACAGCTCAGCGTCGTCGGCGCCGTGGACGTCAATTCCGATTTCGGCGATGTGGGCGACCTCATCGGTGTCGGAAAGATAGGGGTGGTAGTAGGCAACGACCTGGCGACGGTTATCAGCGAGACCAAGCCCCAGGTGATGGTGGATTTCACCGCCCCCGAAGCGGTGATGGACAACATCCGCACCGCCGTCGCCAACGGCGTCTGCCCGGTCGTCGGCACGACCGGCATTTCGGCCGCCGATATCGAAGAGGTGCGCGGACTGTGTAAGAAGCACCGCGGCAACGCCATCGTCGCCCCGAATTTTTCGGTGGGCGCGGTGCTGATGATGCAGCTTTCGGTCAACATCGCCAAGTATTTCCCGTATGTGGAGATCACCGAACTGCATCACGACCAGAAGTTGGACGCCCCTTCGGGGACCGCCATCCGCACCGCCGAGCTGATCGCGGCCCAGCGGGGGGCGCTGAAGCAGGGCAATCCCAAAGAGGTGGAGAAGCTGCCCGGGGCGCGGGGCGCCGAATACGCAGGCATCCGCCTTCACAGCGTCCGCCTGCCCGGCCTCGTCGCTCACCAGGAGGTGATGTTCGGCGGGCTCGGACAGACGCTGACCATCCGCCACGATTCCATTTCCCGCGAGTCGTTCATGCCTGGCGTGCTGCTGGCCTGCAAGAAGGTGCTGACCGTCGACGGCCTGGTCTACGGGCTTGAAAATATAATGTCATAAGCATTCACGGAGGCAAAAATCATGCGCAAATACAACGTAGCCATCCTCGGCGCCACCGGCGCGGTCGGTCAGGAGTTCCTGCAGCTTATCGCCGAGCGCAATTTCCCCTTCCAGAATCTCAAGCTGCTGGCTTCGGAGCGGTCGGCCGGCAGAAAGATCGAGTTCCTCGGCAAGGAGTACACGGTAGAAGAAGCGACCGCCGATTCCTTCAAGGGCGTGGAGATCGCCCTGTTCGCCGGCGGCGCCGCCAGCAAGACCTTCGCCCCGGCGGCGGTGAAGCACGGCGCGGTGGTCATCGACAACTCGAGCGCTTTCCGGATGGACCCCGACGTGCCGTTGGTCGTGCCCGAGGTCAACCCCGAGGCGATCAAGGACCATAAAGGCATCATCGCCAATCCCAACTGTTCGACAATCATCATGGTCATGGCTCTCAAGCCGATCCACGACGCTGTTAAGATAAAGCGGGTGGTGGTCTCCACCTACCAGGCGGTTTCCGGCGCCGGCAAGGAGGCTATCGACGAGCTTTCCGACCAGGTGAAGGCGGTGGCGGAGAACAAGCCTGTCGAGGCCAAGATCCTGCCGAGCGCCAGCCTGCCGGCCCATTATCAGATCGCCTTCAATCTCCTGCCGCAGGTCGACGTTTTCATGGACGACGGTTACAGCAAAGAAGAGCTGAAGATGGTCCAGGAGACCCAGAAGATTCTCGCCGACCCGTCGCTCGCCGTCACGGCGACGACTGTCCGCGTCCCCGTTTTCCGCAGCCATTCGGAGTCGGTCAATCTCGAGCTGGCCGGGCCGCTGGCGGCCGCCGAGGCGAAAAAACTGCTGGCCGCTTTCCCTGGGGTGATCGTCGAGGACGATCCGTCCCGCCAGGTTTACCCCATGCCGCTCACCACGTCCGGCCGGGACGAAGTGTTCGTCGGCCGCATCCGCGAGGACAATACCGTTACCCACGGCCTCAACCTGTGGGTGGTGGGCGACCAGATCCGCAAGGGCGCGGCGCTCAACGCCCTGCAGATCGCCGAGTATATGATCGAACATAATCTAATTTGAGGTGTGAGCATGCGCATCATCATCCAGAAATTCGGCGGCACTTCGGTGGCCTCCCCCGAGGTCCGGGCGATGGTCGTCGGCAAGATCAGCCAGGCCCGCGAACAGGGGTATACGCCGGTGGTGGTCGTGTCGGCGATGGGCCGGCGGGGCGACTCCTACGCCACCGATACCCTCCTCGACCTTGCCCGGACTGCTTACCGCGGGATCGCCGCCCGCGAGCTTGACCATGTGATGTATTGCGGCGAGATAATCTCCGCCGTGGTCATGAGCGGGGTGCTACAGGCCGCCGATATCGACGCCGTTATGCTTACCGGCGGGCAGGCGGGCATCACCACCGACGACAATTTCAACAACGCCCGCGTCATGAAGGTCGATCCGTCGCGGATCATGAATCTGCTTAAAATGGGCAAAACCCCGGTGGTGTGCGGTTTTCAGGGCATCACGGCCGACGGCGAGTTCACCACCCTCGGCCGCGGCGGCAGCGATACCACCGCCGCCGTGCTCGGCGCCGCGCTCGGAGCCGAGGTGGTCGAGATATACACCGACGTCGACGGGATCATGACCGCCGACCCCCGCATCGTACCCACCGCGAAGATCCTCGACATCATCAGTTACAATGAGGTCGCTCAGCTTGCCCACCAGGGCGCCAAGGTGATCCATCCCCGCGCGGTCGAGATCGCGATGCAGAAGAACATCCCGTTGGTCGTAAAGTCGACCTTTTCCGACGCGCCGGGCACGCTGATAACCAACATCTCAAAGGAGGGCCCGGAGAGGAACGCCGTCACCGACCGGATCGCCACCGGCATGACCTTTCTGCCCAACATCGTCCAGATCAGGGTCGCCCTCGACCAGGACGCCACCCCGGCGGAAAGCCATAAGATTTTCCGCGCCCTGGCCGACAACAGGATCAGCGTCGATCTCATCAACGTTCACCCCGGCCAGGTGATGTTCACCGTGGCCGAGGACGTCGCCGACAAGGCGGCGGCCAGGCTGCAGAAGCTCGGCTACGACGCCGAGGCGCGCCACGACTGCGCCAAGGTGTCGGTGGTGGGAGGGGGGATCCACGAGGTTCCCGGCGTCATGGCCAACTTCGTCGAGGCCCTGTCGCTGCACAATATCCCGATCCTGCAAACCGTCGATTCCCATACGTCGATTTCCGTCCTGGTCAAGAGAGCCGATGTGGAGCAGGCCGTCAAAGCCCTGCACGAAAAATTCGGCCTGGCCGACTGACGATATTCCCAAGTTTCCGCTGAAAGGGAGAGGATAACGTGAAAACCTTCGGTCGTATACTCACCGCGATGGTAACCCCGTTCCACGATGATTTCAGCGTCAATTACCAGGCTGCGGCCAGCCTTGCAAAACACCTGGTGGAAAGCGGCAACGACGGCTTGGTCGTCGCCGGCAGCACCGGCGAAGCGGCCACCCTCAGCAAGGAGGAAAAGCTCAAACTTTTCGCGGCCGTGCTCGATGCGGTGGGCGACAAGGCGACCGTCATCGTCGGCCCAGGGTCTAACGATACCCGCGCTTCGATCGCCCTGACCCAGGAAGCGGAAAAGCTCGGCGTTCACGGCTCGCTGCTCGTCGGTCCCTACTATAACAAACCGCCCCAGGAAGGCTTCTATCAGCATTTTAAAGCCATCGCCGACAATACCGGCCTGCCGCTGATCGTCTACAACGTCCCCGGGCGCACCGCCAGCAACATTCTGCCGGCCACCATCGCCCGCCTGGCGCAGATCAAGAATATCGTCGCCGTGAAGGAATCGAGCGGCAACCTCGACCAGGTATCGGAGATCGTCCGCACCGTGCCCAAGGATTTCATGGTCTACAGCGGCGACGACAGCCTCACGCTCCCCATCCTCGCGGTGGGCGGCGTCGGCGTCGTCAGCGTAGCCGGCCATATCGTCGCCAAACGTATGCAGGATATGATCGGCGCTTTCTTCGCCGGCGACGTGGCCACCGCCCGCGATATCCACCTCGAACTGATGCCGTTCTTCAAGGTGATCTTCGTCACCACCAACCCCATCCCGGTGAAAACGGCCGTCAACCTTGCCGGGCTTGGCGCTGGCCCCCTGCGTCCGCCTCTCATCGCGGCGACGGCGGCCGAGACCGAGCAGATAAAGAAGGTTATGCAGGACATCGGCGCCCTGTAATGAGGAAAGCCCGCTCACCCGAGCGGGCTTTCCGGCCGTTGATAAAGCCCCGTCTGCTTTGTTGTTCCTTCGGGCGCTTGCTTGCGTACGGCACGAGTACGCGGCGCGGCGCGCCCTCGGAGCCGCCTCGCATCCGGGGCTTTCTGAACGGCCTAAGTTATCACCCGGCCCCGTTCTGCGCATAATAGCCTCGGGCCTCAAGATGTTCCTTGCCCTGCGGCAGCAAGTAAGCTATAATATATTAGAAGTGTACGGAGCGGTCGAACGGTTTCTTTATCTGCACGGAGCGGCTAATCCCATAACACGACTTATTTCGCCGGCCACGGGCCGGCTCGGAGGTGTTTTCTTTTTTGTCTAAGGGAAAACTGCAAATTATCCCCCTGGGAGGATTGGGGGAGATCGGCAAGAACATGACCGTGGTCCGTTACGGAAACGAGATCATCGTCATTGATTCCGGTCTTGCCTTCCCCGAGGATGACATGCTCGGCATCGACCTCGTCATCCCCGACATCACGTATCTCCTCGAAAACCGGGACATGGTCAAGGCTATATTCCTGACCCACGGTCACGAGGACCATATCGGCGCCTTGCCGTATGTCCTCAAACAGCTCAGCCTGCCGGTTTACGGCACCCGTCTCACCCTAGGCATTCTCGCAGGCCGGCTCAAGGAAAATGGCGTTTCCGACAGCTCGCTCGTCGCCGTGAAGCCGGGCGACCAGATCCAGGCAGGCGCTTTCAAGGTCGGCTTCATCAAGGTCAGCCACAGCATCCCCGACGCGGTGGCGCTGTCGGTCAGGACCCCGGTGGGCACAATCGTCCATACCGGCGACTTCAAGCTCGACCAGACGCCGGTGGACGGCCGCGTGACCGACTTCCACCGCTTCGCGGAACTGGGCGACCAGGGCGTCCTCGTGATGCTGGCCGACAGCACCAACGCCGAACGGTCAGGCTTTACGGCCAGCGAGCGGGTGGTGGGGGCGACGTTCGACGACGCCTTCCGTAAGGCTCGCGACCGTATCATCATTGCCACCTTTTCTTCGAATGTCCACCGCATCCAGCAGGCGATCGACACAGCCTGCAAGTTCAAGCGCAAGGTCGCCATCCTCGGGCGCAGTATGGTCAACGTGGCCAATATCGCCCTGGAGCTAGGCTATCTGACTGCCCCGGAAGGCGTGATCATCGACGTCGACGAGATCAATAACTACCCGGCCTCGCAGATCGTCATCATGACGACCGGCAGCCAGGGCGAGCCGATGTCCGCCCTCAGCCGCATGGCCATGTCCGACCACAAGAAGGTCGACATCGTGCCCGGCGATACGATCATCATCTCGGCCACGCCCATTCCCGGCAACGAGAAGATGGTCTCGCGGACCATTGATTATCTGCTGCGCCAAGGCGCCGACGTCATCTACGAATCGGCGTCAGGCATCCACGTCTCCGGCCACGCCAGCCAGGAAGAACTCAAGCTGATGCACAATCTCGTCAGGCCCAAGTTCTTCATCCCCGTCCACGGCGAATTTCGCCATCTCGTCAAGCACGCCAAGCTGGCCCAGGATCTCGGCATGCCCAAGGAGAACATCTTCGTCGCCGAGAACGGCCATGTACTCGAATTTTCGGCCGACAAGGGGGCCATGACCGGCAAAGTAACGGCCGGCAAGGTGCTCGTCGACGGCCTCGGGGTGGGAGACGTCGGCAATATCGTCCTCCGCGACCGGCGGCAGCTCTCCCAGGACGGTATCCTCATCGTCGTGGTCACCATGGACAAGCAACGCGCCTGCGTGGTGGCCGGGCCCGACATCGTTTCGCGCGGCTTCGTGTATGTGCGCGAATCGGAGCAGCTGATGGACGAGGCCCGTGAAAAGGTGAAGCATACCCTCGAGAAATTCGAGACCGGCGGCGTCACCGAGTGGGCGACCATCAAAACCGGCGTCCGCGACGCCCTCGGCAAATTTCTCTACGAGCGGACCCGCCGCCGCCCGATGATCCTGCCGATAATCATGGAAATCTGACAAACACTAAAAAGCGGCCAACCGCAAGGTTGGCCGCTTTTTAGTGTTTGTATCTATTGTATTATTTATTGCTTGTGCCTCCATACTATTCATGAAAAGGAATGGGAGGGACAACGATGATACATAGCGACAATCCCGTCGTGCCGCAGCCCGGCACCGAGCATCCGCATCCCCAGGGGCCGGCCGAGGCGCCCAAGCAGCGACGGGCGAAGAAGAACGCCACGACGGAGAATATCGAGGAGTTGGGCGCCACCGAGGTGCCGACTGCCAAGACCAATACCCATGTGATGACCATCATCGGCCAGATCGAAGGGCAGCCCTTAATGCAAATATACCCGAAATACTGGTCTTGAGAATACTACCCAAAAAGGTTACGATACCAATAAAACCGGGCGTTCCACCATGCTGGTTTTAGGGGGCAGAAGAGAGGGGAATAACTCAATGGCCAAAGCTCATTTAAACGTAGCTGCTGACTGGGGAAGTCTTACCAGGGTATCGACTGATGAACAATATCAAGAAGGCGAAAGCTATGAAAACCAAATACGGCTAAATCAGGAAATGGCAACAAAGCATGGCGGAAAGATTTATAAGGAATACAAAGAAGAAGGTGTCTCCGCTTATAAAAAAAGAGTGCAACAACGGCCTGTTATGATGCAATTGCTACAGGATATCCTAGCAGGCAAAGTAAAAAATATCGTTGCCTTTAAGCGGGATAGGATTTGTCGTGATCCGGAAGATTATTACTATCTGCGCCGGATGTTCAGCAAGGCTGGTGTAAAGGTACATCTTACCTGTGGAACGGAAAAATGGGGTGATGAGGCCACAAATTCACCAACTGATGAATTATTAGACGGTCTAATGCCGCTTCTAGCAAAGTTCGAAAGTATGACCACCTCACAAAGGGTCAAAGCGAACGTGCAGGAAGCTGTAAAGCGTGGTGAATGGCGATCTGGCCGACCACCATACGGGTATACATATAACAGCGATACTAAGCAAGTCTCCAAAGTGCTCCACCAAGTAGATGTCTGCAAACTGATTCGTGATCTATATGTAAAAGGTTATGGCTCAGGCAAGATAGCTGATATGCTGAATAATGAGTATAGAATTCCCTATGAAAGTCCTGCAGCCAATTGGAATAAAAATCATACAAAACAAAAGCGTGACTATTGGTACGAGGGTGTAGTAACTTCGATTGTAGCCAAACCTGTCTATATGGGCATTCAAGTTTGGGGCGGCGAATGGTATGAATGTTGCGCCATCGATCCCATTTTTACAAAAGAAGAGTGGGGGGAAGCTAATGCGGTTTATCAGAAAAAGTTAAACAGGGCTATACCTCATAAATATTACAATTCTCTTTTCTTATACAAAGATGTCCTATTCTGTTCTTATTGCGGCCACCGGATGATCCCAACATATAAAACCCAGCGTTATACCAAGGAAGATGGGACGATATCGACATATGAGTATTATGCATATAAATGTGAAGGTCGCTGGGAAAAACATAATGGCTGTAAATGTCGTAAACATAACAGAAGTCAAGTCGAGACTGCCATAAATACAATAATTTCAGATTCCATCAAGGGCTTCGATATTGAGTCACTTTACCAGGACCTTCTTAAACAGATAAGTCGCCAAACTAAGGAATATACTTTGAAAGTTGAAAAGATGCAAACAGAGTTAAGAAAGATGCAAAAGACACTCGATCAAAATCTTGAAGCATACATGGGTGCAACACCTGGCTCTGCTATTCAGCGGCAGTTAGAAGCAAAAGCGGAACAGCTCCAAAATCAATATGAAGAGAGTGAGGCCCAATTTAAAGAGTTATTAGCGAATCCTCCGGAGGACCAAATTGATCAATATAAACTTGCTAATATATACGAAGGTATGAAAAAATGGGATGGAATTATGGACAACCCATTATTAGGTAGAGAGGTAAAACGAAAACTGGTCCTAGAGATTGTAAATCGAATCGATCTTGATAACGATGGAAACGTTAGACTTGCCTTTAGAATCAACCAAGATTTTCCCCAATCTCGAGTTGTAGCTCAATTAGTTGACGCTGTTTGAAATTTATGTTTAACAAGCCAGGAGCCATTACGAGGCTCCTGGCTTGTTTTATTTATGAATTAGTCATCTCAATCATTTTTTGACATCTTAAGCTCGAGTTCTCTTTGTCGTTTTTTTAAGTATGCGCATTCTATGTAGTCCACGTTTTCTGGATTGAGGACGAAATCTCTTAAATGTGCCGGTAGATGATCA
>JALHDI010000277.1 GCA_022839045.1 Sporomusaceae bacterium
GGCGTGGAGGACCATGCCGCCGAGGAGCTGTTCGTCGAAGTGGCGCATGCCGGTGGCCCGCCGCGAGGCCTCGCGCACGACGGCGAAGGCTTCGGGCAGGAGGTCGTCGAGGGTTTCGCCGGCCGCGAGGCGGCTTTTGAATTGAGCGGTCTTGCCGGCTAAAGATGTGTCGCTGAGCCGCGTGAGGTCGGGCTCGAAGGCGTTGATCTGATCGACGTATTTCATCAAGCGCTTTATTTCCCGCTCGTTGTCGTCGCCGAGAAGGCTCTTGAGGAATTTAAGCAATGAGTTTCATCTCCTTTATAACCTATCTTAAAAATTTTATCATTATATCCATGTTTAGTCAAAACTCCCGCGAGGGGACGGGCATGCCACTGTTAGTATATGCTATGTGGGGCGCGAGTAAGCATTTGGCCGGGGAGAGAAAAAGGGCCAGAATTTTGCCGGCGGACTGCCGCGAGAAAGGGGCAATACTGGCGCCGGTTGCCGCATATGTATAGATTGTGCTTGTTGGGGGAATGAATGTATGGAAGGATGTTCATGCCCGGGGAGGATTGCCGATGAGTTTGAGCGTGCTGGAGATCGCCGGCCATATCGCCGATCTTAAGGATACCGATTATAAGAATACGCTGGCGGTGGCGGTGCTGGTGGAGCTTTTGATCGATAAGGGCGTGTTTACGCGCGAGGAGTTCGCGCTGAAGGCGCGGGAGCTGGAGCGAGCGAGCCTGGCGGAGATTATCGCCAGCCGGCGGATGAAGGTGACGAGGAAGTGAATGGAAAGCCCGCGGTAGATGCCGCGGGCTTTGAGGTTATTTCTTGGTATTCCTAAGGAACCAGACGGCGCTGCCGACGATGGTGGCGATGAGGAGCGCGAAGCCGGTGATCATGGTTTTGGAGATGACCGGCTGTTTTATTGTCAGGATTTCGTATATCTGGTAGGCGCCGAAGAGGATCAGGAATATGAGAAATATGCGGAAGTATTTGCGGTTGACTGTCACGGCTTGCCTCTCCCCTCCCCTTCCCGTGTTATCGCCGGATGAAGCCGGCACCCAGAACGGACCCCGGGTGCCGGCGCGCTTGCTTAGAATTCCGGCTCGATGAGGCCATAGCCGCCGTCTTTCCGGCGGTAGATGACGTTGACCTCTTCGGTGTCGGCGTTGGTGAAGACGTAGAAGTCGTGGTTGATGAGGTTCATCTGCATGATGGCCTCTTCGGTTGTCTGACGGCGAAGCGCTTGGTTCTGACGACCTGGAACTCGTCGTCGGTGAAGTCGCGCGCGGCGGCGCCGGTGTCGCCCTTGAAGGTGCCTGTTTTGAGTTTGCGGGCGAGCTTGGTTTTGTATTTTTCAATCTGCCTCTCTAACTTTTCAATGACAAGGTCGATCGAGGTGTACATGTCGGTGGTGGATTCTTCGCCCCTGAGCAGCATGCCGTTCAAGGGCACGGTCACTTCGACGATGTGACGGCCTTTGGCGACGGTGAGGACTACGGTAATCTCGCCCAGGGTTTCGAAGTATTTGGCGATCTTGCCGACGCGCTTTTCCACGTAGTCCTTCAGTGGTGGTGTGATGTCGATGTTTTTGCCTCGTACAGTTATTGCCACAGACCCCATCTCCCTTCCGGAAATCTTACTAATATTATTCCCTGGAAAGTAAAAAATTCCTGTCTAATATTTGCCGCGCCTGAAATTGTCCATGGTTGCCAAGGACTACATAACTCCCGGAAACCAAAAACCCGGCCGCTTGGGCCGGGTTGGACAGGCATTTACATTTTAACAACATTGGCGGCTTGCGGGCCGCGCGCGCCGTCGACGATTTCGAACTCCACCTTCTCCCCTTCGTTGAGGGTTTTGAAGCCTTCGGTCTGGATGGCGGAGAAGTGGACGAAGACGTCGCCGCCGTCTTCCCTCTCAAGGAAGCCATAGCCTTTTTCCGCGCTGAACCATTTGACTTTGCCGATCATGTTGCTGAATTCCTCCTAACAGTTGTTACCGGACCAAAATATGGCCACAGCCACTACTATAGCACACCTGGATAGATGTGTCAACGCGGCCTCCGGCCGCTTATCACGGGCGTTTATGGCCTGGGCGCGGCCTCTTTATAACCCTTTAAAGAATTTTCGACAGGAAGGTTTTGGTGCGTTCTTCGCGGCCGCCGGCGAAGAATTCTTCGGGTTTGCCCTGTTCGACGATGCGGCCTTCGTCCATGAAGATTACCCGGTCGCCGACTTCGCGGGCGAAGCCCATTTCGTGGGTGACGACGACCATGGTCATGCCTTCGCGGGCGAGGGTTTTCATGACGTCGAGGACTTCTTTTATCATTTCGGGGTCGAGGGCGGAGGTGGGTTCGTCGAAGAGCATTATTTTCGGGTGCATGGCGAGCGCCCGGGCGATGGCGACCCGCTGCTGCTGGCCGCCGGAGAGCTGCTCGGGGTAGGCGGCCGCTTTGTCGGACAGGCCGACTTTGGCGAGGAGGTCGCGGGCGGTTTTTTCGGCTTGGTCGCGGGGGGTTCTGCGGACGACGGCGGGGGCGAGGGTGATGTTTTCGAGGACGGTCATGTGGGGGAAGAGGTTGAAGCGCTGGAAGACCATGCCGACTTCG
>JALHDI010000278.1 GCA_022839045.1 Sporomusaceae bacterium
CAAGCTGGGTCCGGAGGAAATCACCCGCGACATCCCGAACGTCGGCGAAGAAGCCCTGCGCAACCTTGACACCGAAGGCGTCGTGCGCATCGGGGCGGAAGTCAACCCCGGCGATATTCTAGTCGGAAAGATCACCCCGAAAAGCGAGTCTGACCTGGCGCCGGAAGAACGCCTGCTGAAGGCGATCTTCGGCGAAAAGGCCGCTGACGTCAAGGACACCTCGCTGAAAGTCTCTGGGGGCTGCTCGGGCATCGTCATGGATGTCCGCATCGAGCGTCGTGCCGACCCGAACAAGAGCCGGCTCAGCAAGCAGGAGGTCAAGGCGCGAATCAAAGAGGCGGAAAACCGCTACCGCAGCGCACAGAACAGCATCCTGGACGAAATGGTGAAAGTCCTCAGCGAGGAATTCCTGGGCAAGAAGCTTTCCTGCGCCATCACCCGCCTGGTGGCGGACGAGCCGGAAGAGCTGATCGCCTCTGACCGCAAGATAACTAGGAGCATGCTGGCCCGACTGGCGGCCAACTATGATTCCTACATCATGCGAGATTGCGAGGAAAAGACCCGCATTGACGAGATCATCAAGGGCTATCGCTCAAAGCTGCGTGACAATGACCAGTGCCGGATTGAGGAAATCCAGCTGATAGACCAGAACGAAGGCCAGGAAGCCGGCCAGATCAAGTCGGTCAAGGTCTACATCGCCAGCAAGCACCGCCTGTCCGTCGGCGACAAGATGGCCGGCCGTCATGGCAACAAGGGCATCGTAGCCAAGATCGTCCCGGTCGCCGATATGCCATTCATGGCGGACGGCACGCCGGTCGACATCGTCCTCAACCCCCTGGGGGTGCCGTCGCGGATGAACGTCGGCCAAGTCTTTGAGACCCATGTCGGCTGGGCGGCCAAGGTTCTTGGCAAGACGATTGCCTCGCCTGTGTTTGACGGCATCAAGGAAGACAAGATCGTCGAGCTGCTGGCAGAGGCTCGGCGTGTCAAGGTTCAGGAGCAGGGCTGGAAGGTGATGAAAGCCGATCCGAAAGGCGGCTGCGAAACAGAATACGTGGTTGACGACGAGGGGCGCAACCGGGACGACTGCTTCATCGGCGTCGACGGCAAGACGCGGCTGTTCGACGGTCGCACCGGCGAAGCGTTCACCCAACGGATCATGGTCGGCCAGATTTACATGCTCAAGCTCGACCACCTCGTGGCCAACAAAATCCACGCCCGCGCCGTTGGCCCGTACTCCCTTGTCACCCAGCAACCCCTGGGCGGCAAGGCCCAGCATGGCGGCCAGCGGTTCGGGGAAATGGAGGTCTGGGCACTGGAAGCCTACGGTGCCGCTTATACGCTGCAAGAAATGCTGACAGTCAAGAGCGACGACGTCACCGGGCGCACCAAAATCTACGAGTCCATCATGCGCGGCGACAACTCCCTGGTCGCCGGGACGCCCGAGTCTTTCAACGTCCTTA
>JALHDI010000279.1 GCA_022839045.1 Sporomusaceae bacterium
ACCAGGTCGGTGCGCAGAATGGCGTCGATGTTGGTCAACAGCGTTGGATCATCGAGCAGCATGAGGTGGAACGTCATGATCTCGGCATGCTGCTCGCTGAGTTCGGCAGCCAGCCGTTCCTGCATGTTATTCAACTGCTGACGTGATTCATTGAGGGCGGCGCGCAAACGCTCTCGTTCCGCCTCGATCTGCGCCGGCTGAATCGGAAAGTCAGGCAGCTGAGCCGTCGACTTGGGGGAGCGGACAACCCTGCCGACGACTAGGCCGGCCGAGACGCCGGTGCCTCGGAGAACGAGAGGTTGGGAATGACTGTTCAGCAAGTCACGGGTCTCCAAGGTTGTTGTCAAAAAAGGAGACGACGGCGTCCAGGGCGCTCTGGGCGTCAGGGCCGTTGGCGGACACTGTCAGCTTGCTGCCTGGAGAGGCCGAGAGGGTGATGATTTCCAGCATGCTTTTGGCGTCGACCTGGTGCTTGCCCTTGCGGATGGAAATGTGGCTGGCGAACGCCGCTGCCAGCTTGGCCAGTTCGCCTGCGCAACGCAGATGCAGGCCGCGGGTGTTGCTGACTGTGACCTCCAGGCGGTTTTGACCGCGCTTAAGTTCGACCTCAAATCGGAAAGGCGGCATAAATTTCGCTTGCGGCTTCCGGCCGTTGAGGCGGATTGAGGCAGCGTAGCGGACGTCTCCCAGGTCGATGACGGCTGGGCCGGCTGTCGGACTGTGGAATTCCGTCGCATAGAGCGCGTCTCCGCTGAAGTCATCGCCGAGCTGCTGCCGCCAGTCGCCCAGATTTGTCGGCTGTGCGGGCGTTGTCAAAGCGATCATTTCATAGTCGCTTTTTTCCGCATGGATTTGCAGCAGCGGCCGGAGCGTCCATCCCTCGGCGAGGGTCAGGAATGGCGTTGTTTCAGACGGCAATTCAGCGTCGGCTTTAGCGTTGGTCAGGAACAGGGCGGAACTGCCGCCGAGGAAGGTCCAGGTAAAACGCCCATCGACAGCAGGGACAGCGTAGAATTTGCCGTCTGTCGGAGAGCAGAGCACGACATTGTCTTGTTCGCGCAGGGTGATGGTCGCCGTGACCGGGGTGGTGGCTTCGTTGCAGAAAAAGTACACCGACTGCTTGCCCAGGTCGCGGCGGCAGGCGCGCAGGCCAGGGCAGGCGGGCTCAATGGTCGCCACTGGCGCGACCGTATCCAGGTCGTCCTCGCCGACGATGCGACCGCCTGCCGCCTGGAAAGCGGCTGCCTGCTGCCGGGCCGGTTCGGTTATCCAGTCAGATGGCGGCAGGACGAGCGTGTCGTACGCCATTTTGCCGATCTTGAGGGTGGCGCCGTCGATCTTGGCTGCAGCCAGCTGGTCGTCGTCAATGTAGTCGAAATCGCATTGGCGTTCGAGCAGTCTTTGCGACATGTCGAGATGGGCGGCGACAGCCTGATTGGCGGTTTCGCCGCCGCACCA
>JALHDI010000280.1 GCA_022839045.1 Sporomusaceae bacterium
GAACTCGGCTACGCTGCTGTCGACGTATTCACCTGCGGTGACCGGGTCGATCCCTGGGAAGCATGCCGCTACCTTGTCGATAGCCTCCGCGCGGCCGAAGTAGACGCCACAGAAGTCAAACGCGGCAAAATGTCCGGACAGTTGGCGCAAAAAGTATCTTGAGGAGGGATTTTTATTTTACTCCTGACAAGAAGTAGGAGATTGGTGGAAGACTGACTTTCCTGTTGTACTGTATGTACAGCAGGATATTTTTTTGCTTCGGTTGCCTAAAAAGTCCATCTGCGTTGTTGCTCCTGCGGGCTTCCGCTCCAACGTACTTCCAGTACGCCTCCGCTCCAGTCCTCGTCGCGCCTAGCATCTGGAGCTTTTTAGGCAACCTCAAACTTACTGCAACTTTTGACAAGAGTATAACCTCTCCATATAATGGTAGTGTGGGAATAGCGCCCCGCACTTCGCCGCACACTACCCATAACGAAGATAGGAGGGGGACATACATACATGGACAAAACGCTCTCATGGCTCAAAGAAATCAGCGAAGTCGCCGGCCCGTCCGGCTACGAGCAACGGGTCAAAGCCCTGCTTGAAGGCCGCCTCGCCGGAAAAGCAGAAGTATCCTACGACCGCATCGGCAGCATCATCTTCAAAAAGCAAGGCACCGCCGAAGCGCCCCGCATCATGCTCGCCAGCCACATGGACGAAATCGGCTTCATGGTAAAACACATCACCAAAGAAGGCTACCTCAAATTCACCACCCTCGGCGGCTGGTGGGAGCAAGTCATGCTCGGCCAGCGCGTCACCGTCATGACCGCCAAAGGCGACCTCCCCGGCGTCATCGGCAGCAAGCCGCCCCACATCCTCACCCCCGACGAACGGAAAAAAGTCGTCCAGAAAAAAGAAATGTACATCGACATCGGCGCCGCCGACGAAAAAGACGCCAAAGAAAGGTTCGGCGTCCGTCCCGGCGACGCCGTCGCCCCCTACAGCACCTTCACCCCCCTGGCCGACGAAAAATACCTCATGGCCAAAGCCTGGGACAACCGCATCGGCTGCGCCGTCATGACCGACGTCGTCGAATCCCTCCACCAGGAGATCCATCCCAACACCGTCTACGGCGTAGGCACGGTACAAGAAGAAGTCGGCCTGCGCGGCGCCAAAACCAGCGCCAGCGTCATCGACCCCCACTTCGCCTTCGCCGTCGACACCTGCGTAGCCGGCGACACCCCCGGCGTCAGCGACGACCAGGCCTCCAGCCGCCTCGGCAAAGGCGTCGCCATCTCCATCTACGACGCCAGCCTCATCCCGCTGCCCAAGCTCCGGGAATTCGCCGTCGCCGTCGCCGAAGAAAACAACATCCCCCACCAACTGGAATTCACCGAAGGCGGCGGCACCGACGCCGGGCGCATCCACATCCACGGCCAGGGCGTCCCCAGTCTCGTCCTCAG
>JALHDI010000009.1 GCA_022839045.1 Sporomusaceae bacterium
GCCGTTCTTGCCCAGCAGGTTGAAAAAGAAGGTGGAAATCTTGTTGTTGAGGATGCCCTTGTTGAGGATCGTCCCCTTCTTGACGCCGTTGAAAGCGGTAGCGTCGTCCTTGAAATACACCAGATACCCGTCGGGGTTCTCGGTCACGTATACCTTTTTGGCTTTGCCTTCGTAAAGCATTTGGGCCATCTTCCATTCCTCCGTATAAATCATTTATTAAGACTGGCAGTCACCCTGGCGGCTTTCTGCTCGACCTCGGCGGCCATCGCCCGGCGGTAGGCGGCGAGTTTTTCCCGCAGCGCCGGATCGGCGGTCCCCAGGATCTGCACGGCGAACAGCGCGGCGTTCTTCGCCCCGTTGATCGCCATCGTCGCCACCGGGATGCCGGCCGGCATCTGCACGATGCTCAGCAAGGCGTCCATCCCGCCCAGCGAAGTGCTGTTTACCGGCACGCCGATAACCGGCAGCGTGGTGAAGCTGGCGACGACGCCCGGCAGATGGGCGGCGGCGCCCGCGGCGGCGATGAACACGCCGATGCCGCGGTCGGCGGCCGTTGCCACGAAATCGTGCACCTTCTGAGGGGTGCGGTGGGCGGAAGCCACCACCACCTCGGCGGCCACCCCGAACTCTTCCAGCGTCGTGAGCGCCGGCTCCAGCACCGGCAGGTCGGAATCGCTGCCCATGATTATCGCTACTTTCATGCTACTCCCCCTTAATATCGCTGACCCGGCCGGCCTAGCCGGCCAGGAAGACGAACCTTATCACGACAAGCGCCGCCATCACGTACACGATCCAGTGGACCTCGCGGCCGCGTCCCGTCGCCAGCTTGAGCAGCGGGTAAAAGACCAGGCCGGCGGAAATGCCGTTGGCGATGCTGTATGTAAAGGGCATCAGCGTGATGGTCAGAAACGCCGGCAGCCCCTCGCTCAGATCGGCGAAATCGATGTGGCGCGCCCCCTCCATCATCATCGCGCCGACGATGATCAGGGCCGGGGCGGTAGCCGCGTCGGGGATCAGGCCGGCCAGCGGCGTGAAGAACAGCGCCAGCAGGAAGAGCAGGCCGCAGGTCACGGCCGTCAGGCCGGTGCGGCCGCCGACGCCGATGCCGGCGGCGCTCTCGATATACGAAGTGAGCGTGCTCGTGCCGAGAAGAGCGCCGAGGCTGACGCCGGTGGCGTCCACCAGCATCGCCCTGCCTATGCCGGGAAAGCGGCCGTGCTTGTCCATCAGCCCGGCCTTGGTGGCCGTCCCGACCAGCGTTCCCATCGTATCGAACAGCTCCACGAAGGTGAAGGTGAAAATGATCGTCGCCAGCCCCATATTGAGGGCTCCCCAAATATCGAGGGCCAAGAAGGCGTTGCGGCTGAAATCCGGCACCGCCGCCGGGCTGAAACCGGGCGGCACCTCAACCACCCCGGCCAGGATCGCCAGGACGGTGGTCGTCACGATGCCGGCGAGGATAGCGCCCCTCATCTTCCGGGCCGTCAGCACGCCGATGAGCAGCAGGCCGAACACCGCCAGCAGCACCCGCGGCTCCGCCAGGCTGCCCAGCTCGATCATCGTCTCGAAATGGGCGGGCGTGGCGTTGCCCTTCGCGGCCACAAGCTTCTCCAGCGTCGGCGGGACGAGCGACAGCCTGATCGTCATCAGGCCGGACAGCTTCAGCCCGATGATGGTGATGAACAGCCCGATGCCGGCCGTGATGGCGTACTTCAGCGAGGCCGGGATTCCTTCAACCAGCAGTTGGCGGACGCGGGTCACGGTCAGGGCGATAAAGATCAGCCCGGAGATGAACACCGCCCCCAGCGCCGTCTGCCACGGCACCCCCATGCCGATGACGACCGTGAAAGCGTAGAAAGCGCTCAACCCCATCCCCGGAGCCAGAGCTATCGGGTAATTGACGAACACCCCCATCATGATCGTCACCAGTCCGGCGCCGATGGCGGTCGCCAGCAGCACGGCGTTCCTGTCCATGCCCGCCGACCCCAGCACACTGGGATTGACGAACAGAATATACGCCATCGTCATAAAGGTGGTCACGCCCGCCAGCACCTCGGTCCTGACGTCGGTCCCGCGTTCGCGCAGGCGAAACAGTCTCTCCAGCATATCCTCACCTGTCCATTCTGCTAGACTGTTTCCCATTATACCCGTAGCGCCGTTTTTTACTCACCCGCCGGGCAAGACCGGGCTGTGAGGCGTTATTCCGCCACATCACGAGACCGGAGAAAACAAATAAACCCGGCGGGGGAATTTCCATCTCGTAATGAGCGAAACCTCCCCGCCCGGGTTTTTATCCCTCCGGTGTAGCGTCACCGAGTGGCGCCTGTACCACTCGGTCCAGGCCAAGCCTAGAAACATTTGGGCCATATCCCCAAAATTATACGAGCTATTCATCTGTCCATATCCATTTTACCGCCGGCACCGGGGCAGTGTCAACGAAAAAGTGAACCTTTTCCCCTTTCGCGGTCAAAACGTTCGCTTCTTCGACACCCCTATCGCAGCAGCATATCGGTCACCGACAGCACGATCTCGATGGCGATCAGGACGATCACCGCCCACTCCAGCCGGTTGCCGCGCTTGGCGTGGGCTAGTCCCGCGAACACCGTCGTGATGTCCATCAGCGCCTCCGTCTTGTGGCGGATGCTCTCGTAGCGGTCCGCCAACTCAAACAGCGCCCCCAGCTCGTCGTAAAGCGCCCCCGCCCCCTCGTTCACCCAGGTGACATCCGGCTTGTCGAGCAGCATGATATACGACAGCGTGCTCAAGCGGAAGCCGAGGATGCGCGCCGACATCCGGGCCAACTGCTCGTCCGACATCGTCAGCCGTCCCTGCCCCAAGAGCGCCACGACATCCTCGATCTCGTCCAGCAGGGCGTTCGTTCCGGACTCCGTCCGCTCCAGCGCCACCGACTTCGCCAGCACGGTCGCCACCATCTCCCGCTGGTACCCCTCCTCCCGCGGCACCACCAGGCAGTCGTTGTTGACCGACGGCTCCTCCTCGCCCGAGACCTCGATACGGTAATCGTCGGTGTGAGCCAGGCCGCCCACATCCGCCAGGCCGCTCTCCACCTGCCCGAGATAACGGATCACATCCATCATCTCGTGGTGCTGGCAGTTCACGAACACCATCGAACCGAACGAAAAAATATGCACCGCTTTGCCGGCCGGCTCCGGCACCACGCCCTTGAGGGCGCTCTCGCCGAGAGCCAGCGAATCCTCCCACCGGTACTTGCGGCGGATGCCGAAATGGGCGGCGACGGCGTTGAGGCCGATCTCGCTCGTCAGCGCCGCCGCCTTGAATTGGGCGGTTGCCATCTCGCCACCCCCGCTACACCTTAGGGATATTCCGGCCGTAGAAAATCTCCGCCATCTCCCGCTTCAGGCGCTGCTTGATCTTCTTCTTCTCGCCCGGCGGCAGCTCTTTCTTCGCCGTGCCGAACAAATAATTGTCAAGATCGAACTCCTTGAGAATCATCTTGGTATGAAAAATATTCTCCTGATAAACGTTCACATCGATCATGTTATAGCGATCGCGGCTCTCCTTGCCGATGTAATTCTGGATGGAATTTATCCGGTGATCGATGAAATACTTCTTGCCGGTCACGTCGCGGGTAAACCCCCGCACCCGGTAATCAATGCTCGCGATATCCGAATTGAAGCTGCCCAGCAGGAAATTGAGCGCCTTCAGAGGCGAAATCTCCCCGCACGTCGAAACGTCGATATCGGCCCGGAAAGTGCTGATCCCCTTGTCGGGATGGCTTTCCGGATAAGTATGCACCGTAATATGGCTCTTGTCGAGGTGGGCGACCACCGCCTCGGCGCTCGTCACCTCCGGGGCGGCCGCGTTCACCTGGGCAAAAGCGTCGCCCTCCTTGCCCTCGGAAATCAGCATCGTCACACTCGCCCCCTGCGGCTCGTAATCCTGTTGGGCGACATTGAGGATATTCGCGCCGATGATGCCGGCCACCGCCGACAAAATGGCCGTCAGGCGGGCGGCGCTGTACTCCTCGTCGATATAAGCGATATACTCGCGGCGGTGCTGCGGGCTGGTCGCGTAACAGATATCGTACATATTGAAGCTCAGCGTCTTGGTCAGGTTATTGAACCCGTAAAGCTGCAGCTTCTTCTTCAGCGCCTTCACATCCATGGTCGCAAAACCAAGCCCCGGAGCGCATCCGGGGCTTCCGTCCTTCCGTCAGTCCTCGTAGCCGTCCCCGTCCGGGGCGTCGTCCCTTACCTCGTCTTCGGGCGCGATATCGGCGGTGGCGGTGATAATCTGGGCCAGCGGCACACTGGAGAAATAGCCGCCGACAAGCCTCTTCTTCACGCCGGACCCCCTCCTCGCCTTTCGTCTTCCTTGCCCTGGGAGATGTCGTCCAGGCCGCTCATGCAAGCGGCGCGGAAAGAATGCTCGTTGGCGACGTCCCCGGAAACGATCGACCGGTCGATCTGCTCGCGCGACGCCGCGTTATCGCCGGCGCTCATCGCGTACTCCGACGCGAACGCCTCGCTGTCCGTCTTTTTCCGCATCACTTCCCACCTCCTGGCGTTAGTCTGCCCCAAACAGGGCAAAAAAAAATCCCCCGGCCTACACCGAGGGATACTCAACAACACCGTTCTCATTTTCAGGCGGCAAAACCGCCACAAGCACCTTATCAACCCGCGTGCGGTCCATGTCCATCACCTCGAACCGGTACCCGCCCCACGCGAAGCTATCCCCCGCCTGGGGAATATCGCCGAGAAAAGAAATCACGAACCCTCCCAGCGTCTGATAGCCGGCCCGTTCCTCCTCCGGCAGCTCGCCGAAGGCGAACAGCTCCTTGAAATCCTCGATATCCATCATCCCGTCCAGCAGCCACGACCCGTCCTCCCGGCGGACCGCCTCCTCGCCATTCGCTTCGTCGCCCAGCGCGATCTCGCCCACGATATGCTCCATGATATCGTTGAGCGTCACCAGGCCGTCGATGCCGCCGAACTCGTCGATAACGAGCGCGATCGTCATCTTCTCCTCCTTGAACGCCTCCAGCATCTTCAGCGCCGGCATGCTGCGCGGCACATAAATCGGCTCGCGGGCCGAATGCTCGAGATCGAGCTCCTTGCCGGCCACATGGTCGGCCAGCAGATCCTTCGTGAACACCACGCCCACGATCTCGTCGAGGCTGCCCCGGGCCACCGGAAAACACGAATGACGCCCCTCGGCGATGATATTCAGATTCTGGTGCGCCGAATCCTCGAGATCGAGCCACTCGATCTGCACCCGGGGGGTCATCAGCGCCCCGGCCCGCATATCGCTCAGCTGGAAGATATTCTCCACCATCTCCCGCTCGCTCTCCTCGAAAACCCCGTGCTGCGCCCCCTGACCGATCATCACCTTGACCTCTTCCTCCGTCACCGGCGGCTCGTCCGGCGGCTTGGCGCGGAGCGCGGCCAGCACGAAGCGCGTCGAAAAACTCAGCAGCCGCACCAGCGGACGGTTGATCAGCACAAACACGCCTATCGGCCTCGCCACGAACGCGGCGATCGGCTCGGGATTGTTGAGGGCGATCCGTTTCGGCACCAGCTCGCCGACGACCAGCGAAACATAAGTTATCCCGGCCACCACCAGCCCCAGGCTCACCGAATCGGCGAAACTGGCCAGCGCCGGCACCTCTTTCAGCCAGGCAGCCACATAGCCCGAAAGAGTCGCGCCGCCGAAAGCGCCGGTGAGGATACCGATCAAAGTGATGCCCACCTGAATGGCCGACAGCATATCCGTCGGCTCCTCGGCCAGCCGCAGCGCCCTGGCTGCCCCGCGGTCGCCCTGGGAAGCCATATGCTCCAGCCGCCCCGACCGCGAAGAAACGATCGCCATCTCGGCGAGGGCGAAAATACCGTTGGCGACGATCAGCAGGAAAATTATCCCGAGCTCCGTACTTATTGAAGGCGTGTCCAAACCTTTATAACACTCTCCTCGAAATTGACAACTTTTTAGCTATTATTATAGCATGCCCTGGCAACAAAAAGGAAACAGCCCGCAAGCACGGCGTACCCCACGCTGCCGCCCTCACACGGCAAATGCGGCCAGCCCCCCTGCCGGCCGGGCCCTAGCGCCCGATTTTGCCTTTTCTCGCCGCCCTTCGCCCCTCGCGCCCCGGCCGGCACGCAAAGGCGCAACCCCGCCTGCCCGCGGGGTTGCGCCTTTGCGCTCTCGTTTCCCTTCTCACGCTCGTTTTGCCGATGTACTCTCGCTACCTTCATTAAACCACAAGCAAACGCCGCTTAAAATCGGACCAGAGCCTTAATTTCGCGGGTGTCCGGTCCTATACCCCTCTCCCGTTCGTCCCGGTCGGCAGGAAAACCGCCCCGCCCTGTCGAATCCGGATACTATCTCCCCCAACTCGTCGCATGGATAGAGAGGGCCGAATGAAGAACTTTCACGTTACCCAGAAAATCGACATAATCGTCGAAAACCCCGACTCAAAGCAGCGTCACATCTACTCCAGCCGCATCGAGGACATCGGCGAACACTCCATGGTCATCGCCGCTCCGTACCGGCGGGGCGCGTTCCTTCCCCCGTGGCCGGGCCGCAGGCTAAGCATCCGCCTCGCCGCCGACAGTTGCGCCTACCTCTTCAGCGCCACCCTCATCCGTACCGTTGAAGACCCCATTCCCCTCTGGATAATCTCCCCGCCCGCCGACCTCAAAAAAATCCAGATGCGTTCCTACGTTCGCATCCACGACGCCCTCGACGTCAAGCTAGAGCTCGTTGAAGAAGAAGGCGACAACCGCGTCATCGCCACCCTCACCAAAGACATCAGCGCCGGCGGCCTCAGGGTAGCCTTGAGCAAGCCGCTTGCGGCCGGCACGAAACTCAAAATCACCCTGCCCCTCCCCGGCGTCGGCACCCTCGAAACGATGGGCGAAGTCATCCGCGACATCCCCCCCGAAGAACCGGGCGACAGGCACGCCGCCGCCATCGAATTCAAGGACATCAAAGAGCGCGACCGCGGCGAAATCGTCAAATACATCTTCAAGAAACAGGTCGAGCGGCGCAAAAAAGAACAGGAACTATTCAAATAGCCCCCCGCACGATAAAAGCCCCGGCTTATACCGGGGCTTTCTTCATTCCTGCCCTCACCCGGCGACCTCGAACGCTTCCCGGAAAACCAGGGAAAAAGTCGTCCCGCTCGGCCTGCTCACCACATCCAGCCGGGCGTTGTGCCTGTCGGCGATACTGTAGCACACCGGCAGGCCCAGCCCCGTGCCGTCTTCCTTCGTCGTAAAAAACGGTGTACCCAGCTTCTCCCTGACATGCGGCGGAATCTCTGGCCCGTCGTTATACACCGCCATTATCACCTCGCCGTCGTCGACCCGCGTGCTCACCGTCACCAGCCCGCCGTCGGCCACCGCATCCAGGCCGTTCCGCACCAGATTCAGCAGGCACTGGCGGATCTCCTTCTCATCCGCGAACACCTGCGGTATCTCCGCAAGTTCAAGCATCAGCCTGCTGCCCCGCCGGAAAGCGTCTGCCTGCAACAGAGGAAACACGCTCTCGATCACCTTGTTGAGATTGGTCGGCTGGAGCGCGATCGTCTTATTCTTGGCCAGCGACAGGAAATCGGAAATAATCGAATTCGCCCTGTCCAACTCATCGATCATCAGCCGGAACGACTCGTGGTGCTTGGTCAGTTTCGCCTTATCGAGGAAAAACTGCAGATAGCCCCGCACCGTCGTCAGCGGGTTGCGCACCTCGTGGCCGATGCTGGCCGCCATCGCGCCGATGAGGTTGAGCCGGTCGAGCCGGTCGATCTCGCGCGTGTACTTCTTGATCTCCGTCATATTGGTCATCGTCACCAGATACCCCATGAACCGCGCCTCATCGCCGGCTGTCAGCCGCCCGGCGCTGAGCAGCAGGATCGCCTCCGCGCCGTCCGGGGCCGTGAAACACACCTCGTAGCCTCTCACCGGTCCCTGCGCCACCGCCGTCTGCAGGTGGAAGGCCGCCCCGGTCCTTTCTTCGGTAAGGGGTAAACGCCTATTGAACTCCGTTCCCAGCAATCCGCCGCCGAACATGTCCGTCGCCGCCGCGTTCACCTTCGCGATCTGCCCCAGCCTGTCGCAGACGATGATCGCCTCGCTCGACTGGCTGAAAATCAGCCGCGTCATCCGTTCCCGGTGCTTCTGCTCGCTGATGTCGGTCACAATCAGGCAGGCAAAAGCCTCCCCGTCGACCTCCGCCTCGCTGGCCGTCACCAGGACAGGCACGCTGAACCCGTCTTCCGCCTTCATCCGCATCTCGGCCTTGATCCCGCCGCGGATGACCCCGGAAACCCACTTGAGCAGCTCGCCGTCTTCCTCCTCCAGCAGTGTATAGACCGACGCGCCGATAATCTCATCCTGGGGCTTCTTCAGCATCGCCGCGAACCGCCGGTTGCAGAACAGGACCGTCCCGTCCCCCGCCAGCGTCAGGCACCCTTCCTGCATCTCCTCGACGATTACGCGGTATAACCGGTCCGCCCCCTTCAGAATGTACACCCCGTCACTGCCGTCGCGGCCGGTCATCAGCAGCGCATCCACCTCGCCGTTCCTGATCGCGCTCAAAACATTGTTAGCGTCCGCCAGTTCCTGGCGGAGCCTCAGCACTTCCCGCACCAGAGCGTCGCTGTCGTACTCTTCCTTCATCGTCAGGCACCCATTCCTTAATATTGCGGCCGATCGCCGCCAATATCTCGTCCCTGTCGGCCATGTCGCCGACGAAAAGCCGCACCGGCTTCGGCAGCTTTTTCACCAGCGTCGGCACGGCGATTATCTGCTCCGTCCTCGCCAGCGCCGGTTGCTGGAAAATATCGATTATCTTCAATTGCTCCACCGAAATGGACGCCTCGTCGCACAGCCTTTTCACGTTAGCCACGGCGCGTTGCGAGCGCAGCGCCGAACCGGCGATGAACAGGTAAAGGACGCATCCGTCGCCCTTCCCGGCGTCTGTTTGACCGTTAAATACCGCGGGGGCCGCGTAAGTCACACCTCCCGCCTCCTTGCCTTGTTACCTCGGGTTGATGCTCAGACCAACCAATACCTTCTCGGTGTTCGACAGATCGCCGATTATCATCACCAGCGGCGGCGGCAACTGCCGCACCAGCGTCGGGATGGCGAAAATCTGGTCGCTGCGCCCCATTTCGGGGTTGACCGTCAAATCCACGACATCGATTTCGTATATGCCCGCCAGGTACGTCTCGCAAATATTGCGCAGATTGGCCAGCGCCTTGACCGACTTCGGCGTCTGTCCGGCGATGTACAGCCGCAGCAGCCACTTCTCCCGTCCTGGGCCGCGTTCGTTTTCGTTGGCCGCGATTGTATCCATTATTTAATCTCCCCCGATGATTAGTCCTCCTAGCACAGCGACGCGAAACCGCCGCGGCTCTCCCCGTCGATCCTCGGCCGAGCCTCCTTTGCTATAAAACTATTTTTCAATTCTGGTTAATATTTTCAGTTTCCTGCCAAAAACGCCAATATTCCCGTATATTTTCCAAAATTTACATATTTCTCTTTTATCCGCTAAAAATCGACAAGGGCCGTGCTTGCCACACGGCCCTTGTTTCGGAATGATGTTGCCCGGGTTATACCGCCGGATTATAGTCAACCAACCGCATTAACTCTTATTCTTCCTGTTCATACACAACCATAATGTATGGAGTAACAGCAACAGCAGCGCCGTGATGTCGATAGCCGTCATCTGGCATCCCTCCTCTCGCCAGTCCGATGGCTACCCGGGCCAACACCTCCCGCTTAGGGGAAGTAACCCACCCTCCTCACCGTTACTATCCTGCCGCCTATATCATACCATATTTTGTAAATTTTGTCTTTATCAGCAAATAAAGAATACCGTATACCTGTTGCCCAAACCGCCCCAAGCGGGAGGTGCTAAATGAACATAATGTCGGTCAACCCGGCCGTAACCCTGGCGACGAAAGCGGACAGCGCCGGCCTCCTCGTGATGAAAAAGGCCCTCGACCACCTTCAGCCGCGACGGCCGGAACACGGTCGAACTGCTCAAACAGTCCGCGCCCTCCGTCTCGCCCCCCTCCCACCTCGGCAACACCATCGACATCAAAGCCTGACCCCTCGCCCCGGCCGCATCGCCGGGTTGTTTTTTCGTTTACGGCCTATTTTGTGAAAAATTTTTTTCACAAAAACACCGCTTGGGACGAAAAGTGGACTTTTAGTGGACTGTTTGGGCAAAAACATGTGATATGATGATAGCGTCAAGAAGACCGCCAAGGGCGGCCTTCTTCGTCTATTAGAAATAATATTTCTGATAGACATAAGCGCAACCTACGGCTTGCGCTTTCGCTAAAGCTCGGCGCAAGCCGGGTTTTCTAATTTTTACGCCGGAAAATCGGCAAGGAGGAGTGGCCATGAACGCGAGAACCAAAGAGGAAGAATACTTGAGGAGAATGAAGGCGCTGGGGTACGAGCCGAGCCGAAGAGCGGGGACGAAAATAATCAAGTCGGGTCTGCCGACCAAGGCGGGCCTGCGGCAAACCGCCCGCCGCAGATCGCCGGCGGCGACCATCTGGGTTATCTGAGCGCCAAAGGAGAATCGAACAACAATCCCGGCGAAATATCTCCCGGGGTCGGGGATTCGGGCGGCAAATCCTACGGAGCGTTCCAATTTTCGTCGGAATGGAATGTCCCGCAAGAGTTCATGGATTGGCTGGCCGCCAACAACCCGGATACCCATGCAAGGCTGCAGACAGCCCAGGCGGCCGACGGCCGCAAACACGGCCCCGGCTTCGACGCCGCCTGGCGGCAGATCGCCGCGGAGAACCCGGACAGGTTCCTGAAAATGCAGTATGATTTCTCGAAGCAGAAGTATTACGACGACGCCGCGGCGGCCATAAAAGACCAGACAACCGCAAAGAGACGAGGAAGGAGCGCAAGGTGTTCACCGTGCGCGAGGAGCGGGAGAGAGGACTGCGCTTAACCCCTGGTACGCCAGGCTATTTCGCCAACAAGATAGCGGTCGTCATCGTCAATATCGAGGACGCGGCGGAGACGGATAAGCTTCCGGACGACGCTACGAATAAACCCTGACGACGAGGCGGCGCTGTATGGCCTTACGCTGACGAAAAAGAAAGAAACGACCCCGCCACCCGGTCGAAAGGCCGGGATATTTTCTGTCATAATAGCGGCCGTTCCCCCGGCATTAGGTCACCCACACGCAAGGGGCGGTCTCCCGCTTACTCTTTCCCTCTTCCCGCCTTGCTTTCCAATAGCTCCCGCAGATAAATGGCGATGCCGAGGGAGTTGCCGTTTCCCTCTGACCGGGAGAGTTCCCTAAACACTCTTTCCATTATCCGCAACCCTGCGGCGCTCTGGCCGCGCCAAAGCTCGTCGTGCCGTTTCGCGTACTCGTAGCCCGACCGGCAGGCCGGGTCCTCCGGCAGCTTTTTCCCGTCCCCCAACAGCTCTCCTCGGTCCCTCGGCAGCTTCCCTATTTCCTCCCCTCGAGGCATCGTTTCGCCCCCCATCGCCGCTTTCTTCCCGCCATTCGCCCGTCATCGCCCTCCAATCGCCCTCCCGGGCAGTATGCCATCTCATCCAATCTAGTCATCCTTCCGTGAACTCCTTCTTGTTTTGGTTCACAATTCGTTAACTTAATTCTAGTCCGCACCTTGCCCCGCTGTCAATATTTTCTACATTTTCCGGTTGCCGTTTTGTGAATTTCGGTTTTTCAAGTTCACAAAATGTGATACCATGAAAGTGGAGGCTGATATAGTGGACGAAAACGACCTCGCCGGCCAGTTCGGCAAAAGGCTCCGCGCCTTGCGGCTCGCGCACGGACTAGTCCAGGAAGACATCGGCGCGTGGTTCAACATGCGCAAATCGACCGTCTCGCAATGGGAAAGCGGGCGGCTGCCGCATCCGGCGGTAATCGCCGAACTGGCCCGCCGGTTTCGCGTATCCGCCGACTACCTGCTGGGCCTGTCCGACATCCTCCCGTCGGCCGCTCCCGCCGTTACCCGGTGCGCGGAAGAGCCAGCCGACTACCTGCCCCGCGAAGCCCAGGAACGCATCGAGGAATTCAAAGAACTCATGCGGCTCAAATACGGCAAAAAACAATAGACCCCGGCTCAGGCTGAGCCGGGGTTTCGTATTACTATTCCCACTCGATCGTGCTCGGCGGCTTGGACGTGACGTCGTACACCACCCGGTTGACCCCTGTGACCTCGTTGACGATCCGCCGCGAGATGATGTCGAGCACCTCGTACGGCAGCCGCACCCAGTCGGCGGTCATGCCGTCCTCGCTCGCCACCACCCTGAGGCCGATGGTGTAGGCATAAGTCCGCTCGTCGCCCATCACGCCGACGCTCTTCATTGCCGGCAGCACCGCGAACGACTGCCACACCTTGCGGTACAGCCCGGCGATCTTGATCTCCTGGTAGACGATCGCGTCCGCCTCGCGCAGGATTTCGAGCCTTTCTTCCGTCACCTCGCCGATGATACGGATGGCGAGGCCGGGGCCGGGGAAGGGCTGGCGCCAGACGATATCCTCCGGCAGATTTATCTCCCGGCCGAGGGCGCGGACCTCGTCCTTGAACAGGTCGCGCAGCGGCTCGACCAGTTGGAACTTCATATCCTCGGGCAGGCCGCCGACGTTGTGGTGGCTCTTGATGACCGCCGCCGTCGCCGTGCCGCTCTCGATCACGTCGGGATACAGCGTCCCCTGGACCAAAAAATCGATATCGCCGAGCTTCGCCGCCTCGGCCTCGAAGACGCGGATGAATTCCTCGCCGATTATCTTCCGTTTCTGCTCGGGATCGAGCACCCCCCGCATGCGGTTCATGAACCGCTCCGTCGCGTCCACGTACACCAGGTTGATGTGGAAGCCGTCGCGGAAGGTCTTGACTACCTGCTCAGGCTCGCCCTTGCGCAGGAAACCGTGGTTGACGAACACGCACGTCAGCTGGTCGCCCACCGCCCGGTGGACGAGCACCGCCGCCACCGAGGAATCGACGCCCCCCGACAGGGCGCACAGCACCCGTTTGTCGCCCACCTTGGCGCGGATGGCCGCCACCGCCTGGTCGACGAACGAGCCCATGTCCCAGTCGCCCTTGCAGCCGCAGATGTTGAACAGGAAGTTGCGCAGCATCTTCATCCCTTCCGGGGTATGGACGACCTCGGGATGGAACTGCACCCCGAAAATACTCCTGGCCGCATCGGCCATCGCCGCCACCGGCGAGCTGTTGGTGTGGGCGGTGACCGCGAAGCCGGACGGCAGCTCGGTTATGTAGTCGCCGTGGCTCATCCACACCTGCGTCTCCACGGCGATCTCGGTAAAAATGCCGGCGCGCTCGTCGATAAACAGCCTGGTGCTGCCGTACTCGCGCGCCTCGGCGTGGGCCACCTTGCCGCCCAGCAGGTACGTCGTCAGCTGCATGCCGTAGCAGATGCCCAGCACCGGCACGCCCAGGGCGAAAACGCCGGGATCGCACTGCGGCGCGCCGTCCGCATACACGCTGTTGGGGCCGCCGGAAAAGACGATTCCCTTGGGCTGCATCGCCCGCAGCTTCTCCAGGGGTATGTTGAAAGGAACGATCTCGCAGTATACGCCGCATTCGCGGATTCGCCGGGCGATCAGTTGGCTGTATTGCCCGCCGAAGTCCATCACCAGAACGGTTTCGTGATTCGCTGCCGTCATATCGCTACCAAGCCTCCTCCTATATAGCCCCAACTATACCAAATTTGGCGTTACTTGTAAACGTCTTTCAGGAGCGTTTCCTTGCGGAGCGAGGCGCACTCGCACCTGCTCTCCGCCGGCAGTGCCCGCAGGGCCGCCAGCAGTATGCGGCTTAGCGGCGCCGCGTCGCCGTGGAAGATTTCCTTGAGCGTCTGGTGCGACCACGCCTTGACCACACCCTCGCCGTAGTTGACCACGAAATAGAGGCCGGCGTAGCAGGCGCCGATCTCCCGCGCCAGGTAGACCTCCGGGCACAGGCTCTGGCCGACGATGTCGGCGTGGCCCTGCAGCATCGCCACCTCCGCCGGGCTCTCGAAGTGCCGCCCTTCGGTCACCGCGTACACGCCGCGGGAAAACACGCGGCCGGCGTAGCCGGCGTGGGCCGCGTCGAGAAGGACGGCGCGGATCTCCGGGCACAGCGCGTCCCGCATCACCAGCAGGTATTTTCCCTCCAGACCGACGTCTTTACGCAGCGACTGGTCGATATAATCGTCCGGCACCACGATATCGCGCGGGTCGAGCAGCCGGTTCACCGACCCCACCCCGCCCTCGGCGATAATGCGTTTGACCCCCGCTTCCCTGAACACCCAGAATACCTGGCGGGAGGCATCGCCGCGGCTTGCGCCGCTCCGCCAGCCGTGCATGCGGCAGGTCAGCACCGGTCGCCCGTCGACCGCGAACCGGCGGAACGGCGGGCTTTGCCCGTAAGGGGTCTCGAAAACGAGATTGTCGGCCAGCACCTCTACGCCGTCGTCCCGCGCCCCGCGCGGGAAATCGCCGGACAGCGTGCCCGAGCCGCCGATGACGGCCAGCGCCGTTTGCTCGATCTTCATGGCTTCTCCCCGTATACTTTCAGGATTTTGTAGGCCGTGTCCCGCTGGGCCGGCGTTTTGCCCGCCCCGCGGATCAGGGACGTCATCTTGTCCACCGACATCTCGTAGGCCGTCCCCGCCGCCCGCACCACGTTCTCCTCCAGCATGATGCTGCCGAGGTCATCGGCGCCGAAGGCCAGCGTAAGCTGACCGATCCGCTCGCCCTGGGTCACCCATGACCCCTGGACATGGTCGAAATTGTCGAGGTAAAGCCGCGCCACCGCCAGCGTCCTGAGGTAATCCCAGGCCGACGTCTTCTCGCCGCCCAGCGCGGTATTGCCGGGCTGATAGGACCACATGATGAACGCCCGGAACCCGCCGGTCTCCTCCTGGAGGCGGCGTACCGCCTCCATATGCGCGACGCGGTCGGCCAGGCTCTCGCCCAGGCCGATCACCATCGTCGCCGTCGTCTTCAGGCCCAGACCGTGCGCGGTCCGCATGACCGCCAGCCAGTCGCCGGCGCTTATTTTTTCGGGGCTGACCTGCTGGCGGACTGAATCGACGAGGATTTCGGCGCCGCCGCCGGGCAGCGAATCGAGTCCCGCGGCCTGGAGGCGGGCCAGTATTTCCGCGGGTTCGAGGCCGTTCTGCCGGGCGAAAAAAAGGATCTCGGCGGGCGAAAAAGAGTGTACAATTATGTCAGATTGTTGTTTGATTTTTGTCAGAAGTTCTGTATAGTAATCTAACATCAGGTCGGGGTGCAGCCCGCCCTGCAGCATGATTTGCGTGCCGCCGGCCGCCACCGTCTCCCGCACCTTTTCGAGGATGGCCCCGTGGCTCAGGACGTACGCCTCGGGGTGGCCGGCCGGCCGGTAGAAGGCGCAGAACTTGCAGCCGCTCACGCACACGTTGGTGTAGTTGATGTTGCGGTCGATGATGAAGGTGACGGTATCGCCGGGGAAGCGCCGCCGCCGGGCCTCGTCGGCCGCCCGGCCGAGGGCGACGAGGTCGCCCGCCGCCAGCAGCTCCCCGGCCTCCCGTTGCGTAAGGCGGCTCATGGCCGCACCGCCGCAAAGTCCAGCTGGGGAACGGACGGGATGAGGCCGAGTTCGGCGGCCAGGCGGTAGTAGTTTGTCAGCGCCTGCCGGTGGGCTTCGTCCAGCCGGTAGTCGAGGAGGCCGATGTAGTGGACGACCTGCGCGGCGGTAAGCGGCGTGCTCCCGGCGCGGGCCGCGGCCGCCGCCTCGAGGTGCGCGAGGCCGTAGGCGAAGCCGGCCCTGACCTTGTCGCCCACCAGTTGCAGCAGGTCGGGGCGGCGGGCGGCGAAGCCGCGGTTGGCCACCCACAGGGCGTAGACCATCGCCCCGCCGGTGAGTTTCCGCCACTCGGCCCCCAGGTCGTAATAGAGCAGGCCGTCCCGGCGGTTGTGGTAGGCGAACAGGGCGTCGTCGCCGATGAACAGGGCGGCGTCGGCGCCGTCCAGCACCCCTTCGGCCAGCGTAAGCGGGCTGACGGAGTAAACCGGCTCGACGCCGTAAGCTTTCTTGAGGATTATCTTCAGCAGGCCGTGGGAGGTGGCCGATTTGGCGGTCAGAGCGACCGGGCGGCCGGTCAGTTCGGCCAGCGGCTTCTTGGCGACGACGACGATGCTCTGCAGGGCGCCGGGGGCGCTGATCGACAGGCCGGGCAGCAGCAGCAGCTTGTCGGGATTCTGCGCGTAGACGATCGAGGATACGGGGCTGACGTCGAGGTCGCCGGCGACCACCAGCCTGTTGAGGGCGGCGGGAACGGCGGGATGTACTTCGAGGCCGGCTCCCAGGCCGCCTTCGGTCAGGCCCCAGTCGAGCGGCAGGCAGTTGATGAAGTTGATATGGCCGAGGCGCGGTTTATCCATTGTCGCTCTTCCCCCAGGCGCGGCGGCGGTTGTAGAAGGTGTCCCGCTCGACGGCGATATAGCCCGCTTCGCGGATTATGGCGATGATGTCCTCCCTGGCGATGCTTGTCCCCGTCTTGGCGCCGGCGGCGTGGATGATCTTCTCCTCCGCCACCGTGCCGTCGAGGTCGTCGGCGCCGAACGCCAGCGCCAGCTGGGCGACCGGCAGGGTGAGCATCATCCAGAAGGCTTTGATGTGGTCGAAGTTGTCCAGCACCAGCCGGGCGATGGCGACCATCTTCAGGTCTTCCCAGGCGCCCACCCTGGCGAGGTGGGACAGGCCGGTATTCTCGGGGTGGAAAGGGAAGGCGACGAAGGCCTGGAACCCCCCCGTCTCGTCCTGGATGGCCCGCAGTTTTATAAGGTGCTCGAGCCGCTGGCGGGGCGTTTCGATGTGGCCGTAAAGCAGCGAGGCGTTGGTGGGGATGCCGAGACGGTGGGCGGTTTTCACCACTGCCGTCCACTGGGCGCTCGACGCCTTGCGGGGGCAGATGACGCGGCGGATTTCGTCGTCGAGGACTTCCGCCCCGCCGCCGGGCAGCGAATTCAGGCCGGCGGCCTTAAGGGCCTGCAGGACGTCGCCGACCGGCAGGCCGCTGATGGCGGCGAAATGCCATATTTCCACCGGGGTGAACGCTTTGATGTGCACCTTCGGCAAAGCCGCCCTGATCGCCGCCACGATGTCGAGGTAATAGGCGAAGGGCTTGTCCGGGTGGAGGGCGCTGACCATGTGGATCTCGCCGAGGTCGGGCGCTTCCTCCGCCGCCCGGCGGGCGACGGCGACGACCTCTTCCTTGGCCATGACGTAGGCCCCGTCGCCGTCCCGGCCGCGGCCGAAGGCGCACAGCGGGCAGCGGGCGGCGCAGATGTTGGTGAGGTTGATGTGGCGGTTGACGTTGAAGTAGACGTCGCGGCCCGACTTGCGCTCTTTGGCGGCGCGGGCGAGCGCGGCCAGGAGGAGCAGGTCGCTCTGTTCGTACAGGGCCAGCGCCTCGTCGAGGTCGAGGCGTCCGCCGCGGCCGAGCTTGGCGGCGGCGGCATCGGCAAGAGATATCACGGTTTCCCTCCGTCCGCGAATGGTGTCGTTTGGGGGCAGTTTTGTCTACTTCGCTTTCCTTTAGTCATTTCCTGCAACATGAAAAACAAATCAGGCCGGCTGGCGCCGGCCATCCGATAAAGCCGGAGGCTGCCTAATAAGCTCCAGATGCAAGGCGGACCGGAAGAGCGCGCCGCGCCGCGTACATAAAACGTACGCAAGCAAGCGCTCTGAGGACCAACGCCGCAGATGGACTTAGTAGGCAGCCTCCCTTTTAATGCCTCTGCAACCCTCGCTCGCAGTATTTGCTGAGAAGTTCGCCGACGGTCACGATCTGATAGCCTTCGGCCTTGATGCGGTCGAGCAGGATGGGCAGGGCGTCGGCCGTCTGCACGGGCGTGTCGGAGGCGTGCATCAGGATGATCGCCCCGGGCTTGAGCCGCTTCATCACCCGGTCGACGATGACGTCGCGGCCGGGATTCTTCCAGTCGAGGGAATCGACGTTCCAGATGATGGTCCGGTAGCCGAGTTCGTCGGTCACCTTCAGCGACCTGGCGCTGTAATGCCCGTTGGGCGGGCGGATGAGGCAGGCCTCGCGGCTGGTGACCTCCTTGATGAGGTTATGGGCTTTCCGGATGTCCTCCCTCACCCAGTCGGGCGGCATGTCGCCGTAATTCTCGTGCCGGTAGCCGTGGCTGCCGATCTCATGCCCGTCGTCCGCCATCCGTTTGGCGACGTCGGGATATTTGGCCGCCCACGGCCCCATGATGAAGAAGGTGACTTTGAGGTTGTGCTGTTGGAGCGTGTCGAGGATGGAGGGGGTGAATTTGTTGCCCCAGGAATGGTCGAAGGTGAGGGCCACCACTTTTTGGTCGGTACGGGTGCCGGCGATGGCCATCGGCCCGCCGGCGGAAAAGTCGGCCACCTGGACGTACACCGTCCCGATGGCCAGCAGGCCGATAATGCTGTAGAAAAGATGGCGGTGCTGAACGAGGCCCCGCAGGCTGATAATCATAAAAAATCCCCTCCTCGCAACATCATTAGTATGTATGCGGGAGGAGACGTTTTTATGAAAGCCAGCGGATGTAAGGATGCTTTTGCAGACTGGCGACTATCAGGCGGTTGGAGATTTTCGACGCCAGCCAGAGGGTAAGGACAACGGTGCCGGCGGTCGCCCACCAGAGGAAGTCGGAAGGTTAAGGAGACCGCTCCTTTACCGTCGACTTCGCCGGTGAACTGGAGGCTGTCGATGCGGGGAAGGGCCTGGAGGATTTCCCCGAGCCGTCCCCGGTCGGTGATGATTTCCTGCGGACGGTCCTTCTGCTGCCCGAGGAGGTCGCCGCCGGTGCCGACGACGGCCTGCCAGAGGAAATCGCCGTCTTCGCCGAGGATGGACCATATCCGGTCGAAGAGGGCTGCGTCGATCGTGCAGGCCGGCAGGCGGCCTTTCTCCGAGTAAGACAAGTTATCCCCGGGTGGAGAAAAAGAGGTGTTATTCCAGGGAGAAGCCCAGATGCGTCTGCCGCCATCCCAGCCGCCGGTAGAATTCGTGGGCTTCGGCCCGGGCGGCGTTGCTCGACAGCACCAGCTTATAACAGCCCAGTCGCCGGGCGACATCGCCGGCGGCGGCCATCAGCCGCGTTCCGACGCCGCGGCCCCGGTATTCCCCGGCCACAACGACGTTCTCCACCGCTGCCCAGGGTTTCCCGCCGTGGCCGATATTGGCAATGACGATGACGGTGGCCGTCCCGACGATGAGGCCGCCCGCCTCGGCCACCAGCAGGTGCTGACGGCGGTCGTCCGTCAGTGCCCGCCACGCCTCAAGCTCCGTGACGGCACGTCCCGCGGCGGCGTACGGTCCGGCGAGGAGGCGGTAAAGGGCCAGCACCCGGCCAAGGTCATCCCGCCCGGCCCGGCGCACGCTGACGATATCGTTCGTTATTCCCTCCATGTCAGGATGCACACCTTTCCTTGAGCATCAGCATCCGCCGGGCGGCGCCGAGCGCATCCCGGTAGTTGTCGCGGTAGCGCGGCCTGAGTTCGAGGGTCACGAGCCCGCTGTAGCCCTCAAGGCGGGCGAATATCTCCCGGGCCGGCACTTCGCCCCAGCCGATGGGCATGTGCATGTCGCCCCGCCCCATGACCGCCATCTCGTTTAGCTTGCGTTCGTAGGAATGGCAGCAGCGCCCGAAGTTATCGTGAAGATGGATGTGCCTGACGAGCGGGCCGACGGCGGCGATCCCCTCGCAGAGATCGAGTCCGTAGCGGCGGGCGGACAGGTAGGCGTGGCCCATGTCGAGGGTGACGCCCACATTGGGATGGTTGACCTCGCTAATCATCGCCGCGAGTTTGACCAGCGACTCGGCGTAGCAGTAGTGGGGCGCGTTAAGATACGGCCGGGCGTTTTCCACGGCGATGGTGACGCCGTACTGCGCGGCCGCTTCGCCCATCGACCGGAGTTCTTCCCGTTCCCTGTCCCATAGGTCCTGCTGTTCGGCGGCGGTCGGATAAGGCTGGGGCACGAGGAGAAAATCCTCTTCCGCCAGATACCGCCCGGCGTGATAAACCATGACCGTCGCCCCGAGAGCCGCCGCGAATTCGATGCTGGCGAGGAACCCTTGCCGGTCCGCCGCCGGATTGCGGCCCATAAGATTCAAGGGGTTGGGTCCGTGCACCGCCACGCCGAGGGGCTGGCCGGCCAGCAGCGCCTGGACCTCCCTCAGCCGCTCGCGCTCCAGCCGTCCGCCGAGGATGGCTCCTACGCCGTGCGGGGCCAATTCGACGTGACTGAAGCCGATTTCGTGATAATAGGCCAGCTCCCGTTTCAGAAGCGCGAGGTTGCCGTCGATGAAGCCGGCGTCGGCGTTGATGGCGAATCCCCTGATATCCATGCTCTTCCTCCTAACAGGCGGGCTGCGCCTTGACCCGCCGCCCGCCGGGAAGCCGGCGGTAGGTCACGTCGTAGACAGGCGAACCGCCCACGATGGTTGTCGTGACGACCGGCACCTCGCCGCGGGTGTGGACGATGACCGCATCGCCGACGCCTCCCTCGGCAAGGGTGCCGAAATCGGCCAGCCCCAAAGCTCTGGCCGGGGCGCTGGTGGCCATCGCCACCGCTTCGGTCAGGCTGAGCGGCCCGGCCGCCAGTTTGAAGACGGCGTGGAGGATGGCCGGCGGGTAGTAGTCGGAGCAGATGATATTGGCCGCGCCGGCCGTGACGGCGTCGACGGCCGCCATGCCGTTGCCGGTCGAGCCGCCCCGCACGATGTTGGGAGCGCCGACGCAGACGTCGATCCCCAGGTCGCGGGCCGCCTTGGCGGTGGCGACGTTGATGGGGAATTCGCTGACGGTGACGCCCCGCGCCTTGTAGTACCCGACCTTGGCCGCCGTGTCGTCATCGTGGGAGGCCAGCGGCACCCCGGCCGCCTGGGCCGCAAGGGCGAGGACGCCGATGCTTTCCTCGGCCCGGGTGCGGCCCTCCTCCTTGATGGCGAGGATTTTTTCGATTTCGTCGCCGGTGCTATGGTACGTTTTCTCCATGTATTTGCGGTAGCTTTCGACCGTGGGGTACTGCCCCTGCCCGGGGGTGTGGTCCATGAAGGACAGCAGGTCGACCGCCCCCTCGTAGATGAGGGTGCGGATAAGCTCCACCGCCTTGTAGTTGGTGATCTCGAACCGGAGATGGATCTTGCTGCGGATGAGGGTGGCGTTCAGCGCCAACGCGACGATGCGGCGGATGCAGGCGGCGGCGCCGCTGTCCTGGCGCACCCCCCACTCGGCGCCGGCGAAGGAGAAGGAGTGGTACATGGTGGTGACGCCCTGGCCGGCCAGTTTCTTCTCCAGCTCGCTGAAGGCCAGTTCGGGGCTGAAAAAGGCGCCGGGACGCGGCTCCAGCTCTTTTTCGATGGCGTCGCTGTGGATATCGATGAAGCCGGGCAGCACGTAGCCGCCCTGGGCGTCGATCACCCGGTCGGCCGGCCGGCCGCGGTGCTCTGCGGCGCGACCGACGTATCCGATGAAGCCGTCTTCCAGCAGCAGTTCGCCGCCGCTCACGACACGGTCGGGCATAACAAGCTGGCCGTTGGTGACCAGAACCGTCTTTTTCATACGACCTCCTGCATGCGGGCGATGGACCGGCAGCGGCCGCCCGTCATGGTAAACACCCGGTCCACCAGGCGGCGCATGACGTCGGTGTCGTGGAAGACGCCGACCATGGCCGTCCCCTGTTTTTTCAGGTACAGAAGCGACTGGACGACGATTTTCTTGGTTTCGGCGTCGAGGGAGGCGGTGGGTTCGTCGAGGAGGAGAAGCCTGGGCTGGGTGATGAGGGCCCTGGCCAGGTTGACCCGCTGCTGCTCGCCGCCGCTGAAGGTGGAGGGCGAGGTATCCCACAGGGTGGGGTCGATATTCATCATCCGCAGGTATTCGCGGGCCCGCTCGCGGGCGTTGTCCTGCGTCCAGCCCCGGAGAGCGAGCTGCCCGGCGAGGATATCGACCGCCGGCACGCGCGGGATTACCTTGAGGAACTGGCTGACATAACCGATTTCGCTCCGCCTGAGGCCGATAATTTCCCGCTCCGGGGCGGCGGCCAGGTCGATTTCCCGGCCCGCCTCCGTACGGTAGATGATCTCGCCTGCGCTGGGCAGGTAGGTGCGGTAGATGCATTTGATGATGGTGGACTTGCCGGCGCCGCTCGGCCCGACGATGCCCATGAACTCGCCCGCCTTGAGGCTGAAGCTGACGTCGGCGCAGCCAGCGAGCCGTTTGCCGCCGTGCAGGTGGAGGACGAAATCTTTCGTGAGACCCCGGACGGTTAACAGGTCGTTCATTGTTCCCCTTCCTCCTTACAGCATAGAGTGAACAAGCAGCTGGGTGTAGCGGTGCTGGGGGTCTTCCATGATCTGGTCGGTGAGACCGAGCTCGACGATGCGGCCGTTTTTCATGACGGCGGTGCGGTCGGCCAGCATGCGGATGACCCCCAGGTCGTGGGAGACGGCCAGCATGGCGATGCCGAGTTCCCGCTGGATCTCCTTGACGAGGTCGAGCACGCGGGCCTGGACCGACAGGTCGAGCCCGGTGGTTATCTCGTCCAGGAACAGCAGCGGCGGGTTGTTGGCCAGCGCCTTGGCGATCTGCACCCGCTGCTGCATGCCGCCGCTGAAATGGGCGGGAAAGTCGTCCATGCGCCCGAGGGGGATTTCGGTGCGGGTGAGCAGCGCCGCCGCCCGCCGCCTGATGGCGTCGTAGTTGTAGATGTCGGCGGTCAGGAGCTTCTCGGCGACGTTGCCGCCGGCGGTGAAGTGGGGCTTGATGCCGAGCAGCGGATTCTGATAGACCATGCCCATCAGGTGGTTGCGCACATGGCGCTTCCGCTGGGCGGTTTCGGCGAACAGGTTGACGGTCCCGCCGCCGTAGGCGGCCAGAAAAGCCTCGCCGCCCGTCGCCTCTTCGTCGAAGTAGAGGCAGCGCACCAGCGTGCTTTTTCCCGAACCGCTCTCGCCCACGATGCCGAGGATTTCGCCTGCTTCCAGATCGAAGCCGACGTCGCGGCAGGCGACGATGCTGCCGCACCGGGGGCAGACGTTGTTTTCCTGCGCCGGACCGGTGAGGACGTAACAGGACGGGCAGCCGGCGCCGTACCTTTTTGTGAGCCCGTCGACCCGCAGGACGAAGGCGTCATTGGCCGCTTGCACGCGTCGCCCCCTCCCCTCTCGCCAGCTTTATGGCGTCGCAGTTGTAGGAATCGGAGCAGACGTACAGCTTGCCGCCGCTGCCGTCGTATATTTCGTTCAGGAAGGTGCCGGTCGCGCCGCAGCGCACGCAGGCCTTGCCGGTGAAGTCCTCCACCCGGAAGGGGACATCGTCGAATTCGAGGGGCTCGACGGCGGTGTGGGGCGGGACGGCGTAGATGCGCTTTTCGCGGCCCGCGCCGAACAGGAAGAGGGTATCGGCCATGTGGAGCTTGGGGACATCCCAGCGGGGGATGGGCGACGGGTCGATCAGGTAGCGTCCGTTGACCAGCGAGGGATAGCGGGCGCCGATGGTTATCTCGCCCCATTTGACGATATTTTCGTAGAGGAACACCCACATGCGGCTGTAATCCATTTCGGCGTGCATTTCGCGCGTCTTGGCCATCGAGGCCTCGACAAACCTGAGCGGCTCGGGGATGGGCACCTGGAGGACGAGTATCTGGTCGGCGCGCAGCTTTTCCTCAGGGATGCGGTGGCGGGTCTGGATGATCGTCGCCTCGCCGGTGGCCAGGGTCGTTTTCACGCCGGTCGTCTTGACCAGCAGCTTGCGGATGTTGACGGCGTTGACGCCCCCGTCGCAGCCCTGGTCGATAACCTTGAGCACGTCGTCCGGGCCGATGACGGACATCGTCACCTGGAGGCCGCCGGTTCCCCAGCCGCGGGCGATGGGCAGTTCGGGGGAGGCGAACGGCACCTGGTAGCCGGGGATGGCCACCGCCTTCAGCGTTTTGCGGCGGATCTCGCGCTTGGTATTTTCGTCGAGGAAGGCAAAGTTATAGCCGTCTTTGCGTTCAATCGTCCTGAGGTCGAGCATCCGGCGTTCCCTCCTTGAGCGCCTGCGAGCGGCGCAGTCTGTCCAGGGTCGACTGGAAGGTGACGTAGTGCGGCAGCTTCCAGTGGGCGACGAAGCCGGACGCCTCGATGCCGTCGATATGGTAGAGGACGAATTCCTCGTCCTCGGCCGGCGCCTTGCGGGGCGCCTTGGAACGGGTGGTGCGGTCGAGGATGCCCATGGATATGGCTTTGAGCTCGTTGTGGCCGAAACAGAGGCCATAGCCGAGGCTGAGCCGCGGGGTCGCGCCCTTCTCGCCTTCGGCGTACTGGGCGATGATTTCGGCTTCGGTGACCAGTACCTTGCCGACATACAGCGGCTCCGTCCGCGCCGGGTGCTTTATATACATGCTGACATGGCCGACCCGGAGTTCGCCGAGGTAGGGGTGGATGTCGCCGTAGCCGCGGATGGAGCTGTAGGCCAGGGCCATCATCGCCCCCGTTTCGCCGCGGGCCAGCGACTGGAGCTTTGCCGAGCGGGGATAGGGGAAATTAAGGCTTTCGCGGGTTATGTCCCGCAGGCCCCGGTCGGCGGCTTCCGGCGGTTCCAGCAGCCCTTCGGCCCGCAGCAGGGCCACCACTTTGGGGAAGCTGTCGGGCAGCGTCCGGTCGGCCGTATCCAGGCCGGCGCTTGCGAGAAATTCGCGGATGACCCGGTCTTTTTCGTCCAGCAGCGAGAAATCAACCAGCCGCTGGCTGTAATCGCGGGTGGGGCCGAGGATCTGGCCGCCGGGAATGTCCTGGAACGCGCCGGAGATGCGGCGCACGACCCGCATGGCGGCGGTGTCCGCCGCCAGCGACGTATAGCGGCGGGGCTGAGTGGCCCGGTAGGCCCGCAGGATGAAGGAGGCTTCGATGCTGTCGCCCTCGGCCTGCTTGAGGGCCAGGGCGGCGACGGTGGGGGCGTAGAGCGAACCTTCGCCCATCACCTTGTCGACCGCCAGCCGCTGCTGGTCGCGAAGCTGCCGTACTTCCAGCGGGGCCGACCCGCCCCGGAGACGACAAAACTTTACGAGTTCGTCGGCGCGGACGATCGCCTCGCTGCCGCCGCTTACCGCTACATAGCCCATCAGGAGATCACCTCCCACGCGACGGCGGACGAGCGGGGCAAAGCCAGCAGGCGTCCCTGCCGGTCGGTGAAAAAGGTGTCGACCCCCAGGGGATACTCCTGGTTGAGGGTTAGGATATTGTCGAGATTGGCAAGGTTGAGGCCGTCGACGGCGACGTCGCGCCGCCCCTCGACGCCGGGGCCGGTGAGCGTCAGCCTGACGCCGACGCCATCGGCGGCGATGGCGTCGACCATGACGAACAGCGTGGCGCCTTGTTCGGGAGCCAGCAGGTTGCCGCGATTGATTCCGGCGAGCGGCGGCGCATACGCCCCTCCCGCCAGCAGGACGAATTCGGCGGCTGCCGGCGAGACCGGCCTGGCCCCCGTATTGACGGCCAGATAGTTTTGCCAGAGGCCATTTTCCGGCAGTACGGCGAAGGCGGTTTCGCCGTCCAGCAGGGTGAAGGCCAGCCCGCACACGAAGCCGGAGAGGCCGGACGGCGGGTAGATGTCTAGACGTGGCAGGGCGAGAATTTGGCCCGGCCGGGCCATGGCGTCGAGCATCAGGCGGTAGATTCTCTGCGTGGCGAAGACTTTGTCGAAGGCCGGTTCGAGATGAGCGCCCATTTCAGCCCTCCATGATGGCGAAGTTTACTTTGGTGGCGGCGACGAGGCTCTCTTCCCGTTTCGCCTGCGCGCTAAGTCTCGCCGCCTCGTCCGCCAGCGCCCGGCGGATGGCCGCCGTCTCGGGCACTTCGGCCGCGAGGGCGGCGTCGATGATGGCCACGCACAGCGCCCGCTGCGGCTCGTCTTCGATGGCGAAGCCGTAGCCGGCGACGCCGTCAACAGCCACTGCCGCCTCGCTCATCAGCACCTCGCCGAGGTAAAAGGGCGTGCAGCCGACGCTGTCCACCGCCTGGAGCATCGCGGTGCAGGGTTCGGGGGGCATCATGATCTCCACTTTGTGACGGTCGACGATCGACTGCGCCAGGTCGAGCCAGCGACCCAAGTCGCCTTCGGCCATTATTTCCCGAAAGTCCATTGTCACAGCTCCTTGTCAGATTATCCTCGCCCGGATGGCTGAGGAGATGTAGTCGACGATGCTGACCAGGACGAGGATGACGATGAGGATGGTGGTCATGTCCTGGTACTGGAAGAGCCGCATGCTGGTGACGAGCTCGAAGCCGATGCCGCCGGCGCCGACGATCCCCAGGATGGTGGCCGAGCGGAAGTTGAGCTCCCACCGGTAGAGGCAGAGGGTAACGAATTCGGGCAGTATCTGGGGCACGATGGCGTACATTATCACCTGCCATTTGCTGGCGCCGGTGGCCACCAACGCCTCGACCGGGCCGGCGTCGATGTTTTCGATCGATTCGGCCAGGAATTTGCCCAGCATGCCCACCGAGTGGAAGGCCAGCGCCAGGACGCCGGGGAAAGGTCCCAGGCCGACCGCGGCCACGAACACCAGGGCGAAGATTATCTCCGATATCGAGCGGGCGGCGTTGAGGACGAAGCGGGCCGCGCCGTAGACGGCGGGGTGGGGCGATATGTTGCGGGCCGCGGCCAGCCCGAATGGGATGGTGAAGATTATCGCCAGGGTGGTGCCCCAGATCGATATCTGCAGGGTTTCGACGGTGGGGCCGGCGAGCTTGGGCAGGATGGCGAAGTTGGGCGGCATCATGCGGGCCACGATGTCGGCCAGGCCGGGAATGCCGCGGACGAATTCGCCGACGCTGAGGTGGGTGCCCTCGGCGCTCCAGGCGTAGAGGGCGACGAGCAGGACGGCGATCGTCAGTTGCCGCAGGGCGGTCCGGCCATCCTTGAACCAGGGCAGGACGGGCCGCAGCATTATGTTGCCGTTCTTAAGCATGGGCGTATTTCACCTGCGGGAAGGCGGCAATATCGTCCGCCGCGTCGGCGTGGTCGCCGTATACCAGTTCCACTTCCCAGGAGGAGAGCGCGCCGCCCCGCTTGTCGAGCACCAGCGCGCCGTCGCGCAGGCCGACCGTCCGCCCGGCGTACCGGCTGGCAAGGTCGATGTTGTGGAGGCTGACGATGACGGTCATGCCGTCCTGGCGGTTGATGTCGCGGAGGATGCCCATCACCCGCTCGGCCGAGCGGGGGTCGAGGCTGGCCACCGGTTCGTCGGCGAGGATGAGGCGGGGCTTCTGGGCCAGGGCGCGGGCGATGCCCACCCGCTGCTGCTGGCCGCCGCTCAGCTGGTCGGCCCGCTGATAGGCCTTTTCGGCCAGCCCCACCCTGTCGAGGCAGTGGAGGGCGAACTCGAGGTCCGCCGGCGGGAAAAGCTTGAGGCAGCTGGTGAAGATATTGCTGTGGGCCAGGCGGCCGCACAGCACGTTCTCGATGACGGTCAGCCGCTTAACCAGGTTGAATTGCTGGAAGATCATGCCCACCTGGCGGCGGATGTCGGCGAGCTGGCGGAGCTGGTGGACCGCGACGCCGTCGACGGTGACCTCGCCGGCGGACGGTTTGACCAGGCCGTTGATGCAGCGCAGCAGGGTGGACTTGCCGGCCCCGCTCGGCCCCAGGAGGACGACCAGTTGGCCGCGCTCCACCTCCAGGTCGATGCCCCGCAGGGCTTTGGTGCCGTTGCCGAATTCCTTGCGCAAGCCGCGGATTGCGATCATGACTATGCCCTCCTTTTCAGCTATGGCCGGCTATTTCTTGCTCAGGTCGAGGTTGAGGATTTTCGCCGTTTCGCGGATGACGTTGTAGTTGGCGTCCTTGGTGTCGGCGTAGCCTTCAACTTTGCCGCCGTAGGCGCTGAGGGCCGCCTGGTCTTCCTTGGCGACGTTCATGAAGGCGTCCTTGATCTTGGTTTTGAGGTCGGCGGGCAGGTCTTTGCGCCAGGCCCACGGGGAGCCGGGGATGGGGTCGGATTTGAAGATGATTTTGATGTCTTTGTCGGGGTTCAGCAGGCCTTTTTCCTTCATGTTGTTGAAGGTGATGTCATCCATGGAGGCGGCGTCGACTTTGCGGTTCTTCACCGCCAGGCCGGCCGCGTCGTGGCCGCCGGCGTAGACGACGCTCTTGAAGTCCTTCTCCGGGTCGATGTTGTTCTTTTTGTAGAAGGAGCGGGGGATGAGGTTGCCGGAGGTTGAGGCGGGGTCTACGAAGGCGTAGGTGCGGCCTTTGACGTCGGCCAGGGTGTTTATGCCGCTGCCGGGATGGGTGACGACCAGGCTCTGGTAGGAGGTGCCGGAGCCTTTGCGGTTTTCGACGGCGAAGGCCTCGGCGCCGGCTTTGTCGGCCGCGAGCACGTAGGAGAAGGGGCCGAACATGGCGATGTCCAGTTTGCCGGCCCGCATGGCTTCGATGACGCCGGAGTAGTCGGTGGCCACGAAGATTTCCACCGGCAGGCCGGTTTTCTTCTGCAGGTAGTTGGCGAGCGCCTTGTAGTTCTCACGGGTCTTTTGGGCGTCTTCGGCCGGGATGGCGCCTACGCGGAGAACCTTGAGTTCCTGGACGGCAGGGGCGGCCGCAGGCTTGGCGGCCGAGCCGCCGCAGCCGGCGAGCACCGCCGTGAGGGCGAGGACAGCGATACCAAGGATAATGGCTGCTCTGGACATACCTTTCATCGTTAAACCTCCCGTTTTTCGCTTTACCAATCGATGCTGACTTTGGCGAAGTCGCCGCGGTAACAGGAAACGCTATATTCAATCAGGACGCCGTCCTGGGTTTTTAGCACGTTCTCCACTTTCAGCACCGGCAGGTTGCCGGGGATGTCGAGGGCCGCCGTTTCCTCCTGACCGGGGAAGGAGGCCCGAAATACCGACTTGACCCGCCGGGGCGCCAGGCCGTATGTATCGTAGATGGCCGACAGCGACCGGAAATCGCCGAGATGGCCGGCCAGACCAGGCAGCCCGGCGGCCGGCAGATAAACCTTCGAGTACAGGAACGGCTGGCGGTTGACCAGGCGCAGGACGTCGAGCGCGAAAACCCGCTCGTCGGCCGTCAGGCCGAGTACTTCGGCCACGTGTACCGGCGCGGTGATTTCCTGCCAGGCGAGCAGCCTGCTGTCCGGGGTCTTGCCGGCCGCGCGGATGTTGTCGGTGAAGCGGTTCTTGGGCGACAGGCGGTATTCGAGCAGGTCGACGGGCGGCTTGGCCACGAACGTGCCGCGGCCGCGCAGATTATAGAGCTCGCCGGACCGGCACAGTTCGCCGATCGCTTGCCGGACGGTATGCCTGTTGACCCGGTAGGCGCTGCTGAGTTCGATTTCCGAGGGGGTGCGCTGGCCTTCCTTGAGCATGCCGCTCGCGATCTGCTGGCGGATGATATCCATCAGTTGGCAATAGTAGGGGATGGCGCTTTCCCGTTCGATCACTGTCGTTCCTCCTTGCGGCCGTCCGGATGTCTAGACAAGATCCCTATAGTACTTGTGCCGCCCTCCGAGGAAGGCGGCACAGGTATGGGGTTCTATCGTGGAGGGAGGGGGACTTGCTGTTCTGCGTCGATTTCATTATGGCACATCTTCGGCCGACATGTGTTAAGGGACTATTAACCGGTTGTAAATTGTAAGTAAAGATGCCAAACTTCGTCAGTCCCCAAAGCGGCCGGCAATGTTAAGCTTCTGTTAGGTTACGGTTAATTTTCGCAACATTGCCGCACATAGGCGGCATTCCACCGGGAGAAGCTAAACTATGAAACGGGGAGGTGCAATCTATGGATGTGATTGGTATGGGCTCAAGGATGGTCGGCAGAATGTCGCGCATGTCGCCCGCGGGAATGCTGCTCGTCGGCGGCGCCGCCATTTTCGCCTTCCCTGCCGTCCGTCACGGGCTGCGGTCGGCTGCCGTAATGACAACCAGGGGTGTGCTCGCTGTCGCCGATACGCTGCAAGGCACGGCGGCCTCGATGCGCGAAGGGGTGGAGGATATCGTCGCCGAAGCGCGGGCCGCTTCGGAAGAACAGCGTACCTTCTTGGAGACGGCCAAGGCCCACGGCCGCCGCGCGGCGATCAACGCCGCCGCGGGAGCGATGGCTGTCCGCGAAGGCCTGCGGAACATCGTCGAAGAAGCCAGGACCACAGCTTCCCCCGAGGAAAGCCCCGCCACCATGCTGACCGTTACCTACCCTGAAACGGATGCTGCCGAAGAGCCGGGCGAAGACGACGACCGGCCTACGCCCCGCAGAAGGCGCTCACGGTCGCCGGAACTGTGAAAGAAACCTCTCCGCGTTTGCGGAGAGGTTTCTTTTTAAAATAGCTTCAGTCTGGTCCACGACACGCCGGCGAGCAGGTTATCCTTGGACTCGCGGCTGCGCTGCTTGATATAGCCGAAAAAACCGCCGAGGAATTCCTCCCAGATTTTGATCGCGTCGTCTTTGTGCCGGGGCGACCGGGCCCTAAGCGCGATGGTCATGTCGACCGCCTCGCGCAGCTCACGGGCGATATCCGCCACCTTGGTCCGCAATTCGTCTAATTCAGCCATGTTAGTCATCCTCTTCACCCCTAAGATTAGTGGGGCGTCTCCTCCGGCCCGGCCGACGCGGGCAGCTCTTCGGCGATGGCGTCGTCGATGGATTGCTTCAGTTGCTCGAACTGGGCCTCGCTCACCAGGTCCTCGATGTCTTCCTTCACCCCGCTGAACAGCCCTTGCACCTGCTCGGACAGTTCCATGAGCCCCTGCGCCGTTTTGACCGCCAGCGGCCGGACCTTTTCCCGCACGCTGGGCAGGAGCAGCGTCCCCACCACCAACGCCCCCAGCCAAAACTTCGTATCCTGGCCGGTTGACAGCTTCAGGCGATGGCTGAGGCGGCGACGCGCCCGGGAGAGATTCCCCATGTCCGGGCCGGCTTCGACCAGATCGGTGAGTTCCGCGAGGTTGAGCAATTCCTGCCGTTCCTGCCTGATCATTCGCTGCAGCGTCTTCCTGGCGAAAGGATCGGTCACCGCCGCCAGCTGCTGTTCGTACACGCCCACGGCCGCCAGCTTGGCCTCAAAGATCTTTTCCAGTCCGGCCAGCGAGCCCTCGTCGGTTGTTTCGGCGAGCCGCTGCCGCAGCCGTTCGGCCCGCGTCGCCCGCCCTTCCCTTTTGGTCATTTCCGCTTGTGGCGTTTCGATACTCGGCACGTTTCGTTTTCCTCTCCTACCATTATTTTCTGGGTATAGAGTATCCAGCTATACCCAGCGGCATACGCGCCGGCGTCGCAAAAACGAAATACGCTTAATGAAGCCCGGGCGCCATATCTTCGGCCACCCGCCGGCCACGCCGGAAATGCAGCCGGAACCTGTCGGCGAACGTCGCCCGCCCCGGTTTTCGGCCGGTGTTGATGTACATAAAGACAGCCTCGCCGATCGTCCAGGTGAAAGCGTAGGCGATGGCGCCCTTGACCAGCATCCCCGCCCGCCCCGACACCCGTCCGACCGTCTGCATGGCCAACGTCTCCGCCAGCTTTCCCAAGCCGACGATCATGGCGAATTCGGCTACGTGGCCAAGCGGTACGACCCGTTGGCCCGATAGCCCGATAAGCTCGAACAGCAATTTGACCTCATTGAGGGTGAGGACGGTGAAATCGGAGATACCCTCCAGCGGGCTTGTCAGCAGCTGATGCGGCCCGGGGAGCGTGTTCGGCAGGCCGGAGAAGAGCGCCCACGCGGCGTTCTGGAAAGCGGTGTCCTGGATGACGCTCCGGGCCATCTCCGGGCGGAAGACGGGGAATTTATGGGCGAGGGCGAACTGTACTTCCGGGTGGTTGGACAGAATCTGCGTCGTCAGGTTCTCGCGGTCGTCGGCGTCGAAAAGGTAGACTTCGCCTTTTACGCGGCGCACCTCGTTGGCCATTTCCCGGCCCGCGAGGCAGAAGGTCGTCGCTTTGACCAGCTTTTCGTCCGGCCCGTCGGCGCCGGCGGCGATAACGGAAAGCTGCTGAGGGGCGAAGTCCTTCCCCGCCTCGCCGTCGGCGGCCGGGTGAGGCAGTCTTCGCAGCCATGCTTTCATGGCGTCGAGCTCGGCTGGCGAACCGACCAGACCGATATGGAAATTTTGCTGGCAAAGCCGGTTAACCTCGTGCCAGTTTATTTTCCTGATTTCGCTCCAGGCTTTGCCGATAATACTCAGCCGTTCCTGGACGGGCGCCTTGCGAGCCATCGTCATGTCCCCCGTTCATCGCTGTAACCCTAGGTTGCCCAAATGCCGGCGGCGGCGATACCTTGCCGCTTCAATTCAGTACAGCCAGGCGCGGGTAGCGCGGCGCCACCTTGCGGGCCAGATAGCGGGACAGCCCGATGTCGATGAGCGACGTAAGCGCGGCAGCCGCTATTGCCATACCCCAATCCGATCCCGTCAGCGCGGTCGTCCCGAACATGGTATGGAGCGCGGGCCAATGCACCACCGCCGCCACCATCAGCAGCGATAAGGCGACCGCCCCCGCCAGCCACCGGTTGCTGAACAGCCTGACCCTGCCGGTGCGCTTCTCCAGCCGGCAGTCGAAGATGTGGATGAACTGGCTGACAACCAGCTGGACCATAACCAGCGTCCGGGCCGCGGTCAGCGTCGCGCCGCTCGCCAGTTTGGCCGCGTATACGAATAGGCTTGTCACACCGATGGTCAGGCCCCGCGATAAAATCTTGACCCCCAGGCCGTCGGCGAAGATGCTGTCGTCGGCGGTACGCGGCGGCTGGCCCATGATATCGCCGGCCGGCGGATCGTTCACCAGGGCCACGGCCGGCAGCCCGTCGCCCACCAGATTGATCCACAATAGCTGGATGGGCAGCAGCGGCAGCGGCAAGCCCGCTATTACCGCCAGCAGCATCAGGATGACCTCGCCGATGTTGGTGGCGGTAAGATAGCGGATGGCCTTGCGGATATTGGCGTATATCGACCGGCCCTCTTCCACCGCATGTACGATGGTGGCGAAGTTGTCGTCGCTGAGCGTCAAACTGGCCGCTTCCTTGGTCACGTCCGTGCCTGTCATCCCCATGGCGATGCCGATGTCGGCCGCCTTTACGGCCGGCGCGTCGTTCACGCCGTCGCCGGTCATGGCCACGATATAGCCGCGGCATTTGAGCGCCTTGACGATCCTCAGCTTCTGCTGCGGCGACGTCCGGGCGTAAACCGCCACCCGCTCCACAGCCTCCAGCAGGGCGGCGTCGCTCATTTCCTCGACCTGCCGGCCTTCGAGCAGGCCGTCGCCGCCGACGTTCAGGCCGATCTCCGCCGCGACAGCCCGAGCGGTCCTGGGATGGTCGCCGGTGATCATTATCACCTTCACCCCGGCCTGGCGACACTTAGCCACCGCGGCCGGTACTTCCGGCCGCGGCGGGTCTATCATCCCCACCAGGCCGGTAAAGATCAGGTCTGTTTCGTCTTCCGTCGCCTGCGGCAACCGCAGCGGGCGAAAAGCGCAGGCCAGCACCCGCAGGGCGTCCGCGGCCATAGCATCGCTGGCTTCGAGCGCCTCGCGGCGTTTGCCGTCGTCGAGAGGCACAGCCGCGCCGTCTTTAATATAATGGCTGCAAGCCGCCAGAACGGCATCAGGCGCTCCTTTGCAGTAAAGGGTTCTGCTCCCCGGCTGGGCGACGATCACGGACATCATCCGCCGCTCGGATTCGAACGGTCTTTCGGATACCCGGCAGTAATTGGCGGCGAGCTCGGCGCCCCGCAGACCGGCTTTGGCGGCGGCTACCAGCAGCGCTCCCTCCGTCGGGTCGCCGTCTATCCGGTAGCCGTCGTCAGCCTCGCCTTCCAGCGGAACGATCTTGTTCCCCGAGGCCTTGCGGACCAGCCTGGCGTTATTGCACAGCGCGCCGGCCAGCAAGGTGGTGTAAAGGGCGGCGTGACCTGCCGGGTCGACCCGCTCGTCGCCGGCATAGAACGCCCCCCGCGGCGCATAGCCTTCGCCGCTGACCCGCCAGAGCCGGTCCGGCGTATAGATGGCGCGTACCGTCATTTCGTTCTTCGTCAGCGTGCCCGTCTTGTCGGAACAGATGACCGTAGCGCAGCCCAGCGTCTCGATCGCCGACAGCTTGCGGACGATGATGTTGCGTTTGCTCATCCGCTGTACGCCCATCGCGAGAGCGATGATGACGATCGCGGACAGCCCCTCGGGGATGGCGGCGACGGCAAGGCTGGCCGCCGTCTGGAGCATATATACGAAGCCCAGCCCGCGCAACAGGCCCGCGGCCAGGATCAGACCCGCGACACCGAAGCATACGTATACCATAAACTTGGCCAACTCTTCCAGCCGGCGCTGGAGCGGCGTGACGCCGCCCCCCTCCGCCTGGATCATGGTCGCGATTTTCCCCATCTCGGTGGCCATCCCGGTGGCCACCACGACGGCAGTGGCCCGGCCGCGGGTAACCGTTGTCCCCATGAACACCATGTTGCGCCGGTCGGCCAGCGCCGTGCCTTCAGGACAGACAAGCGCACAGTTCTTCTTCGTCGGCACCGTTTCGCCGGTCAGGGACGACTCCTCCGCCTCAAAGTGGCTAGCGGTCAGCAGCCTGGCATCGGCGGGAATCCGGTCGCCTGCTTCGAGGAGGATAATATCCCCCGGGACAAGTTCCGCGGCCATAACCGTGCCGGGTCGGCCTGCTCTGATTACTTTCGCCGTCGGGGCGGCAATCTTCTGGAGAGCGTCGATCGCCTGCTCGGCCTTCTGCTCCTGGAAGACCCCCAGCATGGCGTTGGCCACGACGATCGCCAAGGTCAACAAAGCGTCCTTGACCCGCCCCATCACGAGGGACAAGGCGGCCGCCCCCAGCAGTACCCGCACCATGAAATCTTTGAACTGGTCTTTGAATAGCTGCCAGAAAGTCGGTTTAGGGGTCGCCGCCAGGACATTGGCTCCCAGGGCCAGAAGCCGCCGCTTGGCCTCTCGGGGACTGATGCCGAGCCGGTCGGATGTCGTCAGTTCGTCGCATATTCGGGGCAACTGCCAAACCGACCAGTCCCGCGCGGCAGATCCGGGTACGGAAGCCGCCTCTCCGTTACCGCTAACGCAGGCAAGCGGCTGGGTTCCGCCGGCGAACCGCTGCAGATCCATCGCCGCAGCGGCTTGTTGGGGGCGACGGCGCAGCAGCCGGAGCGAGTTGGCGATGACGCCGAGGGTACTCACGTTGAGGAGCAGTGTGGCTCCTACGGGCGAGAGCAGCCGCGAGACCGCGAGGAGAACCCCGGCGCCGGCAAGAAAGGTTCCGTAGTTTGCGTTCTGGCGGGCGATTCGCTCCGCATCGCGGCTTATGCCGATAAACTCGGCCACTTTCGCCGGGTCGGCGCCGGCGATTATCACCGCCGCCGCTTCGCCGGCAGGACCCGAGCAGTTTTCTCCCAGGGCTACGCCAACATCGGCGGCCGCCAGCGCCGGGGCGTCGTCGGCCCCGCCGGCCACGAGCATCACCCGCCGGCCATCCAGTCTCAGCCGCTCTATCAACCGCACCCGTTCGTCCGGCGACAGCTCGTGCCAATCGAGCCCGCCTCCCGTCGACCGGTCTCCGCAGCCGGTAACGCCCACAGCCGCCAAAACGCCGACCGAGATATTCCCGCTCCGGCAGGTGCGTTCCCGGCAGCCGACAAGCCCGATAAGCTTGTTGTCAACGGCCACGAACAGGACGGCCAGGCCTTCCCGCCTGAGACTCTTCGCCGCCCTCACGCCATGGATTACCCCGATCTTCCGCCGGCGCAGGAAGGTTTCGCCGCCGATTGCTACCTGATGCCCATCGACCGTGGCTTCGCGGCCCGCGTCCGCACCCGCCCCTTGCCGGGCCAGGAACGCCGCCAGGCGCGCCCCGTCACCCGCCTGCCCGGGTTGGCCGGCGGCTCCGGCCGCCAACGCCAATACCTCATCCCGGCGATAGGCTTTTCCGAGGAGCACGGTCTCCGCAACTTCCCAGGCTTTACCCGCCCGTCCGCAGTCGGCGAAGATGACCGTATCGACTGCGGCCGCCCTGGTCAAAACGGCCGTATCCTTAAGGTAAATCCCCTGTTTGACAGCCCTGGCGGCGGCAGTGCCGAGCGCCGAGTGGCGCGCAAGCTCGGTGGCTTCCGGACAGGCTGCCAGCAAAACCGCCAAGCTGCGGGGTATATCGCGGTTAAGCAGGCAGGAGAGCGCGGCCGCCCCGGCGCTCCACTGAACAGCCTTGGCGATGGCGGAACCATCCTCGAAACCAGCCCCGCCGCCGGCCGGCGACTGACAGGAAGCAGTAGCCGGGGCCTGCCCGCCTGACGGCCGTTCCACCGGTCCTTTATCCGCAAGGATTTCGTCGATCGCCCGGCGGGAACGGTCCTGGACGACAGCCCGGAACAGGCTGTTGAGATGTACCATCCAGAGAACCGACAAGCCGGGGATGCTTTCCCTCATGATCAGCAGCAGCATCGACGCCGCCAGCAGCAATAGTTCGCCGTTCAGGCGCCGCCGCTTCGCCAGATCGTTCACGCCGCGGCGCAGGATGGGATAGCCCGAGAGGAGCGTCACGGCGACGGCGACATTGAACATCCGCGGCGACGCCGCCAGCGGCGAACGGCCGACCAACAGCCGTTTGGCGATCAGCCCGGCCAGTACGCCGCCGGTCACAGAGGTATAGACGGCCGCCGTCCGAACCTCCGGCGGCGGCGCAGCAACCGGCCGAGGCGTCGGTCGATTGGGCCGGGAGCCGGAGAAGGCCAGCCGGCAGGCTTCCACCTGATCGAGAATAGTATTCAGACCGGTCTTGTGCGGATCAAAATTGATAAGGGCCCGGCCGGTAAGATGATTGGCGCTTACACTTCCGATGCCGGTCATCCGGCTGAGACGTTCTTCCAGATACCTGGCCTGCGAGGGACTGTGGCGCAGCCCCGCGACCGAAATACGCAACCGGCCGGGTAAGAGATGGTAATCCTTGGTTATGACGGCTGCCGGCAAAAGGCTCCCTCCGTAAGCGGACAGATTATGGTTCACATGAGAATTATTCTTTCCCGCCGCCCCCCCCATATGCACCATCTACCCGGCGAACGCTCCATACTGTTTTGTTTATTTGGTAATACCGGGTCTGCGTTTGCATGCCTATACAAGAAAAACAAGCCCCGTCGTCGTTTTATCTTGACGGACGAGGCTTGTCGTCATTTCATTTGGTTACGCATGATGGAGGCAATAAGAGCACGGTACCCGTGCCGCCGAAATATCTTCTCACCTTCAGCCCATGGTCAGCGCCACGAGGCCGGCAACCATAGCCCCGGCACCGGCGATACGGACTTTGGCATCACCCTCGGACAACAGTCGCGTCCCCATGATCGCGCCGATGAGAATGCTGAACTCGCGCAGGGGGGCGACATAGCTCACCGGGCTGAAAGACATGGCTGTCAAAATCAGTATGTAGCCCAACGGACAGAGCAGGGCCACGCCGATTATTGCTTTCCGGTTTCCGGCCCATTGTTCTTTTATCTGCGGCCAATTCCTGACGGCGTACGGAGACAATACGACGGAACGCCAAAATTCGCTGAACCAGGCCAGCAGCAAGGGGGGAACGAGGTAAATGCTGATTACCACTTTATCCCAGACGGTATACGTGCCGACGATGACCCCGCACGCCAGCGCGAACAGCAGCGGTTTTAAGGCGCCGCCCCTGATCCACGCCAGGGTGTTCCCGGCGATAAAGACAATGCCGCCGGCGACGAGGACCGTCCCCAGCAGGGCGATGGCGGACGGCCTCTCCCCTAACGCGATCATCGCAAACAAAGTGCATAAAAGCGGTCCCGTCCCGCGGACAAGCGGATATATCAGCGACAGGTCGCCCACCCGGTAGCCCCGGTCAAGCAGCAGGTAGTAGGCGACGTGAAAAGTTGAGCCGACCGCCAATAAGCCAACTTCCGCCGGACCGATATCCGGCCGTCGCGATATCACTACCCAGGCGGCCACTGGCATATAAAGCACCGTCGATAGAAGCCCCACCAGCCACACGAAGGCCGTCCCCCCGCGGGCTCTCTTCATCAGCAAGTTCCAGCCGGCGTTCAGAAACGCCGCCGTCAGGACGAGGCCGGCAGCCGCCCACGTCATACCATCAGTCCCCTTTCACCTGCAGAGCCGAAGCACGAGAGAAAAGAGCGCAGTTACGGCAACTGCGCCCGAAAGCATCTTCTCACGAGACAGCCCCGCGAACCGCGTCTTTGCCGCTATTCCCTTACCAACGGCACATAATAAGGCGTTCGGCGGGACAGCACCAGCATTTCCTGATTGAACCACCACTGGCTTTGCAGCGTCTTAAAGGCTACAATCAGCGCCTCTTCCTCGGCGCCGGAAGCGACCACCGGCTGGTCCAGCCCGTACAACGGATCGAGCGTGAACAGGCCGCTCCTTCCCAAATACTTGCCGTCCGTGCCGACGAAATTGGCCGCGATCGTATACGCCTGGGCCCCCATCGCGACCGCATCCCAGGAGATCATCGACCCTTCCGGGTACTTATTGGCGGACATATTGGGGGCGATCGTCATCAGCCCGCCGAACTGTCCGCGCCAGGCGGAAGGAATGGCGATTATGTCGGCCCGCTTGACGCTCAGAACTCCGGCCGCCTCCGGATAGGCGGCGTCGTCGCCGACCAGTATTCCCACCCTGCCCAGCTCAGCGGCCGCGAACACGGGCAGCTCGCCGCCCGCCCCGGCCCATTTCCGGTCGCCGTCGCTCAGGTGCGTTTTGCGGTACTTGCCGATCAAGCTGCCGTCCTTGTCGAGCAGCATGGCGGCATTGTACAGTTTGCCGCGGCTTTTTTCCGCGAAACCGCAGACGATGGCGACCTTATTGGCGGCGGCCAGATCCGACAGATAAACGAACGTATCGCCATCCTCGAACTCCGCCAGCTCCGCGATCCTGCCCGGCGCAAGGCCGTCGACCGGCCCCGTCAGCGCCAGCTCCGGCAGCACGACGAGGTTCAGCGTCCGCCCCGACTGGCGGGCCTTTTCTACCGCCTCGGCCACCAGCCCGGCCACTTTCGCCTTGTTGGCTTCCTTGTCGCCGATGACCGGCCGGTACTGGAGAGCAGCCGCCGTCACATCGTGGGAAACCGTATTCTTGGTATAGTCCCACGGACCGATGAACAGCATCAGCTCCTTGTACAGCGCCGGACGCCGATTGCTCAGCGCCAGCTTGTTGGCGTTCACGTACTCCCGGGGGTCAATCTGCGCGTAGATGATCGTCGGCCCGTCGATATCCTGGCTCTTGTCGGTCACTAGCGGGGCCTCGGCCAGCTTTTTGCCCGCCGGCGACCAAACCGCGCTCGCCCCGATCATATGGAAACCGTTTTCCGTGTTCGTCCTGTTGGCGCTGACGATGAACAGCCCGTTTTGAATCGCCCGGGCCGGCAGCGCGGCGACGGCCTGCGCCGACGAATTCGTCGGGAAGGCGAGGATGTCCGCGCCCCCCAACGCCGCCAGGCGGGCGGTCTCGAAATAGGCCGAGTCCATGCAGATATTGATGGCGATCCGGCCCAGCCGCGTATTATACACGGGAACGCCCAGGTCGCCCCAGGCGGCCCAGTGCTCCTCACTTTCCCACTGATGGGTCTTGCGGTACTTGCCGATATAGCCCGCCGGCCCCACAAGCGCGGCGGCGTTGTAATAAAGCCCCGTCCGGCTGTCGACCTCGGCCAGGCCGAACACCAGGTACGCGTCGTACTTCCTGGTCAGTTGGGCAAATCTTGCTGTTGTGTCGCCGGGAATAGTGTCCACGAAGGGGCTGATGCTCGCCCTGTTTTTATAGTAATAGCCCGTGGTGGACATCTCCGGAGCGACGACCAGCCTTGCCCCGTTTTGGAACGCCTCTTCGACCGCCTTAAGCAGCGCGGTCACGTTTTTTTCCCGTTCGTTGAGCACCGGATTGAACTGTACGGCCGCTACTTTAAACGGCTGCAGGCCAGTTCCGTCCTTGGCCATGGCCGTGGTGCAGTTAATGCCGCCAACGATTAAGGCTGCGATTAGTAATATCGCGAATACCGCGAACGCCCTTCGCCTGAACATAGCGTCACCCCTTCGGTATTTTTGGGGATAACCTGGCACTCCCGTATAAAGCCCGGCAGGCGGCTAAACCTTGAATTTTGTTCATGTTACTGAGCTTTTATGGTATTCGTTGTATTTATCATGCGTCAAACCTTCTGCCATTGACACAATAGTATCTGCCAAATGAGTCAATTCGTCTATTTTAGGAGTAATTTCGGTGAGGACCTGGGCTTGATGATTGACCACTGTAGCTACTTCCTTTACCGCCAAATTAATTCGCAGCACCGCTTCTTTTATTTTATCCAGTGTTTGACTAATATTTTGGGTGGATACCGAGCTACTGTTGGCTAGTTTGCGTACCTCTTCGGCAACAACGGCAAATCCACGGCCGTGTTCCCCCACCCGCGCAGCCTCGATGGCCGCGTTAAGGCCGATCAAGTTGGTTTGGCCGGCTATTTGACGGATAACCCCTGTAATATCATCTGTTTCCCTAACCTGAGTTTCCGTTCTCTGGGAAATACTTCCCAGTTCCTGACCTGTAGCAGCGAGTTCCTCAGCTTCGGCAGCTATTTGTTGAATAGTGATATCCAAAGACTTAATAATCTGTTCGAGAGAATTGGCGATTGCCAAAAGCTGTTGTTTTTTTTCAACCGATTGGTAAATAGAGATACCTCCGACTAATTGACCATTCTCAAATATCGGAACTGCCATTGCTATGTACGCAACGCCAAAAGCCTGACTTCCTACTTCCTTTACTACCCGCTCTCTTGTTCTCATTGCTTCAGAGATAACCGATCCGGGCGCAATTGGATCTCCCAGATATGAATCTTTGGGAAACTTGATTGTAACGGGGGGATCGTAGAAAATATATTTTTCAGCATTGACCACGGATACCCCTATGTCTTCAATTGTTAACCGTTTAAACTCAGGAGCTACCGCCAAATAATGCTGCAACGTTTCACATATTTCGTTTTCTTCCGACAACTATATCACCTCTCTTTCGTAAATTTTACAATATCCGGAAAGCTCCCGCCCCGGCAAGCGACACTACCACGCGGAATAGCCCAGGCCGACGATTTCCATGCGGCTCTCCAGAAACACCCGCTGGCCGGGCTGGTCCTCGGCGCCGACGTACTTGTCGTCGCAAGCGACGTCGATTTGGCACTCGCCGCCCCCCATCCGCCTCGTCTCGCCGGCCACCCATTCCCGGCCGCGGGCAGCCGCGTAGCTTTTCGCCTCCTCCAGTCCGCCGAACACCTTTCTTTCCCACGGTGCGTGCATGATGACGCCGCCTTCCGGCATCGGCTTGAACAGGATCTTCACCCTTTCCACGACTTTGCCGGACGCAGCCCCCACGGCGTTGGCCACTGCGGCGTCGGCCGGCACGATCAGCTCCGCCTGGAGCTTGGCGGCGACCGCCGGGAAAAACGCGCCGACAGGCGCTCCCATGGCGATAAGCGGCAGTTTGAGCCGGGGAACGATGCTGAGAATGCCGTCCTTTTCGGGGTGGAGCAGTTTTTCGCGGAGATACCCTTCGCCCGCCTGGGCCATGGCAGCGGGCGGGCACTCCTCATAGGCGAGCAGGCTCTGCAAAATAATCACGCTCAACCGCTCGACAACGGCATTCATCGCCAGGGCCGCAAACTCTTCCGCCGATACGCCGAGTTCGTCGGCCATCACTTTTACGCCCAGCCGGGCCGCCGCTACGTCCCAGTCGGTGTACGCCCCCCGGGCGTGGAGGATGTCGGTCGGCGTCAGCGATATCTTGACCACCACCCGCGCGTCGACCAGACGCTGCAGGTTAATAAGCCCCCTGTCCTGGAGGCGTTCCGACAGGTGGAGGAGCGAATGGGGTCCGTCCGCCAGCAGCCTGAGGGCGCCCTTTTCGAGCTCGCTGAGGCTGCCCCGGTAATCATTTTTGATAAGCAGGTAACAGTCCGTCGGCTGAAAATTGACCCTGGCCCGCTTTTTTTCCGCCTGGTTGCGGATCTCCGCCGGCAGATGGGGATATTGCCGCGCGGCGACCGCCAACGGCCAGACCTTCTGCGGTCCCAGCACGATCTCGCCCTTGCTGTTCACTTGCAGGTAGCTGTCGCCGCCGAGTCCGTATGTGTAAACCTGGGCAGCCTCGACGCGGGTCAGCCATGAACCGACCACCGCCCCCTCGGGATTGAGCCGGGGAACGCCGCCCTGGATAATGGCGATGTCCGTCGTCGTTCCGCCCATGTCGGCCACTACCGCCTCCGCCCTGCCGGCCAGCACTGTGCTGCCGATTATGCTCGCCGCCGGCCCCGACAGGATGGTGTCGATCGGCTTTTCCTTGGCCTTAGCCTCGCTCATCAGCGTGCCGTCGCCCTTTACGATCATCAGGGGCGCGTTGATTCCCACGCCGACCATAACCGCTTTCACTGCGCCGATCAGGCCGGTTATGATCGGGATGAGCCTGGCGTTGAGCACCGCCGTCACCGTCCGCTCCTGGAAGCCCAGGGAGGTGGTGAGCTGGTGGGCGCAGACCACCGGTACGCCCAGCATTTCGGTCACGATTTCCCGTACCTTGAGTTCGTGGTCGGGATTGCGCACGCTGAAATAGCCGGAAACGGCCAGCCCTTCCACCCGGCTCCGCAGCCTTGCCACCGCCGCCCGGACCTCCGCCGGGTCCAGATCGGCCTGCGGCAGCCCCTTGACGTCGTGGCCGCCGCCGACGACTTCGACCAGGGCGGTGGGCAGCTCGGCCACCTGCCCGTGCCCGATCAGCAGCAGGCCCACCGCGCAGCCCCGGCCCTCGACAATGGCGTTTGTCGCCAGCGTCGTCGACAGACAGACCCCGCGGACGTCCGCCAGTTCGTCGAAGGCCAGCTCCGCGATGCAGTTGCCGATGCCGGTCGCCAGATTGTCGTAAGTGGTCAGCGCTTTCGCCCTGGCGACGATTCGCCGCCGATCCGCATCGTAAATAACACCGTCGGTGTACGTCCCGCCGGTGTCGATACCGAGTATGTATGCCACTTTTTTCTTGTCCCTCCCCGGAGCTACATCGCCAGTCCGTCGTCCTGCCGCCGGGCGTCGCCCGCCGCTTCGCTCCGTGGCGCCAGGCGGCTGGGGCAATTCAGGCGGGAGCACAGCTGGCAGTTGACGAACGTGTGGGTAGCGGCGAACCGCACCCCCGATACCGACTTCACCGGCCGCATCAGCAGGCTGTCGGTCAGTTCCACGCCGATCAGGCGGTGTTGGCCGCCGAACAAGGCGAACAGCGTCGTCTGCTCTTGAATCGGCCACTCCTTGAGCGACCCGGGGTTCATCGACGAGGCGTTCTCAAGGCGGTATTCGCCGTCGATCCTGGCGACGACCGCCGCCAGCGCCGCTTTGCGGGCCACATCCTGAAGCATGTCGGCGGTATAGTCATCGAGTGCATCGTCGAAGCCGCCCGCCCACTGGGCGATTTCCTGCCCGCAGGTCACCAGGTAGGGGAAGATCCGCTGCGTAGCACCGGTATTTGCAATCCACAGCTTGCTCGTGAGCTTTATCCCGTCGGCGACGATATAATCTTCGCCCTTGGCTTCGATATAGGCCGGCCTGAACAGCGCCTTCGGGCGGGCGACCGCTTCCGCCTGCCTGGCCAGCGCCAGCACCCGGTCGGCGTACTCGCTGTCCCTGGTCAGCCGCAGCCGCTTGAGCAGCGTTTCGTCGTCGACGACAAAAGGAATACCGTCGAGAATCACCGCGTCCGTAATAATCACCCCACCGTTTTCAGCTCAAAACCATCTTCTCGGCAAACCGCTTGTCCCAATTTTCAAATGTTGCCTTGACGGCCTCCAGCCCCTTGTCGGAAATGATGACCAACTGTGAGACCTCCTGCCGGTCGGCGGCCGGTTTTATATCGATCCGGCCGCCGACCACGTCGATCTGGTGCCAGCCTTCTTTGAACCGGAAGAAACCCTTCATGCGGAAGGCCAAGGGGGCCAGCGCCTCCAGAAATTCGATAAACCTGCCTCGCTCGAACTCTCCCTTGGCCGACAGCGTACTAGCCACCGGCCGGTTCTGCGGGGTGTTCAGGCACTGTTGCCCTGCACCCGCTTCCACCCTGGCCGCGGCCAGCTCCCGGCCGAGGAAATCGAGACCGATCTCGCAAAAAGCGGTCCGCACGATCTCCGCGCCGGCGTTGAGCCTGCGCACCTCCGCCGCCACTTCCCGCAGTTCTTCGGCGTTTATCAGGTCGGTCTTGTTGATGATTACCAGATTGCTGGCGGCCACCTGCTTTTCGATCGCCGGCAACAGGTCGACATGGTCCAGAAAGTGTTTGCCGTCGACGATGCAGACCGCACCGCGGAAGTCGAAGCTCTTGCCCCGGACCTTGCCGACAAAATTGGTCAGGATGTGGCCGATGGCAGACGGGTCGGCCATCCCGGAGCTCTCGACGAGCAGATAATCGATCGGCAGCTCCGAATACGCGACCAGCGCCTCGATGAACGAGCCCTTCAGGCAGCTGCAGAAGATCGACCCGTTGTTGATCTCGGTGATGTCGATGCCGTGCCGCTTGATCTGCACCCCGTCGACGCTGATCTTGCCGAATTCGTTCATGATGATGCCGAGCTTTTTATTGCCAAGATGGTCGATAAGCCTCTTGAGAAAAGTTGTTTTGCCGGCCCCTAAAAAGCCCGTAAGCAGGTATAGTTTAATCGGCTTGTCGCTCATCGTGACGTCTCCCTTTCTCCTTGTCGTTCCCGCGGACCGCCCTCCCCGCCGTCACCCCAGATACATCCCCTGCACGAACTCCTCTTGGAAATCGGGATGGCTGGCGATGTCCACATTCACCGTCCCGGCCGCCAGTCTCCCGGCGCCCCCGTGGAGTATGTCCCTGTCGGCCAGGGCCATCTTGGCTCCTTCGCCGGCGGCGTTGCCGAGGGAAATGATTTTCGCCGCCTCCAGGGCGGGAATAATCCCGACCCGACGCGCGCTGTCTTTGTTGATGAAATTGCCGAACGCCCCGGCCAGCAGGATGTGGTCCACCTTGTCGGAAGTTATTCCGGCCTGCTTCAGCAGAATGTTGATCCCCGCCCGGATGGCGCCCTTGGCCACCTGCAGCTCCCGGATGTCCTTCTGCGTCAGAGTAATAGCCTCCCCGCCGGCCGTCTCGCCTTTCCGGGCCACAACGATTTCCCGGTGGCGGCCGGTGCGGACGATGCGCCCGGCCAGCTTCCCGTTGCCGACCGTCTCCGGGGCGGCGATTTTCCCGTCGGCGGCGACCAGCCCCGTGCGGACAAGTTCGCTCACAAGGTCGATGAGGCCCGAGCCGCAGATGCCCCGGGCCGCCTGACCATCGATCGTCGTATACTGCAGGTCGTTGCCGATGCGGACCGTATCGATCGCCCCGGCGAACGCCTGCATGCCGTGCGTGATCCGCGCCCCCTCGAAAGCCGGGCCGGCCGCGGTCGAACAGGCATAGCGGCGGCCGTCCGGGGTGGCGAGGACAATCTCGCCGTTGGTTCCAAGGTCAATAAGCAGCAGGCAATCCCGGGCGCTCTCCAACCGAGCCACGATCATCGCCCCGACGGTGTCGGCGCCGATGAAGCCGGCGATCCCAGGCAGGAAAACCACCTTGCCGTTGGCGTTCATATTCGTCAAACCCACGCTGCCCGCCCGGTCGACCAGCAGATCGCTGGTGACGGCGTTGAACGGCAGCCTTGCCAGGCTCGTGCAGCTCAGTCCCCAGAAGATATGGGCCATGGTGGTGTTGCCCACCAGCACGCATTGGTAAATGTGGCGGCTGTCCACGGCCGCTTTCGCCGTCACTTCGCCGATCAGCCCGTCGACCCCGGCGACGATGCGCCGCCGCAGTTCTTCCAGGCCGCTTTCGTGTTCGAGGGTGTGATTTATCCGCGAAATTACGTCGGCCCCGATGCCGAACTGGGGATTCTGCCGCGAAGCGACGGCCAGCTGCACCCCCCGCGCCAGATCGAGAAGATAACAGGCTACCGTGGTGGTGCCGACGTCCACTGCCACCCCGTAAGCCGTGCCGGCCGCCCGGCCGTATTCCAGGTCGAGCACCTCGTCGCCGTACAGGGTGAAGACGCCGCTCTGGCCATAGTCTATCCGCCGGCAAATATCCTGCAAAACCGGCAAGCCGACCTCGACCTTCCCCAGCCCCTTCCTGACAGCGTCGAGCGCGCTCTCCCCCAGCGCCATCGCCGGTTCGGCGAGCCGGACCTCTTTCTGGGCGACCATTGGGTTCGGCTTGTATCGCCGGTCATCCGTCAGCCTCCCTTTGGACTCGTTCACATAGGCGTCGCAGAGGAAAATTTCGGCTTTGCCGAGGGCATGGGTTTTGCATGCTAACCTGACGCCCCCGGCCAGTTCCTCCGCCGTCAGAACCTGCTCTTCCTCCGGGGCGGGACGACTCACATCTCCCGACACCCGGACCTTGCACTTTCCGCAAACCCCTTGCCCGCCGCAAGGAGCGTAAATCGCCGTTCCCGACTGATTCAACAATTCCAGTACCGTCTTGCTGCTGTCTGCAAGCAATTTTTGCGATCCACTTGTCCGTAACACGACAACTTCGCTCACTGGCGCGCTCCCTCTAAACCTCAGTATTTGCGGCATGCTACCCGGGCAGAGCGGATTCCTAAGCCGATACCGAGCTCCCTTTGCGGGCATTGCTTAGCGCGACGGCTTCCGCTTCGCCTTCCCGCAAATCGCTCACCTTGCCTTTGAATATCCCGTACCTGGCGACCGTTATCGCCCATAAAGCGACGGCGATGGCGAGCAATACCGCGCCGGTAATCAGGGCGGCGTTGACGCTCGCGGCCACATAAAGCGGGGTTAACGATACGATAAACAATTCGATTACCGAGATAAAGACGTACGCCATACCGTAGTCTTCCAGCGTCTTGCTGCGAAACTCCGGGTCGACGATCCGCAGCAGCGTGACGCCGGTGGCCACAACCCCGGTCGTCCAGCCGAATACGAATATCGACCGCTCAAACCAGAAATTATGGAAAAGCTTTCTGCCGATAATATATGTGTTAAACATGCAGAAAGCAAAGCCAAGCAGGCACATAATCAAAATCAGGCTGGCATATTTCATGACGATCGATATCTTTATCGAGGCGACGCCGAAAGCCACCAGATAGTCGGTCACCGAGCTGCCGATCCTGGTTATGACCTTTTTGTCGACATACTGACCCATATTGAGGCCGTTCAAAATGAACTGCAGCAAAACGCCGGCCAGCATCGAAACACTCATCATCGGCAACCCGATATCGAAAAATTTCTTCGCATAGACGGTTCCATAGTAGCCGCCGGCCGTCGCGATCAAAACCAGCAGAATATGCCAGGCCAGCGGGTCCATGGCCATCGGGTTAATGGTCTGATTGCCCATGGAAGTCTGCTCGTCCTTGGGCACCAGCCCGGTCTGCATGCTCTTGGGCAGTTCGTTGATGGAGGTAATGAACCGGGTGGCCTTCTGCCTGGTGGCGATATTGATCATGATCAACCCGCCGAATATCCCGGCCAACAGGCCGATCGTAGCAAAAGTCTGCCCGATGGACAGCGCCTCGTCCCATTTGGCCACATCCTTGAGCGTGCCACCGATGGCCGCCGCATACCCGTGGCCGCCTACAAAGCCGGCGGGCATCAGAATGGAAAAGGCTTGGGACACCTGCGGGTAAAACGTGATGACTATCAGGGTGCCGACCAGAATGGCAAAGCCGAACTGGCCGAATTCGGCGGCCATATTGATGGTAAAAGTGTCGCCGACCTCGTTGATCACCCTGCGCAAAGAATGTCTCTCGCTATTGCCGATGAACAGCGTCGCGAACAGCACAACGACGAGCAGATAGGCGTAACTGCTCATCTGGGCGCTGAAGGGAACCCAGCCCAAAAACTGGCTGCTGAACAGGATTCCCATGAAACCGGCCAAAATCGACGAAGGTATGTACAGGTTCTGGATAATCTTTATCTTGGCCCGCATTATTTGGGCGATAAACAACAATACCGACATAAGGGCAAAGTCCATCAGCATATCGTATGGACCGAAGTTCATGATCTCACCTCTTATTCTTTCCTCCGCAGTTGCTCCCGACGAGAATTTTCTTTATAATTGTTGTGGGTTGTAATGTTTTTGTTTAAGGAATGATGACTTTACCGGTTGTCATTCTAACTTTTTTTTGTCCAGATTAACAGCAATCATTAGCCTCGCCTCCTTTCCATTAAGGCACTTTCGATGCAATTACTATGCCAAAGCCCGCAGCGCCCGTTTGGCCGATGCTTTTGCCCGAATGAACACAGGCAGTGCATCTCAAAAAGACATTCGGCCTTTATAAACGCATCCCCATTCTAATATCTATTAGGGTCGCAAGCATATCAAGTTGAGATATGAATATCTCAACTTGATATGCTTGCCTGTCTATACACTACTTGTCGCCGCTAAAGCCTTTTTTCTATTTCCGCCACCAACGCTTTTTCCGTCGGAACGATGTTGTCAAAAACAACTTTATTGTTGATCAGCATTGCCGGCAGGTTTTTGACGCCGAGCTGGGCCATCCTTTTGATGCCGGCCCGCGTTTTGACCAGCGACTCACGCCAGGTGAGCTTGCCGGCGTACTTCGGCAGCACTTTCTTGACCGCCTCGCACATATACTGACACGGCGGGCAACCCTCGGAATCGAGGGTGACGATCTCGATGAACACTTCGCCGGGCTTAACGGCGACATCCGTGAACTCAATCTCTTCCTCATCGTTGACCTGCCGGTCGGATGCCAGCTGATCCAGGGAAGCGAAGTTGCCGTTGACATAGTTGGAAATCGCCACGATGTTGTTCACCGGCGTCTCGAACGGCATGTCGCACCCGGGCGAGAGGATGTAGCCCACCCCCTGGCCGACTTCGAGCTCCTTCTTGGCCTCCTCGACGTTCTCCAGGGGCGAGCCGAACAGCATGACCGTCGTCAGGGGAAGATTGCCGCCGTAAGACACTTTGTACCTGGTCGCGATCTCTTTGGCGTAAGCTAGGTCGACGTTTTCGTCAAACGCGATTCCGTCGGTCTCGGTCTGGCACATCAGCTCGATGTTCTTCGTCGCGTCGCCGCAGCAGAAACTGGTTACTTTCAGCCCCAGCGATTTCACGTACCTGTTCAGTTCGAGGGTGTACGGCAGGACGAACTTCTTGAAATGCCGCGGCGATATCTGCGAGGTCATCGGGTCGACCACCGCCACGACGTCCACGCCCGTCTTGGCGTACATCCCCGCCAGGTCCTTGGCGACCTTGGTGCCGAAAGCGATGATATCGGCCGCCTTTTCCGGCTCCTCGATCATGTCGGTGAGGAATTCGGTGCCGCGCAAATGGAGGGCCAGCGTGAAAGGCCCGCAGATCAGGGCGTACAGCGCCACCTTGTCGCCAATCGCGGCCACCAGTTTTCTGGCCGCCTCCAGCACGATCGGATAGCGGCCGTCCCGCTCGGTCGGCAGCTTCAGTTCGGACAGGACCTTCTCCTCGAGGATGTGCGTCGCCACCGCCGGCGGGTTGTTCTTCGCCCACGTCACCTTGCAGCCGAGGGCCTCCGCCTCTATCTGGATATCGAACGCCACCGGCAGCCCGTCCGGCTGGTAAAGCTCGTAAGCTTTGAGAATGCCGCGGACGATATTATCGGCGTCCTGCAAATAAGTCTCGGCGTCCACGCCGATCAAGTTGGCGGTCTGCACCCCGGCGTACGGCACCCAGGGAGTGCGGTCCACCGGTTCGAAGCTGAGCGTTTTCAACACTCTCTCTTTTCCGTTCATGCCAATGTCCCCCTTAGCTATTCAGCGGCTGCTAGTCGATCCATTCCTGCACGATCCCCGGAATGGTGGCGAGAATCTGTTTTTCCACCGCTTGATCGATAAACTGCGGCTTATGGGTCGCCAGGATCTCCTTGGCCATCCGGCGGGCCTTCTCCCTGGCGTCGAGGGCGCCGTCGAGTTCCCACCGCACCCGCGTGTTGCGGTCGGACACCTTGTTGTAGAAAAACTCCTTTTTCATATTGGCCAGCGTATGGTCGTGGGACAGGTAGTTGCCGGCCGGGCCCACCTCGTGGATAACGTCGACCGCCAACGTATCGTCGCTGACCTCGATCCCCTTCACGGCCCGCATGCACATGCCGAGGATGTCGTCGTCGATCACATACTGCTCGTACGAGATCGCCATCCCCGATTCGATCAGGCCGGCGGCGTCGTGGATATAATTCGAGCCGGCCAAAGCGCACAGCAGGGTGGACGCCATGCCCTCGTAGCCGGACTGGATATCGGGAATCTTCGCCTCGTTCACCCCGGCGGTCGTGTAGTTGGGCAGGTTGTAGAACCGCGACAACTGGGCGCAGGCGGCATTCATAACGCCCATTTCGATCGAACCGAAGCAGAACGCCCCCGTGCGCAGGTCGGTGGTGGTGGGCACGCAGCTATACAGCACCGGGTGGCCGGGGTCCATGATCTGCGTGAGCAGCACGCCGCTCAGCGCTTCGGCGTTCATCTGGACCAGCGTGCCGGCCAGCGTCGCCGGCGACGTCGACCCGGCCATAGGCGCGGTGGGCGTGGCCAACGGCAGACCGGTCTCGATGGCGGTGAGCATCAGTTCGGTATAATCCTTGTCCATGACCAGCGGACTCATAACGCAGGTGATATAGGACACGAACGGCTTTTTCAGCAGGGCCTCGCGGCTGCCGGCGATCATGGCCGCGTACTTGGCGACGTTTTTGACCCCGTCGCTCGTATACACGCCGCCCATGACATGCTTAGTGGTGTTACGGATCGCCGCGTAGAAGCGGTTGACATCGATGTCCTTCTTGGGAAGTTCGTTGGGAAAACAGGAAATGACGAAATAATGGATATTTTCGAGGGCGTCGACCAGCCTGGCGGCCATCTGCACATCCTTGAGAGTCGAAGGCCGCCGCTCGCCGCTGTCGATGTCCAGAGCGTTGGGAGCCGTCCCGCCCGTGCCGATATAAACCTTGTAGCCGTCCAGCTCCAGGTTGTGCCGGTCTTCCCGGCCGTACAGCGTAATCGTGGCGGGCGCCGTCTTGATCTTGTCCATGATCCAGCTTTCCGACGCCCTGACGACCTTGCGCTTGAAGTCGGCTTCCGCCCCGGCGTTGTGAAACGCTTTGAGGGCGTTGTCGTCGTTGACCTGGATCCCGGTCTGCTCGTACACCTTCATCGTCGCCTTGTGTATCTTCTCGATGCCTTCCTGGCTCAAAGGCTTGTAGTCGCCGCCGACAAGCCCGCCCGGAAAAGGATACCTGCGGTTTGCTTTCATTGTTGCCACTCCTTCCTACGCCTCCATCAACTTGTTGGCCACCTCGACCGCCGCCGAAGCATCGGCCGCGTAGTGGGCCCCGATCTCCCTGGCGAACCGGTCCGTCACCGGCGACCCGCCGACCATGACCTTGACCTTATCGTACAGTCCGGCCTCCTTCAGCGCCTCGACCGTATCCTTCATTGCCACCATCGTCGTCGTCAGCATCGCCGCCATCCCGATAAGGTCCGGCTTATGCTCCCTCACCGCCGCCACGATCCGTTCCGGCGGAATATCCACGCCGATATTGACTATTTCGTAGCCGGCCCCTTCCATCATCATCCCCACCAGCTTGATGCCGATATCGTGGAGGTCGCCCTTGACGGTGGCGAACACCGCCTTGCCTTTCTTCTCGATATCCCCTTCTGTCAGCAGCGGCGCCAGCACTTCCATGCCCGCGTTCATCGCTTTCGCGGCCACCAGCACCTCGGGAACGAACAGTTCGCCGTCCTTGAACAGCGCGCCCACCTCGTTCATCCCTGCCAACAGGCCGTTGTTGAGAATCTCCTTGGCGGCCACGCCTTCGTTCACCGCCTGCTGCACGAGCTCCCTGACCTTCTTCGACTGCCCTTCGACCAGATTGCCGGCGATTTGTTCCAATAATGCGCTCACACTAATCCTCCCTCGTAGATACGGCAAAAAATACTTTCGCCTTAAAGCAAATGCAATTTACATGCCAACCCGGAAGAAACGCCCGCAATTGCCCCGCCGTCAACGGATCAGCCCCGGCTAGAACAGTGCCCCCCTCGGTTTCGGCGCCGCGCTTCACATCTCATATTGATATGCGGTTTTCCCTATCTCAATTGTAAACATCGCCAGTTAATCGCATATCATAACGAGATATCACATCTCTTATTGACACGAAACACCCGCCTGCCGTCTCGCCGGCAGGCGGGTGTTTGTTAATGCCGCTTTGGCATTGCCAGCGATAAACCGTCAAAAGCCGACTAACACTTGGCCGGCGCGCGCCACTGGAACACCTCGGTCCCCAATCCCTTAGCCACCGCATTCTTATATATCCGATAACAACTGGCCGTATCGTTGATGCACAGCCCGAGGGTGGAAAAGAACACCGCGTCGTCGCGGCTCTCCCGGCAGACCCTCCGGCCGGCGATGATCTCGCCGAGCTCGACGATGTCGCCCGCGCCCAGCCGGCCGGCCAGCGTCAGCTCCGAGAACGGATACTTCCTGTCTTTCAGCCTCGCCTTCCAGTCCATGCAGTACTTGTTGCAGCCCGCCAAAATTGCTTCGTCCTTGTAATCCCACATCGAAACCGCGGAATGGAACGACCCCTTCTTGATCCATTCCGGCGGGATATACTCCTGCCCCAGGTTGACGTTCGTGCAGGTATGAACGATGTCCGCGTCGGCCACCGCCCGCTCCGCGCTGTCGCAGACCTCGAACGCGTAGCCCAGGCGGACCCATTTCGCCGCGAACCGTTCGGCCTTGTCCCTGGCCCAGTCGTACAGGCGCACGGTTTTGATATTAGCCATCACCATGCTGGTGGCTTCAAGGCACGTATCCTGGATTACCCCGCAGCCGACCAGGCCGAGGATTTCCGCGTCCGGGTTCGCGCAGTACTTCGCCCCCAGGGCGCTGGCGGCTCCGGTCCGCATGGCGCTGACCACCGTCCCGTCCATGACGGCGAGCGGGAAACCTGTGTCCTCGTTATAAAGGATGACCAGCCCGTTGGAACGGGGCATGCCCAATCTGGCCGGGTTGGCCGGGTTGCTGGGGATGCTCTTCACCGCCGCGACCCGCATCTCGTCGGCGCGGATCAGCGCCGCGTGCACCCCGATCCGCTGGCTGGCGTACGCTCCCGGTTCCCACACCAGATGGGTCAGGTCCGTTTCCGTCGTCTTGCCCTGTGCCAGCCACAGGTTGGCCTTTTCCACCGTCGCGAGCACCTGCCGCCATATCCAAAGCCCCTGCGGCGATGCACTCCTCCTGGGAAAGCCACAGCACCTTGCTTTCTTTGCCGCTCACACAACCACCCCCGTTTTTTTTGCCTGCCTCCCGCAGCTCCGGTCATCCTTCCGCGTGCGTGACTTCCACGATCCCCGTGCTGCCGTCTATCCTGACCCAATCGCCCGTTTTAACGACCTTTACCGGGTCCGTGCCGGCAAAATCGCCCACGGCCGGCTTTTCCAACGACGCGATGGCCACGCCTACCCGCGAATCTATGGTCGTCACCACCCAGCCCGCCGGCGCGAACCCGTTGATTTTCGTCGCCTTGAAGTGGCACGACCAGCCGCACGAGCCTTTCGCGCCCGGCAAAACGAGAATGGTATCTTTGATGCTCCTCCCCCTGTTGGGGTTGCCGTGCTCGTAAATTACCCCGTCCAGCTCGCCCAGGCAGCCGGTGTTGCCGGCGATGCTGTCCGGGCAGACCAGCGCTTCCCCCTCGGCGACGCCGGCGAACGCCGGCCGGCCCTGCAAAATTATCTTTTTCATTTCACGGCCTCCCATCTGCCCATAATCGCCGCGTCAATACAGCGGAAAACATCGCCGCAGTATACCGTCGCCGCCGTTTGCGCCCGCAGGCCCTTAGCCATCTTGATGCCGTTCAGCGCCATCGCCTTGGCATGCTTGTGGGACTCGTGCTTCATGACGATCGGGCATGTGCTGTCAAGCAGCTTGCCGCCGCTTTCCTCGATCGTTTTCGTGTAGCCGTTGTAGTCGGCGAGCGCCTGGTTTGATTTGGTCGTCCAAATCCACAGCTCGACCCCCTGCTTGACTTTTTTCCCCTTGAGATAGCCGGCGATATCCCTGATCTCGTCGATCGCCAGGTGGGGGCAGCCGACACTGACGAAATCCACCGGGCCGCCGCCCGGATCGCAAACCATCGCGACGGTCTCGTCATAATCCCGCTGCGTGATGTCGAACACCGCCAGCGGTTCTTTGCCGCCCAGTGCGTCTTCCAGCGACCTGGCCTCGGGAGTAACGCCGACGATATGGCAAATCTCCGCATTCGAGGAGGTCGCCAGCGACGAGAAGCACTGCCGAAGTTTCTTGATGTCCGGCCTGGCAAAGCTGCCGCTAACGATCGGTTTCCCTTCGCCGGGGATAAACCGCCCCATCGTATAACCGATGACATCCCAGTCGAAAAGTGTCGCCGCGGGGCATTTGATGTTGAAGACGACATTGCCGTAGCGCTCTTTTCTGACGTGCAGGCCCCACAGCGGCGTCCGCCCGCAGATCGCCGAACAGACCGCCGCCTCGATGCCGTCTGCGTTGCCGCATGCGCCGAACAGCGAGTTGCTCATCAATACATTGCTCGACTCGGTTGTGACGAAATGTTCGCCCGGCACCGGGATCCAGCCGGAGAAATACGGCGTGCAGGTATGTACCTCGGAAACGCCTGCCTCTCTGGTGATCGCGTAGTAGCGGTTGTTTTTATCGAAATAATCCTTGCTCAAATGCACCGTGTCGTAATCCCTTGTGACGCAGGCCGCCACGCACGTCTGCACGGCGCAGCCGTCGGCGAACCGGCCGATTTCGATGGTTTTGTCGCTGTTCAAGTAGAATTTGGAAAAGATTTCGTTATAATCGTCGGTCGCAAACCCGTCCAGATAGTGCTGCGCGCCGATGAACAGCGTCGCCCGGCTGATTTCGCACAGTTCTTCCGCGCCGAGCACTTGGGCATAATTGACGATGAACTGCAGGGCTTGCTGCTTAAACTCCCCCAGCTCGCCAGCCAGCATCTTCTGTTCATACTCGGTTAATCTCACCATAGTCACCCCTCCAACCTCACATTTTACAAAAATACATCTTCCGGCCCGCCTTAATCTTTCAAATACGACAAATAAATTTATCAAATAGTAAAAGATCATCCGGAAGACAATTTTATAGCCAAGTAACAGGGTAGTAATCAGGCTAGAGAAAATCCGCCCTATTTAAGTCTACAAAGCAATTTTTTCTATTTTTTCCTGACACCATATTATCACCCCCTTTTTTTGCGGTCAATAACAATTTTTCATATATGAAATTTTAACGCCAGTTACCGCCTAACTATCCAGATTGATATTTCATTACATGCTATTTTATATTATGATTGACTGGAGAGCGAAAATCGGCGGGCCGTTACGAAAGGAATAACTGCCGTGAATAACGTCGGCAACAGAATCAAGGAAATACGGAAAACAAAAGATCTCACCCTCCAGGACCTGGCGGAAAAATCCGGCTTGTCGTCCGGTTTCCTAAGCAAGGTGGAGCGCGATCTTAACAGCCCCAGCCTGGCAAACTTGTATAAGATCTGTCAGGCCCTGCACATCCAGGTCAACGACCTGCTGGCAGAAAAAAAAGCCTATGATATCGTGATGAAAAAAGCCGCGCGGCCGGTCATCTTCGATTATGAGGGAATCCTCCGCAACGAGGCCGCCTCCGAAGGTCGCCATTTCATCAAAGGCACCATTCTGACGATGATAAAAGACGGGCTGGAACACCACTCGGCCGGCCACTTCTACGACGAGCTCGGCATCGTTCTCCAGGGCTCCTGCCAGATGCGGATCGGCGGCCGGACCTACGTTTTGGAAGAAGGCGACACCATTTACATCGAGGCCAACACGCCCCACAAGTTCCAGAAACTATCGAAAGAAGACTGCATCACCTTCTGGGCCAAGGCAGAAAAACCCACCGACAGCAAGGTACCGCTTTCCCCTGAGTAATGTATCTCAAACCTTCGCGGCCCTTCACCGCCTACTTGCGAAAAAAACAAGCCTCGTCAGCCGGAACAAACGGCTGACGAGGCTTGCTATGTTTCTTTAGACTGTTTCGCTTTCGAATGCCGCCTGCCAGGTTCAGGCGCCTGATGTTATCCGAAACACGCTCGGGTTGTGGCTTATCGGGAAGATAATCTGGAATACCGTTCCTTGCGGCGATGTTTTGACATCGATCTTCGCTCCGTGTCGTTCCGCAATTCGATAGCACACCGCCAGTCCCAGCCCAGTCCCATTTTCCTTCGTCGTCAAGAATGGCGTGCCCAGCTTTTCCAGTAGATCCTGCGGTATCCCATTGCCGGTGTCACGAACGACCAGCACTATCTTGCGCTTTTCCGTATATGTTTGGATTGTCAGCCTCCCACCGGGCGCCATGGCCTCGAAGCCGTTCCGGGTCAGGTTGAGCAATAGTTGCCGCATTTCTTTCTCATCCATGTCGATAGCGGGAACCTTACCCAACTGAACTTCAATGTCACGCCCGGTTCGGTATGCTTCAGCCTGCAACAAAGGCAACAGAGATTTAATGACATCATTAAGATTGTAGCACTTGAAATTCACGACTTTGTTCTTGGCCAGCGACAAAAAGTCGCTGATGATTGCGTTGGCTCTATCCAATTCTTCGATCATGGTTTTTAGTTGTTCGCGATAATTGCCATTGTCATACTTACGCTGGAACAACTGTAAATAACCCCGCACCGTCGTCAGCGGGTTCCGGACTTCGTGGCCGATGCTGGCAGCCATTTCGCCCACTATGTTCAAACGTTCCAAACGCGCCATTTCCTGTTCGAAACGTTTGCGTTCGGTAATGTCTTCAATCACCAGAAAGATCTTCTCTCCATCTACCATTCGTAAAGGGGTCTTGCTGACTGTTAAAATTCGTTCTCCCACCTGCGATGAATCGCAGCGGCATTCCAAGCGCGAGATGTCGTGGTTTGATATTATGGTTTTGTTCGCTTCGTGTGGCAAGCCGATTAAGCTGAGAACATCATCAAGCTGTTTGCCGGCGATATCCTCCACCGCGACGAGAAACTCTTCGCAAAAAATCCTGTTGCCCACGAGAATCTTGCCGGACAGGCCCTCAATCACCAGCAGACTGCACGGAACTGTTGCAATAACCTTTTCGATGAAACTATTACTGTGATCCAACGTCTCATTCGACTGGCGGAGGATGTTGCTCGATTCCATGTAACCACGTTCCATCATCGCGAATATGGATAGGTTCTCCATGAAAAATTCCGCGAACCGCTTTACCATCTGCACACTCTCTTCGACCATGGGAGTGCGTAATAAGACCGCAAGCAATAATTGATGATGAATCTCCGCCATTCCCAGTACGTCCAGCCCGTTGGCGACTGCTTCACGCCCAATAACATGCGCTCGCAAAAGAGCGGCTTCGCCGGCTCCCGCTAGATAGTCCTGGAGCGAATCCGTATATTGTGCCACCAACTCCGGTAACTTGTCGCTCATTGTACTCCTCCGCAATAACGCGTAACCAGCACCAACGCATCATCCTCACCCTTACTATACCGGCTAATGATACGATCAGCAATTTGCTGTGTCGAATAATTCATGGTCTCTTCTCTGGTAAAGTTGTATCTTATCCCGTCAGTGACGATTATTAGCGTATCTCCCTGCATAATGGGGATAACCGTCGGGTGTAACGGGGGTAAGTGGTAACCTACTATCCCGGAGTGCAGCAGCAAGGACTTGTACGCTATTCCTTTGCTGGCGTTGGAATACGACAAGACTCCTTCCACATTGCCCACGCCCAACCATGTCATCTTATGGTCGATTATGTTGAACGATGCCAGGCTCATCGCCGCGCCGCGCGTTTTCTTTAATGCGTTATGGCAACGTTTCATCAACGATATTACCGATTCGTCAGGGGAGGCGTCCAGTATCGCAGCGGCGGTTCTGGCAGCGACGGCGGCTTCGGAACCGTGTCCCAATCCATCTATGGCCGCGGCCAGAAAACCGCCTGGAAACGCTGTAACCAGATACATATCTCCCGATTCGGTTTCTCCCGCCAGCTTCTGGATAGTGGCGCCCCAGTCCAAAATTTTTCTATCCATTTAACGCACCCATTTGATTACCGTCACGGTAGTTCCCTTACCAACCTCGGAGACTATGTCAAAATCGTCCATTAGCCGTCTTGTCCCCGGCAGACCCAATCCCAGGCCTATCCCCGTCGAATAGCCGTCCTGCATGGCTTTGGCGATATCGCCGATACCCGGTCCCGCATCGCGGGCGATTACGGTAATGCCCTTCTTGCCTTTCTGATGGACCAGGCTCAATTTGATTTCGCCTATGCCAGCATAATCAACAATGTTTCGCGCCAACTCGGAAATCGCCGTGGCGATCGTGGTTAGCTCGCTGCTGGAGAAACCTAGATGGGTCGCCATCATACGCCCTTTCTGGCGGGCGATAACAATGTCGCTTTCCAGCCTGATGGGTACGGATATTTCATTTTCCATTTGTTCGCCCCATCCCCTTCGTCCGCCGATCCAGATAAAGAAGACCTTCTTCGAGGTCCAGCGCGGTCGCCACACCTCCAAGCGTCAATCCCAACTGGACCATCGCAAACGCGACTTCGGGCTGAATACCGACAATGACGGTCTCCGCACCGCGCAATTTTGTTATATGGGCAATGGCGCGCAACGTCCGGGCAGCGAACGAATCTACTACATCCAGAACTGTTACATCAACGACTACCCCGCACGTACGGAACTTGCCCACCTGTTCGGCCAGATCGTCGCGCAATTGGAATAAGTCAGCGTCGGTCAGCGCGGATTGGATGGAAGCTATTAGATAACCACCCTGTTTAAGAATTGGGACCCTCACTGTTTACCCACCTTTACCCGGTGAATTTGCTCAGTTGCTTTCTGCTTTGATCACTTTTAGACCTAACAGCCGGTCGGCTTCTTCAATGCCGCCCTGCAGGTCGCCCATGGTTTTTAAGCTACTCAAATTCACGCCGATAGTCACCAGTGTTTGGGCAATTTCGGGCGACACGCCCGAGACAATGGTATTGGCGCCCAAAAGCCGTGCCGCTTCCACCGTTTGTACCATATGATTGGCGACCTTGGAGTCTACATTGGGAACGCCCGTGATGTCCATAACCACGACCTTGGCACGGTTGGCCCGGATGGCGTACAGTAGTTGCCCGGTTAGCTGGCGGGCGCGATGGGAGTCGAGCACGCCAATGATCGGCAGTATGAGCATCCCATCACGAACCTGCAAGACAGGGGTGGAGAGCTCCCGGATAGCTTCTTCCTGTTGGCGGACGACTTTCTCCCGCTCATCAATAAATGCCATCGCAACGATGGAGAGAATCTTATTGGCAACGGGCTCGTAAATCCCCAACGCTGCCGATAATTTCGTTATGTCCTGCTGATACCGTTCGAACAGACTCCGCCCGTAAACATCGCGCAGCGGAGCATACCGCCGATGATTTGTTCGGTCGTCATCCCCCGCAGTACGCCGCGTTCCGCCAATGTATTGGCGTAATTCTGAGCGCCGTCATACAGACCTGTCTCCAAACAGCCGACGCAGGTATCATAGATTGTGATTGATTCAGTCTCCATGTCGTCGGGAGTCAAACCTGCCAGCAAGCCCTTCGACATCATCTGCCGTACCCATTGCCGCCGCAATTCATCCCGCTTTTCACGGAAGTGCGAGACCAGTCCAGGCAGCAATACGGCATATTCGTCGGCGGGCTGTGTCCCGAGGGTTAAAAACTGATTGCCGTCATTTATCATTCCTTAATCCTCCTTGTATTTTGTAAACGATGGTTTTTTCTACATTTATTGCCACATACCTTCGATGAACAATGTCGAATTTTGTAAAATAGGTATTTTTTGTTCAAAAGCATGAATGCAGCTTGCGGCCTACCGCGGGCGGGCCATATGCTTTGAAACGGCCAGCCTATTTCGAGCAGATGAAAAGGAGGCCGCCCAAAAGTTCAGCGAACTCATGGGAGACCTCCTACGATAGGGCACTGATAGGGCACTATGTGGCCATCGAGCTTTCATCGAGCCAAAACCCTGTTGGGTTTTTGCCCTTTATTTCACCCTGCGGGGTATAAGCGACCACATCGCTGCTGAAGCAGCGTGTGTCTTTTTACATCATGCCGCCCCTTCTGGCGCAAGCGCGGGATACGGGAATGGCGTTACTTAATCGCGGAAATAGCGGATTTTCGAGAAGCAAATGGTGAAATATGCGCATTCTTTTGCATTAGTCTCTTAAATGCGTTAGCATTACGTTAGCATTTGGGCAAGATCATTTCGTTCAACTGCCTAATATTCGATAATGCCTTCACTCCAAAGACCGTCCCTATCCAACCTCCTTCTTCCTACACATACGACATGCATCGAGGTCCCAATAAAGGTGTGAAAAGAAAACAAACCATTCATATCTCGATAGAGTCACTCACCTTATCACCAGTCCTCAGAAATTATTAGTTCTGTCGCTCGACCGTCTTTGTAAAGTGATAGGAATGTATATTTCAACCCGTCAACTACGTAATGAATCTCATATGACTTTATTAATCTTGTGGCTTTCCAAGTTTCATTGACTTCCGCTTCGCCTAACCTGGCGCGTATTTCCTCAAAGTTCATACCCAGCTTATTGATAACTACTCCCCTAATATTTATCTCTGTATTGACAATAATATACCCTACCATACCGCCGCCCAAAACGAGCGTCAGGCCCAAATCCTTGTAAATTATGCACGGGAATATTATGTGCGATTTCTCAACAGCAGTGGTAGCTTCTATATAGTTTTCGCCAAGTCGGCTGATTAATTCATCCTTGGACAAGTTGAGCATTTCTTTGAAAAATTTGCTGTCCAATCTGTTTGATTCTGCTGGCGCTGCCTGATTACCATCACCTTGCGAAATTGCCTTTGCATTCGCTTTTTCTATGTGCAAACGGTTAATGCACAGCTTATTAATACAATTAAAATAATTGACAAGGTTCTTTTCATGCCGGTGCCGCCTTTCTTCCGGTCAGTGATTACACTTTATACTTACAATCCATTTTTATTCCGAGCTTCCAGACGATGCTGAAGACTTTGATTAGTATATGCAAGCATGAAATGGCTAGAACATCGTTGAGAACCACACCGACTGTTTTGAGCAGTGTATTCTAAATATATTTGGATCTTATCGGAAGATCCTTGAGCTTGAAGTCCGTCCCAAACGTTATAAGCGCCATTAGGGTTAGCTTGCCCTGTTCTCGTCGACACTCCATATTTTGATTGGATGATTGACAAGAATTTCGTATAGGTATCTCTTTCGCTATCTCCGCCATCACCTGTTAAAAAACCAAACGTACCACCGTAAAATGCTCCATTTAGAAAGGCAAAATAATAAATGCCAGCGACCCCATCCAAATCGCCTTGATAGCTCACAATGATACTACCGTCTTTTTGTGGCGAAAAAGAATTGTTGAACTCACTAAATCCTTGAGCCGCCATTGCTTGTGCTACTTGTTGCTGGCTTGCCTCCCAGGGAACTCCTGCAAATCCATCTGGACCCGGAGCAGCATGTGCAGCGTAAGAATGAGTAACCATGATAAGACAGAGAACAATCACCGTAATAATAGAATTCCGCCAATTTCCTAGCGCCGATCCACTAAAACTGCCAAGCAGACCTCCTAAACTCTCAAATACTTCCGCCCCAACTTCGTTAGGATGGCCACTGTCCCAATCGATTTTGATACTAATAACTTTCAGTAGCAACAACGCCGAAATTATTCTTTTCATTTTTCTCCTCCGCTCGAACATTCTGGCTACTCCGTTTTTTCAGTGCCATTATATTCGAATTCGACGTTACCACCGAGACGAACGTAATATTCCATCAACTCTAGGGTCCGGTCCCTCAACCGTGATGTATATGCCTGGACCCTCTGAACTCTTCCTTGGGAACCAAATGGGAATGTTCCTACCATTTGTGCCTCTTTGGTGTGAAACTGAAGCCAGCCAAGTTGGGAGTCTACCAACAACTCTTTCTGACTGTCGTTCAATTTGGTAAGTAGTTTCTGATAGATCAATTCAACTCAATGTCCCAAAGAGCCAAGTATTTAGCTTCCAGCTCTACCCAAGCCTGGGTGGAAAACCTGGTCGAACGGCTAAGTTCTCTTACCTCAATTCGGTAATCCCTGTCCAGCGGGTTTTGTTCTAACTTTTCTATGTACTGATGTCCCAGATCATATACTCCCGCCCTGGAGTTAGCGATTCCCCCAAGGCCGAACAGATTCTGCGAAAAATAAACGAGAGCAACAAGCAGCAGAACTTTTCTCATCGCATCTATTACCCTCCCTGGGTGATCTAAATTCTCAAGCAATATATTGAACAATTTCTACATTTTTCCTGCTTCGAACGAAGTTAAACGAAAAGCCAATTAAACGGACGCCCCTTCCTTACCGTTAGCTGCTAGGTAACCTACATATTAACACGGCATGAAAAGAGGCTGCTCATAAGTTTGATCAACTCATGAACAGCCTCAATTATTTTTGCAAATTCCGTTAGCAAAATGTTAGCATTTTGGCTTTTGTCTCAGGCGCAATCCTTGATTTACCAAGTATTTTGGTAAATCTTTACATCATGCCGCCCATACCGCCCATGCCGCCCATGCCGCCGGGGGGCATCGGGGGCTCTTTTTCCGGTTTGTCGGCGACGAGCGATTCGGTGGTCAGGACCATGGCCGCGATCGAGGCCGCGTTCTGGAGGGCGGAGCGGGTAACTTTGGCCGGGTCGACGATGCCGGCGGAGATCATGTCGACGTATTGTTCGGTGAGGGCGTTGAAGCCTTTGCCCTGGCCGGCTTTCTTGACGTTCTCGACGACGACCGAGCCTTCGTGGCCGGCGTTGTTGGCGATCTGGCGGACCGGTTCCTCGACGGCGCGCTTGACGATGGCCACGCCGGTCATTTCGTCGCCGCTGCCGGTGAGTTTGTCGAACACGGGCAGGACGTCGATGAAGGCGGTGCCGCCGCCGGGAACGATGCCTTCCTCCACCGCGGCGCGGGTGGCGTTGAGGGCGTCTTCGATGCGGTGCTTCTTCTCTTTGAGTTCGACTTCGGTGGCCGCGCCGACGCGGATGACGGCTACGCCGCCGGCCAGCTTGGCGAGACGCTCCTGGAGTTTTTCTTTGTCGAAGTCGGAGGTGGATTCTTCGATCTGAGCCTTGATCTGGGCGACACGGGCCTTGATGGCGTCAGCGGCGCCGGCGCCGTCGACGACGGTGGTCTCTTCCTTGGCGACGCGCACCTGGCGGGCGCGGCCGAGGTCGCCGATCTGGACGCTGTCAAGCTTGCGGCCGAGTTCTTCGGTGATGACGGCGCCGCCGGTGAGGGTGGCGATGTCTTCGAGCATGGCCTTGCGGCGGTCGCCGAAGCCGGGGGCCTTGACGGCCACGGCCCGGAAGGTGCCGCGCAGTTTGTTGAC
>JALHDI010000121.1 GCA_022839045.1 Sporomusaceae bacterium
AAGCCCCCACCTGGGGCGCGGCCAGGCCGACCCCGCTCGCCTCGTACATCGTCTGGGCCATATCGTCAAGCAGCTTCTTGATCCTGCGGTCGATCTTCGCCACCGGCGCCGCCTGCTCCTTGAGCACCTTGTCGCCGGCCTTCCTGATATCGAGAACCGTCACCTTTACTCCCCCTTTTTCAAACCCAATGATAGCATAAATCATTCGAAAAATCACTATTCGCAATACTGGTAAGCCATTGTGATAGGCTTAGGCCGTTCAGAAGTGCCCAGATGCAAGGCGCCCCGGAGGATGGCCCGCGTCGGCGTACTTGGTTGCGTACGTCAAGCGGGCCATCCGAGGAGCAACGCCGCAGATGGGCGCTTATCAACGGCCGTAGCCCTACATCACATTGACCGGGTCCACATCAATCGCCACATCGCTTCTCCGCTCCAGCCCCAGCTCCCTGAGCGCCGGCCGCACCGCAGCAACATCGGCCGTCTTTATCAGTATATGCAGCCGGAAAACGTCGCTGATCCTCGCCACCGGGGCCGCGAACGGCCCGACCACCGCCGCCGGCGCGGGCAGGCGGGCGCGCAGCGCCGCCGCCGTTTCCTCGGCCTGCCGGCGGGCCTTCACCTCGTCCTCCCCCTGCACGGTCAGCTTGACGAGCGACGCGAACGGCGGGTAACCCAGCTCCTGCCGGTAACCGAGCTCCTCCTCGTAAAAAGCCGCGTAATCGTGGCGGGCGCCGGCTTGGACGGCGTAATGCTCCGGGCTGTAAGTCTGCACCACCACCCGCCCCGGGGCGTCGCCGCGGCCGGCCCGCCCGGCCGCCTGGGTCAGCAGCATGAATGTCCGTTCGGCGGCGCGGAAGTCGGGCAGATACAGCGACGTATCCGCCGAAATCACCCCCACCGCCGTCACCTGCTTGATATCGTGCCCCTTGGCCACCATCTGCGTGCCGAGGAGGATATCGTACCGTCCGGCCGCGAACGCCGACAGGATACGGTCGTGCGCCATCTTGCCGCCCGTCGTGTCTTGGTCCATCCGCACCACCCGCGCCGCGGGCAGCAGCGCGGTCAGCTCCTCCTCCACCTTCTGCGTGCCGGTGCCGAAATAACGGATATAGCGGCTGCCGCAGGCCGGGCACACGTCGGGCGCCGGCTGGCAGGCCTGGCAGTAATGGCAGCGCAGCACGTTGCCGGCCGCATGATACACCAGCGACACCGCGCAGTGGCCGCAGCGCATCACCTCGCCGCAATCCCGGCAGAGGACGAACGTCGCGTAACCACGCCGGTTGAGAAACAAAATCGCCTGCTCGCCCCTGGCCACCGTCTCCGTCAGCAGCTCCCGGAGCGGCGCCGAAATCACGCTCCGCCGCCCGGCCTTCAGCTCCTCGCGCATATCCACCACCTGCACCTCGGGCAACGGCGACCCGTCCACCCGCGACGGCATCGCCAGCAGGCGGTGCCGGCCCGCGCGGGCGTCGTAATAAGTCTCCACCGCCGGCGTGGCGCTGCCCAGCACCACCGCCGCCCCGGCCAGCTCAGCCCGTTTCAGGGCCACCTCCCTGGTGTGGTAGCGGGGCGACTCCTCCTGCTTATAAGTGAACTCCTGTTCCTCGTCGATGACGAACAGCCCGGGGTCGGGCACCGGTGCGAACACCGCCGAGCGGGCGCCGATCACGATCCCCGCGGCCCCGCTCCGCAGCCGCTGCCAGGCGTCGTAGCGCTCGCCCACTGACAGCTTGCTGTGCGCCACCACCACATCGTCGCCGAACCGGGCTTTGAACCTCGTCACAATCTGACCGGTCAGCGCGATCTCCGGCACCAGCACCACGACCTGCCGGCCGCCCGCGCGGGCGGCGGCCGCCGCCTCGATATAAACCTGCGTCTTGCCGCTGCCGGTCACCCCGTGAAGGAGAAAAGACTCATACCGTTTCGCCGCAACCGCCGGGAGAATAGCCTCCAAAACCGCCCGCTGCTCGTCGGTCGGCACCGGGGTATCGGCCTGCCCGCCGGCGCCGGCGTAGCTGTCGCGGACCATCGCCTCCCGCTCGGCCGCCACCAGCCCCGCGGCCTCCAGGCTCTTCACCGTCGCCGCGCCCACCTTCAGCCGCTTCAGGTCCTCGGCGCCCAGCCGGCCGTCGGCCAGCAGGGCGGCCAGCAAGCGGCCCTGGGCCTGCCGGCCCTTCAGCTTCGCCATATATTCCGCGGCGGCGGCCTCGTCGACCGCCAGCCGCCAGAAAGTCTTGTACTGCGTGCGGGCCGTGCGGCGAGCCGTAGCCTCCGCGGCCACCAGGCCACGACGCGCCAGCAGGCGTAAGGCCGCGGCCGCGCCGCCGCCGAATTCGCCCGTCAACTGAGCCAGCGTCCGCGGGCCGGCGCTCACCGCCGCATACACCCTCCCCGCCAGCGGCGGCCTCCCGGCCAGAAATTCCTCCGCCGGCAGCCCCGACGCGCGGTAGACGGTCGCGCTCTTGATCCCCGCCTTGCCGGGCACGAACAGCCGCATCGCCTCGGCCGGCGTGCTCAGGTAATAATCGCTCACCCATTCGGCCACCGCCAGCATATGGCCGGTGAACCACGGCGCGTCGTCGATGGCGCTGAGGATAGGCTTAAGCTCCGCGGCCGCATTTTCCTCCTCGCCCACGCTGACCACGAACCCCTCGACCTTACGGCCGCCGAACGGCACCAGCACCCGCCACCCCGGACCGACGTGATCCAGCGCGGCGGGAAGAAGATATGTGAACGAATGGGTCAGCCGGCGAGCCGGCAAATTGACGAAAACTTCCGCGATCCGTGCCATCCTTACCCCCATGACGGTCAAGCCGCAAAAGAAGAGGGACATGCTCCTGTCCCTCTCAATTTTCTAACCTATATTTCGCTTTTTTGTCCCTCAATACCTGCTGTTCTCATCCTCTTCGGCAAAATCCGGACCCTCCCATTCACTGTCCGGCGACGGCTGCCGGCGGAACCGTCGGGCCGGGCGTCTGCCCAGCGGCGCAAAACGCAGACCCATCGTCCTAACCCTGGATGGAGTAGCCCAGGGACTGCAGCGTCTCCTCGATATACCCGCTGGGGATGACGTCCGGGTCGTAAGCCACCTTCACCTGCTGGGCGCCCAGATCGACATCCACCCTGGCCACGCCGCCCAAATGGGAAAGAGTATGCTCGATACGGTCGCGGCAATGGTCGCCCTTGAGGCCGCCGACCCGGTAAACGGCTGTTTTCGTGCCTGCTGCGGTTGCTGCCAATATACCTACCCCCTCGATAATTCTTTGGCCGGCAACCTTATTATGCCCCCTCCGTACATTTAGATATGCGAAAGGCCGCCTAGAAAGCACTTGCGCTTTCTAGGCGGCTCTATGTTTCGCGAAAACCCTTACTTCAGGCCAGCTTCCTTGCGGAGAATCTCCGCCTTATCCGTCCGCTCCCACGGCAGATCGATATCGGTGCGGCCGAAGTGGCCGTAGGCCGCCGTCTGGCGGTAGATGGGCCGCCGGAGGTCGAGCGTCTTGATGATGCCGGCCGGGCGAAGGTCGAAATGGGCGGCGATCAGCTTGGCGATCAGCGCCTCGTCCACCTTGGCGGTGCCGAAGGTCTCCACCAGCACCGATACCGGGCGGGCGATGCCGATGGCGTACGCCAGCTGGATCTCGCACTTGTCGGCCAGGCCGGCGGCCACCACGTTCTTGGCCACATAGCGGGCCGCGTACGCGCCCGAGCGGTCCACCTTCGTGGGGTCTTTGCCCGAGAAAGCGCCGCCGCCGTGGCGGGCCATGCCGCCATAGGTGTCGACGATGATCTTCCGGCCCGTCAGGCCGGCGTCGCCCTGCGGGCCGCCGACCACGAACCGGCCGGTCGGGTTGATGTAGTACTTCGTCTGCGCATCGAGGAACCCGGCCGGAACCACCGGCGTGATGACATGCTTGATAATCTCCTTCTCGATATCCTTCAGCTCGATATCCGGGCGGTGCTGGGTCGAAACGACGATCGTATCGATCCGCACGGGCTTGTCGCCCTCATATTCCACCGTCACCTGGGTCTTGCCGTCGGGGCGCAGCCAGGGCAGCACGCGCGTCTTGCGCACCTCGCTCAGGCGGCGGGCCAACTGGTGGGCCAGCGAAATCGGCATCGGCATCAACTCGGGAGTCTCGTTCGTCGCGTAGCCGAACATCATCCCCTGGTCGCCGGCGCCGATGGCCTCTATTTCGTCCATCTCGCCCTTCTTGGCCTCCAGCGCCTTGTCCACCCCGAGGGCGATATCGGCCGACTGCTCGTCAATCGACGTCATAACGCCGCAGGTGTCGCCGTCGAAACCGAACTTGGCGCGGGTATAGCCGATCTCCTTCACCGTCTTGCGGACGATCTTGGGAATATCCACATAGCAATTGGTCGTGATCTCGCCCACCACATGAACGATGCCGGTCGTCACCAGCGTTTCGCAGGCCACGCGCGCCATCGGGTCCTGGGCGATAATCGCGTCGAGGACGCTGTCGGAAATCTGGTCGGCTATTTTGTCGGGATGCCCTTCGGTCACCGACTCGGACGTGAATAATCTGCGCATCTTTTCCAAAAACCTTACCTCCTCAGTATCGGCAATAAAAAAACCCTCCATGGGAGGGTAAACCACTCTCCCATCTCGCGGGCATTACCCCGCCGGAATTGGCACCGTTCCCCCCAGGGGTGGTTGCCGCGGTTTCATCGGGCCAGTCCCTCCACCAACTCTTGATGAGTATAACATATGTAGTTTTACCGTAAAAAATTGTATCGGAAACCCAGCAAAAAATCAATGCCTATTTGTCAATAACTCGCAAATTTTATTTAAAATTATTTCGGCCAGTTCATCCTTGGCCATGCGGCCGAATTCCTCCGCCCGGCCGCCTGGGTACAGCAGCTTGACGATGTTCGTATCGGCGCCGAACCCTGCCCCCGGCAACGTCACGTCATTGGCCACGATCAGGTCGAGATTCTTCCGTTCCAGCTTCTCGCGGGCATGGGCGACAACCTCCTCCGTCTCGGCCGCGAACCCCACAAGCAGCTGGCCCTTCTTCCTGCGGCCCAGCTCGGCGAGAATATCGGGATTCTTCGCCAGCGTCAGCGTCAGCGCGTCGTCCCTCTTCTTGATCTTCTGCCCGGCGGGCGCCAGTACGCGGTAATCCGCCACCGCCGCCGCCTTCACCACCGCGTCGCAGTCCTCGTACTCGGCCAGCACCGCGGCCATCATCTCGGCCGCCGTCTCCACCCGCGCCACCTTAACTCCCGGCGGCGGCGCAAGCTCCGTCGGCCCCGTCACCAGCACCGTCTCGGCGCCGCGCGCGGCCGCCGCCCTGGCGATGGCGTAGCCCATCTTGCCGCTCGAATGGTTGCTGATATACCGGACCGGATCGATCGCCTCGCGGGTCGGGCCGGCCGTCACCAGCACCTTCCTGCCCGCCAACTCGCCGCCGGCGCCCAGCAGCGCGGCCACCCTGTCCACGATCGCCGCCGGCTCGGGCAGCCGGCCGGGGCCTTCCACGCCGCACGCCAGCGGGCCCTCGTCGGGGGGGATAAAATGATAGCCCAGTCCGGTCAGGCTGGCGATATTCGCCTGCACGAGCGGGTTCAGGTACATATTGCAGTTCATCGCCGGCGCCAGCACCACCGGGGCCTTCGTCGCCAGCAGCGTAGTCGTCAGCATATCGTCAGCGATGCCGGCCGCCAGCTTGCCGATCACATTGGCGGTCGCCGGCGCGACCAAAAACAAATCGGCCCGCGTAGCGAGCGCGATATGCTCCACATTCCATTGCTTCGGCTCATCCCACATCGACGTCACGACCGGGTTGCCGCTGATCTCGCGAAAAGTGAGCGGCGTCACGAAATTGGCCGCCGCCCGCGTCATAACCACATAAACCGCCGCTCCCAGCTTCCGCAGCCGGCTGGCCACCTCCACCGCCTTATAGGCGGCGATGCCGCCGGATACGCCCAGGACGACGCACTTCCCTGTCAGCATAGCGACACTCACCTACTTGATGCCCGACTTCGTCCTCTCATACACGATCTTGCCCTGGGAAACCTCCTCCAGGGCCACCGTCACCGGCTTGTTGGACCGCGAATCCACCAGCGATCCCTCGCCGCCCATGATCTCCCGGGCCCGCTTGGCGGCAAGCACCACCAGCGTATATTTACTGTCAACCTTATCGACAAGCGTATCCAAAGATGGATGAATCATAAAAGCCCCCCTCAACTCTAATCTATGCTGCCTCTCTTGCCGATAGCCTCGATCAAATCGCTGTTGCGTTCCATACGGCACTTCTCCGCGAGGATAATCGCGGCGATCTTCGCCGTCGCCGCCGCCACCTCGTCGTTTACCACCACGTAATCGTACTGCCGGGCGACGCCCAGTTCACCCTGCACGCAGCCCAGCCGCTTGGCGATCACCGCCGGGCTGTCGGAGCCGCGCTTGACGATGCGGTCCTCCAGTTCCTTCAGCGACGGGGGAACAATAAAAACGAACACCCCTTGCGGGAACTTCTTCTTGATCTGCATCGCGCCCTGGGTATCGATCTCGAGAACGACGTCGCGGCCGCTCCGCAGCATATCCGTCACCCAGCGGCGCGGCGTACCGTAATAGTTGCCGTAAACCTCGGCCCACTCCAAAAGTTCATCCTGCTCGACCATCGTACGGAACTCGTCGGGAGCGATAAACCAGTAATTCACCCCGTTGACCTCCCCGGGACGGGCCGGACGGGTCGTGGCCGAAATCGAATAATGCAGATTACCGTTCTGGGCAAGCAACTCTTTGCAGATTGTGCCCTTACCGGTCCCGGACGGACCGGACAGGACGATCAGAATACCGTGCCGCGCCATAGACAAGTTACTCCCTTCGGTCCTCTACTCCGCGGCGTCTTCGCTGGATTCCTTGCTCACCAGGCGATGGGCCACCGTCTCGGGCTGGACCGCCGACAGCACGACATGATCGCTGTCGGAAATGATAACCGCGCGGGTGCGGCGGCCGTAGGTCGCATCGATCAGCATCCCGCGGTCGCGGGCCTCCTGGATGATGCGTTTGATGGGAGCCGATTCGGGACTGACGATCGCGACGATACGGTTGGCGGAAACGATATTACCGAAGCCGATGTTGATTAGCTTGATATCCATACCCTTGAATTCCTCCCAGTCGTTTATATAAGACCCTATTGGCCGAAATCGCGGCGATTTCCTCTATATTACTCTATGTTCTGGATTTGCTCTCTGACCTTCTCGATTTCACTTTTAATTTCGACCACCACGTTCGCCACCGTAAAATCGTTAGCCTTCGAAGCGATCGTATTCGTCTCCCGGTTCATCTCCTGCACGATGAAATCCAGCTTGCGGCCGACAGCCTCCCCGGAAGCCAGCGTCTCCTTGAACTGGCGCAGATGGCTCCTCAGCCTCACAAGCTCCTCGGCGATGCTGATCCGGTCGCCGTACAAGGCCGTCTCCTGCAGCAGCCGGGCCTCGTCGAGCTCGGCCCCCACCGCCGCCAGCAGCTCGCGCATCCTGCCCAGCAGCTTCTCGCGGTACTCGCTCAGCACCTGCGGCGCCCGCTCCTCCACGGCGTCAACGTACGCCGCGATAGCGTCGATGCGGGCCGTCATATCCTGCTCGATACTGGCTCCCTCCGCGAGACGCATCGCCATCAGATTCTGCACCGCAGCCTCCACGGCCGTCTGCAGCTTGGCCCACAGCCCCTCGACATCGGTCGACACCTCTTCCACCCGCAGCACATCCGGATAGCGGGCGATCTGGTGGGCGCTCTCCCCTGCCGGCGCGCCGAGCAGCTCGCCGAGCTCTTTCAATGCTTTATGGTAAGCGATTGCCAATTCTTTGTCAACCCTTACCCCCCGATTCTTTTCCCCGTACTCGTCCACCGTCACGAAAACATCGATGCGGCCCCGCTGCAGCGTAGCGGCCACCGTCTTGCGGATCTTGTCCTCCAGCGACCCGAGATTTTTCGGCATGCGGATCACGATCTCGTTATAGCGGTGATTCACCGCCTTGACCTCG
>JALHDI010000281.1 GCA_022839045.1 Sporomusaceae bacterium
GACGAATTTGTACGGTCATGCCTGGATCTCGATGGTTGCATTCACTGACAATAATCCGTCGGGATGACATGGTGCCCTCGCCGCCCGTCAAGTGCGGCCTTATTAATCCCGAGAGCGGGTTGAATAGAGGAAAGCCTAAAGGCTTGAAAGCGCCTCTTAGGCCTCCGAACAGTAAGCGGTTGTGATCGCCATTTTTTGACTATAAGGCCAGCCTCAGGGAGCGACCATGGATTTCGACAAGATCGACATCGTCACCGGCGGAGCCGGTTTCATGGGCTCCAACTTTATTCGCTACGCCTTCCGGAGCGCCGGGTTCCAGGGGCGCATCCTGAATGTCGACAAGCTGACCTACGCCGCCGACGAGCAGAATCTGGCCGATTTGGCCCCCGAGTCCGAAGCCGGACGTTATCGACTGCTGCGGCGCGACGTCTCCGATCAGGAGGCCATGAATCGGATCGTCCGCGAGGAGCGCGTCGACGGCATCGTCAACTTCGCGGCGGAATCCCACGTCGATCGCTCCATCGTCGCCGCGCAGGCCTTCGGCGCCACCAACATCCTCGGAACGTTGGTGCTGCTGGAGGCCGCGCGCGCGGCTTGGGGCAACCGGCGCGATACCCTCTTTCACCAGGTAAGCACCGACGAAGTCTACGGCTCCTGCCCCGCGCCGGGGGAGTTCGCGGAGGGTGACCGCTATGCGCCCTCGAACCCCTATGCCGCTTCCAAGGCGGCCGCCGACCACCTGGTGCGCTCCTTCGGCGTGACGCACGGCTTGTCCTATACGATCACGATCGCAACCAACAACTACGGGCCCTATCAGTCACCGGAAAAACTCGTTCCCCTGGTTCTGACGCGCCTTTACGCCGGGGAAAAGATTCCGATCTACGGGCAGGGGGACAACGTGCGCGAGTGGCTCTTCGTCGACGACCACTCGAGCGCCGTCTGGACCGTGATCACGCGGGGAAAAGCGGGCCGGACCTACAACGTCGGCAGCGGGGAGCGCCTCACGAACCTCGATCTGGTTCGCCGACTGGGTCGCGCGGCGGCGGCGCGCACGGCCCGCGCGCCGGATTTCTTCGAACCGCTGATCGCCTTCGTGGTCGACCGGCCCGGGCACGACCGGCGTTACGCGCTCAACTCCGCGAAGCTGCGAGGCGAGCTCGCCTGGAAGCCGATCGTGGCGCTCGACGACGGCCTGCAGGCCACGGCCGCGTGGTACGAGCGTAATGAAGCCTGGACGGCCCGCGCGCGCGCAAGGCTGAACGACTGGCTCGCGGCCGAGGGGAAGTAGTGTACCGTTGTTTCTGCATGCGTGATCGGATAAGGAGACGTAACGCGAGATTCTGACAGGACTTGAAAGGGGCCACTCTTCGTGTTGTCCTATTTCAACACAAACAATGAAAGGAGAGA
>JALHDI010000010.1:0-130758 GCA_022839045.1 Sporomusaceae bacterium
CGTGAAAGGGGGGGCGTTTCGGAGCCCGGCGGCGGTATCAGAGGATCTCGCATTTGCCGCCGGCGCAGGATTTATACCGGTCGCAGATCACAATGGCAATTTTTACGGTTTCTTTCATCTTCTCTCTCCTTTTGACCGGTATAGCCGCGGTTACCCGGCCGAGATATTGCTATTAATAAATATATTTCTTACTTTCTGCTCGGATTCCTGCATGCTCAGCGGTGTTTATGGCGGGGAGTCCTTTTCCGCCGGTCGGTGACGGAGAAGAAGACTTCGCGAATACGCTAAGTCTTCTTCTTCGGTGGCGGCGGACGATCGCCGGCGTAGTCAGCAGGCGAGATGGGCCAGGATGATCGCCGCTATTTCGCTGTCGGCGACCGCTCCTTTCTTTTGGGCCGCCCTTCTTTTGACCGCCGCGGCCACCGGGGGCAGCGCCGCCTCGTTCAGCGGCAGGCCGAGCTCCCGGCTCTTATGGAGGAGCGCGGCCTTCCCGGAATGCTTGCCGATGATTATCCGCCTCTCCAGCCCCACATCGGCCGGATCGTAAGGCTCGTAGAGGGCAGGGTTCTTGAGCACCCCGTCGGCATGGATGCCCGATTCGTGATGGAAGATCGCTTGGCCGACGACCGGTTTCCCGGTGGGGATCATCCGCCCTGACGCATCGGCGACATAGCGGCAGAGTTTCTGTAGCCCCGCCTGATCGTAGCCATCGGCGGCGCCGCTGTGGCGCAGGAACATCAGCACTTCCTCCAGCGCGGCGTTGCCGGCCCTTTCGCCCAGGCCGTTGACCGTCACGCTCAGGAAGCGGGCGCCGGCCTTGTGGGCGGCGACCGTGTTGGCGGTGGCCATCCCGAAGTCGTTGTGGGCGTGGACTTCGAGTTCCGCTCCCGTCTCCCGGCGCAGGCGCTCGATCCGGGCGGCCATCGCCAGGGGGTCGAGGATGCCCACCGTGTCGCAGTACCTGACCCGCCGGGCGCCGGCCGCCGTAACGGCGCGGATGTATTCCAGCAGGAAGGCTTCGTCGGCCCGCGAGGCATCCTCCATGCCGACGGAGATGTACAGGCCGTGCTTGCGGGCATACGCCACCGCCGTGATGGTGTTGACCAGCACCACGGCCTGCGACACCCTCAGTTTATCGCGAATATGCAGGTCGGAAACCGGGCTGGATATTTCGACGGCGTCCACTCCGCAGGCGACGGCCGCGGCGATATCGTCGACGGTGGCCCGGCACCAGGCCATGATGCTGGCCTTCAGGCCGGCGGCGGCGATCATCCTGACGGCGTCGGCCTCCTCGCCGCCCATGGCGGGCGTGCCGGCCTCGATCTGGTCGACGCCCACGTCGTCGAGCAGCCGGGCGATGGCCAGTTTTTCGGCTTTGCCGAACGCGACCCCCGCCGTCTGCTCGCCGTCCCGCAGGGTGGTGTCAACAACATATACCGCCTTGCCCGGCGAAAGTTCGCCCATCGCCCGCCCCCCCCTCCCGGTCGGCGCTGATGATGATCCTGGTCTCTCTTTCGCCGGCTTTCTCGCTCGTCCAGGCGAACGCCCCGGTCTCCAGGTCCAGCTCCAGCCAGGGCGGGATGTGGTCGCATACGACCTCGAGGAGGGTGAAGCGCCCCCGGCGGAGGAACGGCTGCAGAACATGCTTGGTGGTGATGCCGGCGTTCCTGGCCTGGATTTCTTTCAGGGAGATGAAATAATGCCCGGGGGCCTTCTCGGTCGGGCCAAGCGGCACAGGGGCGGAGGCCGGCGTCGCGGCTTTCGCCGCTTTCTCCAGTTCTTCCCCGGCCCACACCTCTTCGAGGTAGGCAAGGGGCTCGCCGGACTGCTCCCAGATGTTGAAGCCGGCTTTCTCCAGTTCGTAATACGGCACGCCTGACAGGGAGCGGGCCACGAAGATGCGGCACTCGCCGAGGAAAGACAGCAGTCCGGCCAGTTGACGCCGGAGCCCCTTCAGCCCTTCGGCGGCGTTCAGCGTGAAAGCCGTTTCCCGTTCCACCGTCCAGGTCTTTTGCCGGCGGCGGTAGACGCGCACCAGCCCCGGCTCGCCGAACGCTCCCGTCAGGCCGTTATTGTCAAGGAATACCGCTACCTCCCGCGCCATAATCGTCCCCCCCTTTCCTTGATTAGATGGCCAGCCGTTCGACGACCCGGCCGCCTTCGATGTGCGTGTCGAGGATTTCCGCCACGTCGGCGGGGACGACCGAGCCGTACCAGACGTTGCCGGGGTGGACGACGACGACCGGTCCCTTCTCGCAGACGCCGAAGCAGCCGGTGTTGGTGACGAAAACCCGGCCGCCCAGCTCCCGCTCCTCGATCTCTTCCAGGAACCTGGCCATGATGTCCACGCCGCCCTTGGTATGGCAGAAGCCCTTCTGGACGCCGCCGATGCGCGAGCTGGTGCAGACGAAGATGTGATAATCGGGTTTTTTCATCGCTCTTCTCTCCTTTAGCTGCACTTTTCCTGCCGCAGCGCGGCTACGGCCTGCTGCAGCCCGTGCTCGACGGTGAAGCAGGCTTCGATGCTCAAGATGCCGTGGCGGCGCAGGCGCTCGACCGCCTGGCGGCCGATGCGCATCGAGAGGACGGCGTCGCAGTCCTCCAGGACGCCGATGACCGCCTCCTTGTTGTCGGCTTCGCCGCAGTCGGCCGGTCCGCCGCAGTATTTGTCCACCCGCCTGGTGCCCACCAGCTCGAAGCCGCGATCGGTCGTCAGGTAGACGAGGAATTCCTCGGCCTGCCCGAAGTGGAGGTCAACCAGACGCCCGTGCCTGGAGGCCACGGCGATTTTATAGGGCCGGGGCGCGGGGGGCACAGCGGCCGCGGACTGGCAGCCCCGGCCGAACTCGGCCGAGCGGTCCTCGGCGAGCAGGCCGACGGCATCGGCCCGGCATTGGCGGCAATGACGCATCTGGCGGATGTCGAGCTGGCAGAGGTCCCGCATCGCCGTAACTTCCTTCATGCTCGTCTGGGGCAAGTACTCGAAGGCGCTGCCGGGGGCGGGGATCATCGGCATGATGTTGGTGACGAAGACGCCGAGGTCTTTGACGGTCTTGACGACCGCCGGGATATGCCGGTCGTTCACGCCGCCGATCATGACGATGTTCACTTTGACCAGCACCCCGCCCGCCACCAGGGCGGCGATGCCGGCGAGCTGCCTGGCCAGCAGCAGCTCGGCGCCGGCCCGGCCGCTGTAGGTCTCCCCCTTGTAGGTGACCTGGCGGTAGATGGCGGCGCCGATATCCGGGTCGACGCAGTTGACCGTCACCGTGACATGGCGGATGCCGAGGGCGATGATTTCCTGGGCGTACTCGGGCAGCATCAGGCCGTTGGTCGACAGGCAGAAGATTATCGCGGGGTCTTTTGCCCGGACGGTTTCCAGCGTTTCGCGGGTCCGGAGCCAGTTGGCGAGGGCGTCGCCCGGCCCGGCGATGCCCACGACGCTCAGGTTGGCGATTTTTTCCTTCACCAGGGCGAATTTCGCGCCGGCCTCCGCCGGCGACAGCACCTCGCTGGTCACGCCGGGCCGGCTTTCGTTGACGCAGTCGTACTTGCGGCTGCAGTAGTTGCAGCTAATATTGCAGGCCGGCGCCACCGGCAGGTGGAGGCGGGCGAACTTGTGCTGGGCGTCGGCCGAGTAGCAGGGATGCCGTTCGGCGGCCGCCGCCGGATCATCGGTACATAGGCAGCCCATCTGTCGTCACCTCGCTTGGGCCGTAGCCACGTGCAGCCGGCGGCCTTTGTAGTATTCGTCGTAGAGCTTGGTCCGGTAGGAGTGGTGTTTCGCGTCCAGCAGCGTGTTGGTGATGCGGTCGAGGAGGTTCGCCGTCCCCGTGTAGCCGACCGAGAGGATGCGCTGGCCGCCGATGCGGTCGAGGATGGGGAAGCCCAGCCTGACCAGCGGGATGCCTTCCTTCTCGGTCAGATAGCGGCCGTCGGAGGGCCCGATGGCGACGTTGACCCCGGCCGCGGCGCTGCGGAAACGGATTTCGGCGAAATCGGTCTCGCTGAGGAAATAGCTCGGCTCGGGCGACTCGGCCAGCGCGGCCCTGAAGAGGGAGACCGCTTCGCCGCCGGCCCCGCCGGCGGCCACCACCGTCGGCCAGATGCCGTTCTCCAGGCAGGTCTTCGTGACGGCGTAGACCAATTCCGGCTCGCCGAAGATGACGCTGCGGCCGGCGAAGTTGTGCTTGTGGGAATCGATCATCGCGTCCAGCAGGCGGCCCCGCTCGGCCTGCAGGCTGGCCGGCACCTTCCGGCCGGCGATTTCCCGCAGTTTCCGCAGGAAGAGGTCGGTCGCCGCCACCCCGATGGGGATGGGCAGGCGGTGGAGGGCGACGCCGTATTCGTCGGCCAGCAGTTGCCCCGGGGAGATGGCCGGCGGCACCGTAACCCCCATCTCGATGGTCGCCGCCGCCCCGGGCATGGCCCGGATGTCGGCCAGCGCCGTCCCCCCCGGCGCCATCTTGGTGTATTTTTCCGCGTACGGGCGGTCGAGGGTGTCGGCGAAGTCGGGCAACAGGGTGTACTCTATTTCCATGGCCGCCAGCAGGCGCTTGAGTTCGCGGATGTCGGCCGGGCTGACGTTGGCGGCGATGATGTTGATCTTGTCGTGCCTGGGCGTCGGCGCGGCCAGGGCGGCGACGATCTGCCGCAGGGTCAGGTAGTAGCCGTCGGCCTGGCTGCCGCCGTAGCCGGGCGTGCTCACCGGCACGACGACCAGGTCGGTCAGGCCGCGCTCGGCCAGGTATTCGGCGGCGATCCGCTCGATGTCCTCGCCGATCGTCTCGGCCAGGCAGGTGGTGAGGATGCCGATGAGGCTCGGGTTGTAGACCTTGCGGATGTTGTCGAGGGCCTGTTTGAGGTTCTCCCCGCCGCCGTAGACGGTACCTTTTTCGCTCAAGGCCGAGGAGCCGACGTCGATAGGCTCGTTGAAATGCTCGGCGATCGTGCGGCGCATGTAGGTGCTGCAACCCTGGGAGCCGTGGATGAGCACCATCGATTCCGCCACCCCCTTGAGGGGCAGGATGCCGCCGATGGGCATGCACATATGGCAGGGGTTTTCGCTGACGCTTTTTGCCGCCCGGAGCTCAGCCATCGAGATCGCCTCCTGTCTTGACCTGCCGCCAGACGGGCGAGCAGAGGGTGGAATATACTTCGGCCGCGAAGTTCACGGCGCCGGCGAAGCCGGACAGGGGATGCTTGCGGTCGTGGTTGTGGTCGATGAAGGCCCGCCCCAGCTTGTAGGCCAGCGGCCGTTCCTTGACCCCGCCGACCAGCAGGTCGGCTCCTTGATCGGTCATGAATCGCTCCAGCTCCGCCGGGTTGGCGTCGTCGAGGATGACGGTGCCGTCGGCAACCAGGGAGTCGATGGTCTCGTATTCGTCCTTGCGGCCGGTCTGGGTGCCGACCATGACGACCTCGATGCCCAGCTCGCGGAACTGCTTGATGAGCGAGATGGCCTTGAAGCCGCCGCCCACGTAGACGGCCGCTTTCTTTCCGGCCAGCCTGGCGCGGTAGCCGTCGATGACCGGCAGGACCTTCGCCGTCTCGCGGGCGATGAGGTCCTCGGCCCGCTCGCTCAGGCTCCCGCCGCCGAGAGCGGCGGCGATGCGGCGGAGGGAATCGGCGGTGTCGGCCAGCCCCAGGAAGGAGACGCGCATGTAGGGGATGCCGTAGGTTTCCTCCATCCGGCCGGCGAGGTAGGCCATCGACCCGGCGCACTGGATGATGTTGAGGCGGGCACGGGTGGCTTTCTTGAGTTCGCCGTAGCTAGAATCGCCGGTAAAGACGACGTTGACATCGACCCCGATCTGCGCCAGGTAATCGCGAATGATCCACGCTTCGCCGGCCAGGTTGAAGTCGCCGAGATAATTGATGCTCCTGTCCTTACCCACGAGCGCCGCCTCCGCCGCCGTCCCCGGGGCGATGAGGCGGAACAGCGCGTCGCAGGCCGCCCGGTAGCCGGCGGCCTTGTTGCCGGCGAAGCCGCTCGACTGCACGGGGATAACCTCGATGCCGTGGCGGCCGGCGGCCGCTTTGGCCACCGCCTCCAGGTCGTCGCCGATCACGCCGACAATGCAGGTGGAATAGATGAAGACGAGCTTGGGACGGTATTTGGCGACGAGCTCGTCGATGGCCGCGGCCAGCTTCTGCTCGCCGCCGAAGATGATGTCCCGCTCCTTGAGATCGGTGGAAAAACTGTTGCGGTACAGGTCGGCGCCGCTGGTGAGGCTGCCGCGGATGTCCCAGGTGTAGCTGGCGCAGCCGATGGGGCCGTGCACCAGATGGATGGCGTCGGTGACGGGATTGAGGACGACGCGGGCCCCGCAGTAGACGCAGGCCCGCTGGCTGACGGCGCCGGCGATGCTGTCGTCGTCGCATTTGAGGCGGCTTATCTGCCGGCCCTTGGTGGTGATGAAGTCTTGCCGTCCTTCGATCGCTAAAACCTGCGCCATGATTTTCACTCCCTTTCCCGCCGCCGCGGTATCGTTACATAACCAGTTCGAAGTCCTCATCGGCCGCGTCGCGGTCCTGCCTGTCGAGCAGCGCGCCGGCGATCATCTCGACCAGCCGCATGGCGCCCCGGTAGCCGACGACCGGCAGGTAGGAATGGACGCTGCGGTCGAGGATGGGGAAGCCGACGCGGACGAAGGGGATGTCTTCCGCCCTGGCGATATACTTGCCGTAGGTGTTGCCGATCAAGAGGTCGACCGGTTCGTTCTTGATCCACTGGTGAAGGGTGAAGAGGTCGCCGCCCGCCTTGATATTGGCTTTGTGACCAGCCTGGCCGACGATTGCGGCGATGTCCTCCTCGAAGCTGCCGACATCCGAGCCGATGGCGCCGCCCGGCGTGCCGGTCAGGACATGCACGGGCGCCATGCCGAGACTGACGGCGAATTCGGTCAGGCCGGTGACGATGTCGGGGTCGCCGAAGATGGCTACCTTTTTGCCGTGGAAGTGGAAGTGGGTGTCGGTCACGATATCGACCAGTTGGCCGCGCTCCTCCTCGAGCTCCCACGGCACCTCGCGGACGAAGGCCCGCCGGAGCGCCATCACGAGGGCGTCGGTGGCCTTGATGCCGATCGGCGTCTTGAGGGTGACGGCCGGCACCTTGCACTTTTTGGCCAGCGCCTCGGCGGCGTCGCTGGCGGCGAACCGGCCGAGGGCCACGGTGAGCTTGCTGTTGCCGCTGTCGCCCAGTTCGGCCAGCGTCGTCCCGCCCTTGGGGAACATGACGAATTCGCCGGTCATGGGGGTGTCGACGACGCCGCTGGTGTCGGGGAACATGATGAAGGGGACGCCCATCAGGCGGGCGATGCGCTTGATCTCCCGCATGTCGCCGGGGTTGACGAAGCCGGGGATGAGGTTGGCCTGGTCCTTCTTGAGGGCGGCGGCGGCCTCGGCGAAGTAATTGACCATCGCCTTGGTCATGTTGGAGAAGCCGGTGATGTGCGAGCCCTGGTAGCTGGGGGTGTTGGCGTGGAAGACCGCCTTGCCTTCGGGGATGTCGGCGTCCTTGATGATGCTGGGGATGTCGTCGCCGATCGTCTCGGTCAGGCAGGTGGTGTGGACGGCGATGATATCCGGGTTGTAGATCTGGAAGATGTTCTTGATGGCCGTCTTGAGGTTGGCGCCGCCGCCGAAGACGGACGCGCCCTCGGTGAAGGAACTGGTCGAAGCCATGATCGGGTCGCGGAAATGGCGGGTGAGGTGCATGCGGTGGAACGAGCAGCAGCCCTGCGACCCGTGGCTGTGGGGCAGGCAGCCGTGCACCCCCAGGGCGGCATACATGGCGCCGATGGGCTGGCAGGTCTTGGCGGGGTTGATCATGCCGCCGCTGGTGCGTTCGTTTATTTCCTTGGGGGTTGCGTCAAGCATTTCAGGCCACTCCTTCCTCGGTTACCGAGCCGGTCAAAAGCGGCTCTTCCTTCCAGGGGGGGACGATGAAGTTCCAGGTGGGGGAAACGAAGCCCATGCTCACGTCGCGGGCGAAGTTGACCGCGCCGTTGAAGCCGGCGTAAGGGCCGCTGTAGTCGTAGGAATGCAGCTGCTTGGCGGGGATGCCCATCTTCTGCACGACGTACTTGTCTTTGATGCCGGAGGCGAAGATGTCGGGCTTGAGGAGCTTGATGAATTCCTCGGTCTCGTAGTGATTGAGGTCGTCGACCATGATGGTGCCGTCGGCCATGTCGACCTGCATGCCAGCGTAGTAGCTGAGGGGGATCTGGCGCTGGAGCTCCGCCATCTTCTCCGGCGACAGCTTGAGGCGGAAACGGCGCTCGTCGGCGGTGACATGGAGGTCGGGGATGTTTTTCGAGTCGGCGTCGGTCTTGATTTCGGGGATGACCTGCCGACCCTCGTAGTCGTCGCGGTGGGCGAATTCGTAGCCGGCCAGCACCGTGTCGATGCCCAGCTCGGCGAACAGGCCCTGATAGTGGTGGCCGCGGGAGCCGCCGACGAAACAGAAGGCCGTCTTGCCCTCGCACAGTTTGCGGTATTGCTCGAGCTGCGGCTCCACCCGGGCGAGCTCGCGGGCGATGATCTCCTCCGTCCGGGCGGCGAGGGCCGGGTCGTCGAAGTAGCGAGCCATGTTCCTGAGCGACTCGGCGGTGGCGGCCACGCCGATGAAGTTGACCTTCAGCCACGGGGTGCCGTACTTGGTCTCCAGCATGCCGGCGATGTAGTTGATCGAGCGGTGGCACTGGACGAGGTTGAGTTCGGCGGTGTGGGCGTTCTTGAGCTCCTCGTAGGAGCCGTCGCCGGTCATGACCGATACGACGGTGTAGCCGATCTCATCCAGTATCCGTTCGATCTCCCAGCTGTCGCCGCCGATGTTGTACTCGCCGAGGAGGTTGATGGGGTACCTGCCGGCAGCCTCTTCGCGGTCGCCGGCGCCGATGACCTTTTCCATCAGGCCGTTGTTGGCGATATGGTGGCCGGCCGACTGGCTCACCCCTTTGTAGCCTTCGCAGCTGAACGCCAGGATGGGAATGCCCAGCCGTTCCTCGGCGGCTCTGGCGACGGCGTTGATGTCGTCGCCGATCAGGCCGACCGGGCAGGTGGCGGATACGGTGATCGCCTTAGGCTTGAAGATTTCCGCCGCCTCGTCGATCACCTTGGCCAGCTTCTTCTCGCCGCCGAAGACGATGTCGCTCTCCTGCATGTCGGTGGAGACGCAGTAATTCATGAAGTTCTGGCCGGGGTCCTCCGACCGGGCCTTGTTACGGCGGGCGCCCCAGGTGTAGAAGGCGCAGCCGATCGGCCCGTGGGTGATGTGGACCATATCCTTGAGCGGGCCGAGGACGACGCCCTTGCAGCCGGCGTAGGCACAGCCGCGGTTGGTGATGACGCCGGGAATGGTGCGGGTGTTGGCTTCTATCTCCTGCCGGCCGGCCGACGAATCCTTGACGACGATGTGCTTCTTGCGGTTCTTTTCCACCTTGGACGGGTATTGGGCCAGCATCTCGCTGATTTGCTCCAGGGTCATGGCCATTTTCCATACCTCCTTTTGTTACAGGGCGGCGTCGCCGGCCTCGCCGGTGCGCACGCGGACGGCGTCGAGGACGGGCAGGACGAAGATCTTGCCGTCGCCCACCTTATTGGTGGTGCGGTTGGCTTTCATGATGGCGTCGACGATGCGGGGCACATCCTCGTCGTGGGCCATGACGGTGAACATCCGCCGGGGGAAGAGCCGCGAACCGTCCAGGAAACCGTCGACGAGCTGCTCGGTTTCCGCCGGCTCCACCTCGTCGCCGGCCAGGGCCAGCAGCCCCGCCTTGCGTTCGGCGATGACCGACGGGTCTTCGACCAGCTTGCCCCGGCCCAGCACCTTGGCGGCGGTGAAGCCGGCCACCCCGGCCTCGACCAGGGCGCGTTTCATGGCGTTGGTCTTGTTCATGCGGATGACCGCGATGATCTCTTTCATGTGCCAGCCCCCCTACAGGCCCTTGGCGCCGCTGGAGATGGTGTAGGCCTCCTCCAGCGGGCTGACGAACACCTTGCCGTCGCCGTAGGCGCCTTTTTCGCTCGTTTTGGCCGCTCCCAGCACCGTGCGGATGACATCGTCCTTATCCTCGTCGCGGACGGCCATGAGGATGAGGCTTTTGGGGATCTCGTCGTACACGATGCCGCCGATCTTGATGCCCTTCTGCTTGCCGCGGCCGACGACGTCGATGACGGTGGCGGCGTGGAAACCGGCCCGCGATAATTCGGACAGCACTTCGTCCTTCTTCTCCGGCCTGACGATCGCGCGAATGAGTAGCATAATCCTCGTCCTCCTTCAATCTCTCTAAGCTATCGCGTCGAGGAAACCGTGCTGCATCATCAGTTCTTCCAGCCGGTCCTGGGTCATGGGCCTGGGGATGACGAACAGCTGATTGCCGTCGATGGCCGCGGCCAGCTTGCGGTACTCGGCCGCCTGGTCGGCCGCCGGGTCGAAGTCGATGACCGTTTTCTTGTTGATCTCGGCCCGCTGCACGATGTTGTCGCGGGGTACGAAGTGGATGAGCTGGGAGCCGATCTCCTCGGCGAACGCCTTGAGGAGAGCGTATTCGTTGTCGACCTTGCGGCTGTTGCAGATGATGCCGCCGAGGCGGACCTTGCCGTTGGTCGCGTATTTTTTGATGCCTTTGGCGATGTTGTTGGCGGCGTACAGCGCCATGAGCTCGCCCGAGGCGACGATATAGATTTCCTCGGCCTTGCCCTCGCGGATGGGCATCGCGAACCCGCCGCAGACGACGTCGCCGAGGACGTCGTAGAACACGTAGTCGAGGTCGGGGGTGTAGGCCCCGAGCGACTCCAGCAGGTTGATGGAGGTGATGATGCCGCGGCCGGCGCAGCCGACGCCTGGCTCGGGCCCGCCCGACTCCACGCAGCGGGTGCTCTTGAAGCCCGGTTTCAAAATAGCGTCGAGCTCGATGTCGTCGCCCTCGTCCCGCAGCGTGTCGAGCACCGTCTTCTGGCACAGGCCGCCCAGGAGCAGGCGGGTCGAGTCGGCCTTCGGGTCGCAGCCGACCACCATCACTTTTTTGCCGGCTTCGGCCAGAGCCGCCACCGTATTCTGGGTCGTCGTCGATTTGCCGATACCGCCTTTACCGTATATAGCCACTTGTCGCATATTGATTACCTCCTCGAATCGCTTATTGAAAAACACTGGTTCCCCGGCTATAATGAAAACTAGGCACGTCGAATAACCCTGGTTTAGTCGCTGGGGGGTAGATGTGCGCCGGCTTCATGGGTATGCCAGTACTCATGAAGCCCCTATTTTTTTCCGTCGACCGCGAAGACCGTCACCTCCCCGATTGAGCTTGTATTATGAACACATCGGGGCCAATAAACAGCTGTTTATTAGCCCCGATGCTATCACGCTGGTAAGCAAACCGCCGGACCTTATTCGGTTGCAGGGATTAAATATGTGAAAAGGCGCTTCGGAGCCGTGCTCCAAAGCGCCTTTGCTTTTTATATTGTCGTTACTATACCACAGACTTTTCCCGGCGGTCAATACCTCCGGCCATATTCGCAATATTCGTTATTCCCGGTGAGAGTCACCGCCTCATTCCGTCGGCGAACAGGCCTCCCCCGCTTTTTCCAGGCGGACGCGCGCTTCGTAGAAGGGCGCGCCGCCGCCGACCTCGCTCACCAGGTCGGGGGTGAGCAGGTTGACGCTGCTGCCCGAGCTCAGCCACTTGCCCCGCGGGAATACTACGACATCCCGCCGCTGACGGGGGTCGAGCCGCAGCCTGGCCCTTGTCCGGCCGACCCGGCTGACGACCGTTATCTCCTCGCCGTCGCCGACGCCGATCTTCGCCGCTTCCGCGGGGTGGAGCCTTACCACCGTCAGTTCGCCCTGCTCGGCGGGCGTGGTTTCGGAACACAGCCAGTCGTGCGGCGATACCGACATCAGCTGGTAGGGGTATTCCGGATCGGCCTGCCACGCCGGCGGCGGGGCGAATTCGCTCATGAACCGGTATTTCCCCGAGGGGGTGGGGAACCTACGGTCGGCGTAGGGAACATACGGGGCGTCGGGCAAACGGACGGGGCCGCCGCGAATCGTTTCCAGCGCGATCCCCCGGCTTGTGACGGGCTGCAACAGCCGGCCCAGCCATTCTGCGGCGCTGCCCGCCAACTCGCCGGCGAACGGGAACCGCCGGGCCAGTTCCTGGAAGATGGCGAAATCCGGTTTCGCCTCGCCCGGCGGGGGAACGGCCGGGTTGACGGGGCCGATGAAGTTGTGGCCGTAGCTGCCGGTCACGTCCTCTTCCTCGAGGAAGGTGGTGGTCGGCAGGAAGATGTCGGCGCACTGGGCGGTGTCGTCGAGGAAATGGCCGACGAACACGACATAGGGAATCTGCCGGAAGGCGTCCGCCACTTTGGCCGAGTTGGCCGCCTGGCACACGGGGTTGCCGGCGGTGATGACCGCCATGCCGAGCGGCGGGTCATGGGCGTCCGTTATCTCTCGGCCGATAAGCGGCATCAGCAGCCGCCGGCGGTTGGGGTAAAGATGGTCGAGCGTCGCCGCCCCGTCGAAGGCGGCGTATTCCTCGAACCCCTGACTGACGCCGCCGCCGCTCACGCCGATGACGCCGGCGATCGCGCCGAGCGCGTCCACGGCCCGGATGGCGTAGTGGGCGTGGACCCAGCGGTGGAGGCCCCACCCCAGGCAAATGGCCGTGGGGTAGTGGTTGACGAGTATATCGTACAGTTTCTCGACTTCGCGGCGGGATACGTCGCAAAGGCACACTAACTCATCGAGGGAATAGGCGTCGAGAATACGGCGATACGCGGCGAATCCTTCGCTGTGTCCGGCCAGGAAGGCCTCGTCCTGCTGGCCCCGTTCGAGGATAAGCTTGGCGGCCGCCATGGCCAGGAAAACATCCCTACCGGGAGCGGGCTGGATGTGCAGGTCGCAGATGCGGCGGCTTTCCGAGGCCACGGGGTCGATGAGCGCCACTTTCGCTCCCTGGCTGCGAAGCTCTTGGACGGTGGCCGCCAGGGACGGGTTAGTCGCGACCGGGTTGCGGCCCCAGAGAATAAGCGAATGGCTGTTAAGGTGGTCGAGCGGGTCGTGGGAAACGCGGCGGCCGAAGTCGAGGTCCTGTGATGCCTGGCCGGCGCCGCCGCATAGCGTCCCCCTGGTGCCGGTTACCCCGCCGAGGAGGTTGAAAAACCGTTCGTTGACGAGTTTCAGGGCCGTGCGCTGGGCGAAGCCGCGGTAGTACAGGATGCCTTCCGGCCCGTAGCGCTCCACCGTACCGGCCAGCCTGGCGGCGATCTCGTCCAGGGCGTCCGTCCAGGAAACGGGCTGCCAGTCGCCGGCGGCGTTTTTTTTCATGGGGGTTAGGATACGCTCCGGGCTATACGCTCTGGCGACGAATTTCAGGCACTTGTGGCAGGCCTGTCCCCGGGTCAGCGGATGGCGGGGGTTGCCCCGCAGGCCGGTCACCCGCCCCTGCTCGACCGAGGCCACCAGCCCGCAGGAGTTCAGGCAGTCGCGGGTGCAGGTCGTGATTATTTCTTTTGCCATCTTTCTTCCCCCCTTCTTCCCTTGCTCGTTCCTGAAGAAAGCAATAAGAGGCCCGTGGAACACCACAAGCCTCTTTGCTTCGGAGCGTTTGCTTTGTAATAATTTTACCACGCAGCGGTTTTGCCGGCAATACTCTTGAGCCGTTCACCCCCGCCCGTTTTCCGCCACAACCAGCTTTTCCAGGAGCAGCTTCACGGAAACCGCGCCGTAATACTTCCCTTCCCGCTCGACCAGGATGTGGTCGTAAACGTTGTTTTCCGTGCGGGCCAAGGCGCATTCGACGACGGCACCGAGCGGCGTCGCGTAGTCGACGGTCAGCGGCCGCCGGTTCATGAGCAGGCGGATCGGCCGGTGCATATACAGGGCTTTCCCGTAATTGCCCGCCAGCCTGGCGAATAGTTCGTTGCGCATCACCAGGCCAACAGGCCGCCCTTTGTCCACGACCGGGAGGCCATGGACCTGAGGGTTGCCGGCGAAAATATCCAGCACCTGGCCCACGCGCGTTTCGGGGGCGATATCCGGCCCCTGCCACGCGAGTGCCCCGACAGGCATTTTTTGGGGATTTTGCCGGCGATCATCGGCCTGGCGCCGGTTGACGTCGATTATCGTCTCCCGGATGCCGGGCGCGATGTCCGCGAATACGAGCGCCGGTTTCTGCAGATAGAACCCCTGCCCGTAAGGAACCCCGATCGCAACGAGGGTGTCAAGCTCGTCCCGGGTTTCGATGCCCTCGGCGATCATCTGGCTGCCGGTTATCGCCGCGATGTCGCAGAGGGCCTTCATCATCGCCTGCTTGAGGCCGTCTTTGTCGATATCGCGGACCAGGTCCATATCGACCTTGATGAAATGCGGGCGGGTTTGCGCGAGGGTTTTAAGGCCGGAGTAACCGGACCCCGTATCGTCGATGGCTATTTTGTAGCCCTGGCTTTTATAGTTGTCAAGGATGCGGCAGAAGCTCTTGTAGTCGCTGATCGCCGTCTTCTCGGTGATTTCGAATATGATGTTGCCGGTCTCGGCAGAGTAGTGCTGCAGAAATTCCCTGGTTAGTCCCTTCTGGAAACGGTGGTCGTTGATGATCTTGGGATCGACGTTAATAAACAGCATCTTGGACGCGATTATGTCCTTCGCCTTTTCCAAGGCTTTGGTCCGGCACAGGTATTCCAGCTCCCAGGTGAGGTCGCCTGCGGCGGCGGCGGAAAAAAGGGCGTCGGGGAGCTCGAGCGTCGAGCCGTGCGGGCCGCGGCTCAAGGCCTCGTAGCCGATAACGCTGCCGTCGGTGAGGGAGACTATCGGCTGGAAGAGTGGCGTGATCGCCTGCTGACCGATGATTGCCTTCAGTTCTTTTACGGGCTCGGTATCAACTTCATGCCGGCCTGCTCGCCCGAAAAAACCGGGCAGCCTGCCCTTAGCCAATGCAAGGATGGTCAAGGTATACCTCCGAAGAAGGCTGCTTATGCTGCCGTGATGTCAGGCGACCGCTTTGCGTGCGGCTACGGCGGCCGTCATGTCGATGCCGGCCTTGACGGCTTCGTTGGCGAAATGCCACAGCAATCCCGCGGTGGTCCGCTGGGCGAGCGGCAGCAGGATTTCCGTGGTCTTATGGTAGGCGCTCCCGTCGTCTTCCCGTTTGACCGCGTCGAAGAAATCGGCGGCGACGACGGCGTTGGCGACCAGCAGCGAGCAGGTTGCCCGCCCCTCGCCGTATATGCCCCGCGAATTTACCGCATAGCGGTCGAAGCGCTTCTCGACCCAGGTTTCGTATTGCTTGTGGCCGTCGAGCATTTTGGCGCGGGCGTGATGGGGAACGCACATGTCCTGGACCAGATGGGCGGCCGCGCCGAGCAGGAACGCCGCCCTGCGCGGGTCCGCCTTGCGCAGGGAAAACTGGGCCATGTGGTAGTAGACCGCGAATTGTTGCCGCGCGCTGGCGAAATGCCACAGTCCTTTGCCGGAGGTGGGCTCAAAGTAATGGTGGACGTTCTTCCAGCCCTGATCCGCCCAGTAAACGCCGCAATCGAGTTCCTGTTTGAACAGTTGGAGAAAATCCGCGTAGCGGGTAAAGCCGTCGCCGCGGAGAATCTGCAGCGCCTGGCGGTTGCAGAATTCGTGGGTTATCCCGGGGCGGTCGAGCATGCCCTGCAAGGGTGACACGGCGGCCAGCAGCAGGCGCAGGCATACTTCCGACGCTGTGGCTTGCCCGGTTATTTTCATGCTTTCCTCCTTGTCGTATCCGAATGCGTATCTTTAACCCGCGGGGTTCACGCACCGCGCGCGGAGGCGGTCGCCGATGAGGACGGCGATTTCCGCCGCCGCCTGCGGACGGCCCAGCGCCGCGGCCCGCGACCGCATACCCTCCAGCAGTTCCGGCTTTGCCAGCATCCGGGCCACGATGCGGCCGAGGCCGGCGGCGCTGTCCGCCCTCACGGCCGCCCCCTGCCGGACGAGATAGGCGGCGTTTTCCTCTTCCTGGCCGGGCAGGGGGCTGTAAAGCAGCAGCGGCGTCCCGGCGGCCAGCGCCTCGCTGCACGTCAGCGCCCCCGGCTTGGTGATGAGGATGGCGGCGCAGGCCATCAGTTCGGGAATCCTGTCGGTGAAGCCGAGCGCCGCGATGCTGTGCGGGGATCGTCCGGCGGCGGCTTTTATCCTTTGCCGGAGGGCGTCGTTACCGCCCGCCGCCACGGTGATGTTCAGCCGCCTGCCGACGGCCGCCAGGCTTTCCACGGCCTCTTCCACCGGGCCGAGACCCAGGCCGCCCCCCATGACCAGGACGGACGGCTCCGCCCCGGTCCCGCGGCGGGCCGTGCGGGCCGCAAAATCGACGGCCACGGGAATGCCGGTGGCGTGAACGCGCTCGCCGCGTATATTCAGGGCTCCCAGCGCAGCTTTCATCTCCTGGCTGGCGACGAAGTACAGGTCGATTTCCCGGTGAACCCACAGGCGGTGGACGGCAAAGTCGGTGAGCACGGCCGCCAGCGGCAGACGGAGCTGCCGGCTGCCGCGCAGCGAGGCCGCCGCGCAGCAGGGAAAGGGATGGGTGAAGACGACGATGTCGGGGCGGTGTTCTGCCAGTATGTTGAGAAGTTTCCTCTTCATAAGGAGCGCGGTCAGGTTGCCGAGGTTGGCGCCCGGAATATGCTCCTGCGACCAGCGATACAGATGATCGTAAGCCTGGGGGAAAACGCCGAGCATCTTCAGGTATGCGTCCTTGATGAACCGGCTGGCCGTGTCCCGGTCGTCGAGGAAGTCGGCCACCGTCGCCTGCGATACGTGGCGCCCGTCGAGCAGCGCGGCGCGGATCGCGTCCGCCGCCCGCGTATGGCCCGAACCTATCGAGGCGGTAATAATCAGCGCTTTTGCCTCACTTATGGCGGTAGCCTCCCTTCGTTCATCTCGTTTCCATTGTAACAGCCGATAATTACCGGGCTGTTAAGCCCAGTTTAAGGATGTGTAAATTTTTTGCCACACCTTCCCGCTAAGGGCGAAAAAAAAGACCGCGGCGCCCAGGTCCGCTGTCCTCATCTATTTTTGGAGCCGGTAGCCCACGCCGCGCACCGTTTCGACGGCCTCCGCCAACGCCGGGTCGGCGGACAGTTTCAGCCGCAGATGGCGGATGTGGACGTCCACCGTGCGGGTGTCGCCGGCGTATTCGTATCCCCAGACTTTTTCCAGCAGCAGTTCACGGGTGAACGCCTTGCCGGGTTCGGTGACAAAGCACTTGAGCAGTTCGAATTCCTTCGGGGTCAGTTCCAGCTTCTCGTTATGGATGAAAGCTTCGTACCTGACCAGGTTCATCCGCAGATTGCCGAACACCAATTCATCCGACTGCTGCGGGTCCTTGTGGCCGCGGCGCAGCACCGCCTTGACCCTCGCGGTCAGCTCGCGGGGACTGAAGGGCTTGGTGACATAATCGTCGGCACCCATTTCCAGACCGAGGATGGTGTCGATTTCCTCGGCCTTGGCGGTCAGCATTATAACGGCAATGCCGGACGATTCCGGTTTTGATTTGAGTATCCGGCAAACCTCCAGGCCGTCTTTGCCCGGTATCATTATGTCGAGGACGATCAGGTCGGGCCTTTCTTTGTCGACCAGTTCCAGACAGGCGATGCCGTCCCCGGCCTCGATGACGGTAAACCCCTCTCTTTCGAGGTTGAATCTGACGAGTTGACGGATATTGGGTTCGTCGTCGACGATCAAAACCTTGCCTGGCATCAATGCGGCCTCCGTTCAGCATCTCGCGGCGCTCTTGTCCCGCGGCTTTTTATACTTGTTTCAATTATCGCCGTCCTTTATCCTGCGCCGACGGTCAGCCGTTTCTTAAGATATCGTTAAGGGACGGTTAAGCTTTGGGAAACCGCCTTTCGACCGCAGGGAAATCATGGTACCATCGAACCAAAAACGAAAAGCGAGAGGTCGGAATCATGCACATATCGGGTCTGTCTCAACTAAGCCGCCGCGGACGGGAACTGCTGGCCGGGCTACCGCGGCGCCGGGGAAAGGATGCCCGCAGGAAGGACGGTCTCGCCCGCGGCTTCTCATCCCTTGCCGCGCGTGCGGCCGCTTTTATTATCGCTACCTGTACCATCCCGATCATCATCCTGGGATGGTATTTTTCCCAGCAGACCACGGAGAGTCTGACCGCAGCCGCAATTGACCGCAACAACAAGGTCGCCGAGCGGGCCGCCAGCGACATCGGCCTGTACGTGCAGAGCAAGAAGAATTTCCTCTCGGCTACCAGCGGCAAGGCAGAGATTCGTTCAATGGACCCGCTTGCGGCGAAGAATTTTCTCGTCCAGGTGCAGCCTTACTACGGCGGCAACGACGCGCTATTCGTAGCCGACCGGAGCGGCAGGCAGATTTGCCGTACCGACGGCTCCCAGCCGGTCAACATCGGCGACCGCGATTACTTCCGCACCGCCATGGGAGGAACCATCAGCTTTTCCGATCCCGTATTCAGCAAGGTGACCAACCAGCTGACCATCCTCGGGGCCGCTCCCGTTTACGGCGGCGGCAACACGGTCGTCGGCGTTCTCGGGGCGAATTTATCGATCGCGAACCTCCAGACACGGGTGGAGGCGATCCTGTCGCAAAATCCGGGGTACGCCATCGTTCTCCTCGATAAGCGGCGCGTGCCGCTCTACAACCAGCACAATCCGTCGTCGGTGGAAAGCCAGGAGCCGCTGAAGGAAGAAGTCTACGCCGAGGCTGTGCAGAACAGAACGGGCGATACGACCGGAACTCTGCGGGATCAGGAGTTCCTCGCGTCCTACCGGGCGGTGGAAAATACCGACTGGGTCATCGTGGCCCTTTTCCCTAAGGACAAAGCTCTCGAAACGATCGGCACCGCCGTTCAGCACAGTATCCGGGTGACCCTTCTTCTGGTGGCGGTTTTCGTGACGACCGGTCTGCTGGTCACCCGCCGGGCGCTGGCGCCGCTCAGGGAGCTTGAGAAAGGGGCCCGCCTCGTCGCCGACGGCGATCTGAGCGTTACGGTGAACGACCGGCGGAGCGACGAGCTGGGCCATGTGGCCACGGCCTTCAATTCGATGACGACCGGTTTGCGCGAACTCGGCGAGGCGATCAAAGCTTCGTCGTCGCACATCTTCTCCACCGTCGCCAGCGTCACGGACGCCGCCGGTCAGGCGAGCGAATCCTCCCAACAGGTCTCCCAATCCATCCAGGATGTAGCGGAGAGGATCACCCGGCAGAGCGACGACACCCTCAAGACGGAAACGCTGCTTGGCGAGCTGAGGACGATAAGCGCCAAAGTATCCGGCCATTCCCGCGAGATGACGGCCGCCACCCGCGAATGCTCGTCGGTCGCCGGCGAAGGGCAGGCGGTCGTCGACGAAGCGATCGCCCACATGCTGCAGATAAAAACGACGGCGGAAGATACCGTCGCCAACATTGCGGCCCTGGGGGCGAGCACCAGGGAGATCACCCGGATCACCGACATCATTACTTCGATGACCAAGCAGACCCAGCTCCTGGCGCTCAACGCTTCGATCGAAGCGGCCAGGGTCGGCGAGGCGGGCCGGGGGTTCGCCGTGGTGGCCGGTGAGGTGCAGAAGCTGGCCGAACAGTCGGGTGAGGCTGTGAAAAGCATCGCTTCGCTCGTCCGCGATGTCCAGGAGAAAACTGCCGCCGCCACCGTCGTTGTCCAGCACAGTCTGGCGTCCATCGAGCGGAGCGCCGGCATCAACGAGCAACTGGGCGCCGCCTTCGGCCATATTGTCGACGCCATCGGCAAAACCCGGGCCGAGGCGGACGAGATCACGACCGCCTCCGAACAGCAGTTGGCCTGCTGCCGCCAGGCCTTTGACGCCGTAGCCGGCATAGCCCGGTCGACAGCCGATAATAATACCACTATCCACGAAGTGGCCGCCGTCAGCGAGGAACAGGCGGCGGCAATCCAGAACATTTTCTTCTCCATCGAGCATCTGAAATCCCTGGCCCGCGACCTCGACGGCGCGGCGCAACGGTTCAAGGCTTAGGAATCCGTCCGATCACGGAACGTTAACATAACTTAACAGAACTTTAACCTCACCAGGCTGGCGTTTGCTTTATAATAAATATAGAAGCGCGGAAAAAGAGAGTGAAGTGGAGCCTGTGAGTAATTTGCCAGGCCGTCAAAACCCGAAGGAAGCCTGTCAGTCCCGTCCCGGAGATGCAACGGCTGCCGCTCCGGCCGGCCTGCCGGACTGCGGCGAGGCGACGATAGGCGATATCGCCCAGCAAAGTCCCGCGGTGGACGGGCAGAAGATCGTGGCCGAAACTAAAGGTCTCTTTCCCGCCGGCAACCTGCAAGGCATCGTGGTCGTCGAAGAGGACAGGCCGGTCGGCCTGGTGATGAAAAACGAGCTTTATTACCGCCTTGGCAGCCAGTACGGGGTGCCGCTGTATTATAAACGGCCGATCAGGATGCTGATGGACAGCCACCCGCTGATCGTCGACTACGGCCTGGCTCTGGAAACCGTTTCCCGGCAGGCGATGGCCCGCGAGGAAGCCAAGCTGTATGATCTCATCATCGTTACCAGGGACGGCCGTTACTGGGGTACGGTCTCGATCATCGATCTTCTCAGGCACATCACCGACAGGCAAATATGCTGCGCCGCCAACGCCAATCCCCTCACCGGCCTGCCCGGCAACCTCGTCATCGAGGAACGGTTGAAAAAACTGGTTCGCGGCAATGAACCCTTCGCGGTGTTGTACATCGACCTCGACAACTTCAAGGCGTTCAACGACAAGTACGGTTTCGAGCAGGGCGACCGCGCCCTGCGCCTGACCAGCGCCATCCTCAGCCAGGCGCTGACCGCCTGCGGCGATACGGGCGCCGATTTCCTCGGCCACATCGGCGGCGACGATTTCATCATCATCAGCCGGCCGGAGAAGGCGGAAGCTCTCTGTCAAACGGTCATCGCCCGCTTCGACCGCGAGTTTCGCAGCCTTTATCCCCCCGAAGATCTTATCCGAGGTTTTATTACCGTGCTCAACCGCAAAGGCTTGGAGGAAAACTATCCCCTGACGACCGTGTCGATCGCGGTCGTCGACAACGCGGAACGGCGGTACACCAACTATCTCGAAATCGGCGAGATCGCCGCCCAGCTCAAAAGGCGGGCCAAGGCCATCGAAGGCTCGGTTTACCTGACCGACCGCCGGAAATAGCCGGCAGCCCAAGATTAACAAAAAATTAACAATCCGCCGCCAGGAAATCTCCCGCCGACAGCCAACGCTTTATATAGGAGGAATATCCTATGTACATTATTCTCTTTCACATCGGCGAAGCGGGGGAAAAACCGAGCAAGCAGGGCGAGATCCGAACCGTACTGACGAAGAACGGCGAGAAGGCGGTGATCGACGCTGCCCAGGGGCTCGACCGGATCATTCCGCGGAAAGTCAAAACCCAGGTATGGTCGAGCATGTCGCCCGCGGCATCCCAGACGGCCGAGCTTGTCGCCGAAGAGCTGGGCGTCAAGCGCCGCTTCCTGAGGACCCTCGATACCGATGATCTGGCCACCCTTCTGGCGACGGCCTTCGAGCACTGCAACGACGAATGCCTCATCTTCGTCAGCCACCAGCCCTACCTCGGCGACTGGTCGCTGAAGCTGACGGGGCTGAAGCTGCCTTTCAGCGAGGCTTCGGCCGCCGGCTTCACCGTCGAGCGGGAAACGCCCGCCCGGGGCGAACTGCTGTGGTTCATCCACCCTAAGATTTTGAAGCGCATCGGCTGATCTCCGCGAGCGAAAAACCGTCCCTTTCGTCGGGACGGTTTTTTTGTGCCGCCCGCAGGAAGAGGCGGCACAGGTACCGGCTATGGATGCCGGGCTCCGTCAGCCGGCGCCTGTCTCCGACGGGACGACCAAGCCGTGGACGGCAGCCCGCAGGCCTTCGGAACCGCCGACGACATAGATTTGATAAAGGGCGATCATCGTCGCCTGGGAGAAAATATAGTTGCGGAAGGTGTTGAAGCGGCCGTTTTTCAGATCGGCGGCGCCCATGCCGTAGTCGGCCACGGCCAGCACTTCCAGCAGGCCGATGGTCCACCTGGCGGCAGGCACGCTGAAATTCCAGTCATGGTCGCCGAGATAGGTGACGAACGGCTCGATCCTTCGCGGCAGGGCGACCGTGGCGCCGTTGGCGGCGAGCAGGCCGGCGGCGACCGGGTCTTTGCCGGCGATGATGGCGGCCGCTTTTATATAGCCGACCAGTCGCGCCTCGTCGGCCGGGGTGCCGGCATTGTCGTGGGCGCTGGCCTGGGCGATGATTACTTCGGCCGGCAGACCGCGGTAGATCGTTTCGGCGAGGCTGAGGATGTGATGGGCGCCTGCCCCGGCGATCTGATGCTCGGGCAGCGTCGCGCCGTCCTCCCGCCACTGCAGGATCCACGGCTTGTGCAGGTCGTGCAGCAGCTGGGCCGCCAACACGACATCGCGGTCGAGCAGTACGCCGTATGTATCGTGATACCCCTGGCATAAGCTGAGCGAAGATTTGACGTTCAGGGCGGTATGGACGACCAGCCCGCCGGGGTAGGCGTGGTGGCTGTCGTACGTGCTGCCGGGAGCCGACACGAAGGGCTGGGGAGGCCGGTCGGGGCGGGCGGGAGGCGGGAATAACTGCTCGGCCGTTGCCGTGGCTTTTAAGAGGCCCGCATCGACAAGCTGCCGCCGCAAGCCGTCCCGGTCCGCATCTGTCTGATATGCGGCCATAAGGGTGGGCGCTGGGCTCAAGAGGATCCCTTTTACCGTCTCGCTCAGGCCCTTGTCGGCGATCTCGTCGGCCGCCGCGAGCAGGAAGCGATAACCGGCCTGGACGACGGCCGATCTTTCGGCCATCGCCTGCGGGGCAAGGCTCAGGCATTCTTCCATGGATATCCGGCCGCCGGCGGCTTCGCCGGGAGCAGCGCCGAAGGCAAGGCCGGGGACCTGCGTCAGGACCGCCGCGCCGGAAGCGCAGGCCGACAGGCGGAGGAACGCGCGCCGGGACAATTCCTTGTCCGCGAACAGATTATCCATCTTTTCACCTCGCCGTTACTGTGCTGCTTTCATTGTAGCAGCATCGTCGTCCCGGTTTGTTATTTCTATATTAACCCTTTGTAAATTTACGGTTAAATATACTCCCTGGCGGCCCCTGTAGACAAAGCAAAAGCGACCCATGGCATTTTCAGCCGTTGGCCGCTTGTCCGCCGGTTCACCGGCGCCCCGCCCTTTCGTCTCAGCCGACTTGCGCAAAGTAGGGCGCGATCCGCTCCAGGTCCGCGGCGCGCACGTCGGCGTTCAGCAGCGGGATTTTTACGATGGCTTGGCCGGCAAATGCCTGCTCGATCTCCTGTAGATAGGATGACTCCAGTGTCTTGCGCCGCTTCCAGAAGTCGTCCTGCAAGTTTTCGGGCAGCAACTTGTTGACCACGACGCTGCTTACCGGAATGCCGTACTTTTCCAGAACCCGCACCGCTTTCTTCGTTTCTTCTATAACCAGGCGTTCCGGGTTCATGACGAAGACGAACGTCAGCAGTCGCTTGTCGATCAGGATGCTCCTGGCCCGCTCCAGGCCGGCCTTGCGCCGGCTGAGTATCCCGATGATCGGGTCGCTAAGCAGATATTCGCGTTTATTCTTGTTGCCCAAATCCATCATGCTTTTGAGGCTGAGCGCCTTTTCCCGCTTTGCCAGCAGGCTGTCCAGCCAGCCGCCGAGCAATTCGGGCAGGGAAAGCAGCCGCAGGGTGTGACCCGTGGGCGCGGTGTCGAACACGACCTTGTCGTATTCTTCGCCGAACTGAGTGATGATATCCACCAGCCGGTCGAAAATGGCCGCCTCTTCCGAGCCGGGCGAAACGTACGCGGCGTCGAGCTGTTTTTCGATCTCCTCGATGATGACCGGACTGACGACCTTCTTCATGTTGTCTTTGATGCCCTTGATGTATTTCTGGCTTTCCTGCTCCGGGTCGATTTCGAGAACATGCAGGCCGGGTTTCAATTCTTTGATCGTCGCGCCGATGCTTTGCTCGAAAATGTCGCCCAGCGAATGGGCGGGGTCGGTGGAAACGAGCAGCGTCCTCAGCCCTTGATCGGCACAATAAAAGGCATAGGACGCGGATGACGTCGTTTTGCCGACGCCGCCCTTGCCGCCGAAAAACACGAACTTTTTCATTGTCCGAGAGCCTCCTAGCAGCAAAAATCGCCCCAGCGGTCGTTCACCACGCTGTTCCGGTTCGCAATCCGTCTTTCCCACGTCACGAGATCTTCGGCCAGATACGGCAGCATTTCCAGCGTATAATAAGATACCGGGTTGGGCAACCCCAGCAGGTCGGCAAAACACAGCAGCATATAGTTGTCCAGATCGTCGATGGCCTGTTTCCTGACATAGGCCGTGGCGCGTTCCTCCAGCCCGAAAGCGGCTTTCAGGAAGAGCTTCACATTTTCGACCGTCGCGGCTATTTTTCCGTGGGGATCATTGCTCACATCTTTTCGCCCCCTTTTTGCGGCCTGATATCGAGAGCGTCGACATAGGCCTCTCCAGGCGTATTTATAAATACTTACTTCTACCGCCACTTGCGGTTATTCCTCTTTTTTCTAGCAATTATCGCCCGCAGAAACAGATTCTCGGCAGGGCGAACAGTTTCGCCAGCCCCGCGGCGGCAACGCCGTAATATATCACCGGTTTCCCCTGCCACAGTTCGCGGTGGGTATCGTTGACCAGGACGCTGCCGGTCGACAGCACGATATCCGCCCACCGGGCGTTGTCGGCGTTGCGGGCCGCGTCTTCGATGCGCACGCCGCAGCGGACCTGGCCGATGTTGTCCGGGTTGAGGTCGGTCACCCGCAGCTCGAACCCCGCGTCGACCAGCGATTGGATAAGGGCCGGCTGCAGACCGACGAAGGCTATTTTCGGACGGCCGTAAAGCTGCTCGATATAAGCGGGGAGTTGCCGCGCGCACAGCGCCGGCTCCTTGTCCTTGCAGTGGACCGTCGCCTCCGCCTCCTGCAGGCTGCGCAGCACGGCATTCAGGGTCGCGACGAATACCGCCCGGCGGAAATTGGTGTTCAGCACCATGTGCAGCACCTCGCCGAGCGTGCCGCTGAACTGCCCCGGCTGGTCGGTGTAAGCCTGCCCGACGCCGCCCAGGTAACGGGCTTCCATCATGACTTCTTTCCCCTTGAGCAGCGGGTAATCGTCGCGGTCGGGCCTGCCGATCGCCTCCTCGGGCGTGAGATTGCGCGCCGACACGATGTGTACCTGCTCGCGTTCATCCCATTTCCCGGCGGCCGCTCTCCGGATGAGTTCCCTGCGTGCTTCTTCCAGCAATGACATATGCCCTCTCCTCTCTTTTCCGGCGAAAATGCTTTCAACCTGCTTTTACCAAGCGCTGCCGGCAAACGCAGATCGGGGCCGCCAAGCAGCATTATTGGCAAGCGCACTAACCCGGCCAGGCGGTAAAAGCCGCTTGGCCGGGTTAGGCCTTGGGACGGTCCGGGCACGGACGCCGCTGTTTCAGCCCCAGTGCCCTTCGACGTCCGGCGCCGCCAGTTGGGACAACAGGCCGTTGTTGTACGCGCTGAGCGCTTCCCCGGCCGTCCGGGCTGTGGCGGAAAAAATCTTGATCCCGTTGGCGTCCAGGATTTTGAACGCTTTCGGCCCTACGTGGCCGGTTATCAGCGCCGACGCCCCAAGGCGCTGGACGCTTTGCGCGGCCTGAATGCCCGCCCCCTGCGCGGCCTCAAGGTTCTGGGTGTTGGGGTGGCATTCCCGGGAATCGTTCTCAAGGTCACAGACGATAAAGTAGGCGGCCCGCCCGAAGCGTGCGTCGAACTGGTCTTCGAGGCCCGGCCCGCCGGCGGTTACTACGACTTTCATATTCCTACCCCCCGTGACAGTGATGTCCGTCTTCGTCATGATTGCACGGATTCGCGCCTGTCAGCAGCGTGCCCTTGAGATACGCTTCGACGACTTCCTCGGGCGTACCGGCGGAGACGCCGCACACGACCTTGACGCCGTTCTGCCGGAATAGCGCCTGGGCCCGTTCTCCCATGCCGCCGGCCAGAACCGTATCGGCGCCTTCCCCGGCGAGCCAGGCCGGAAATACGCCCGGTTCGTGGGGCGGCGGCGTTTTTTTCGTTACGCCGGTGATTTTCCCGTCGGCCACGCTGACGAAGGCGAACTCCTGGCAGTGCCCGAAATGGGTGCAGAGTCTGCCGCCGGCCAAAGGAATACCGATTGTCGTTGTCACTTTCCCATCACCTTTCCTTGTATATTTCGTCGCATCCTTTTACGCGATTAACGGCTACTGGCCGAACGCCTTCCGACCAATTTGGCGACATCTATCGCGTCAGGCACCTGTAAAGTAAGCAGGTGCCCGCGAGCGAACATTTCCGCGGCCTCCCTCGCCGGTGTTTCGGGTGCGGGGCAGTTGAAGGCGCAGACCCCGCAGCCTTCACAGGCGAACGGCGAGGTTATCACGCCATTGTCGATACTCCGAAACGGCACAATTCGGTGCATTTGCCGCAGCCCAGGCATTCCTCCGGGTTGGCCTCCGGCTCGAAGCCGGCGAAAAAGTCGTGGCTTTCCCTCTGCCTGGCCCCGACCAGCAGGTGGAGGTTGGCGGCGTCGACGTCGCAGTCCGCCAGCACCCTTTCCGGCGCCAGAAAGGCCGGCGCGGCGCTGATACTGGTCTTGCCCGTTCAGCCCTTGCCGCTGGCGATGCTCACAATCACCCTTGGTTCCCCCTTTAGTCCGTCTTCGGCTCGGCGTCTTTGGCCTTCCTGGCCATCGCCCGACACGCGGCCGCCTGCCGTTCCAGCAACTCGGCCCGTTCTTCCAGCAAGTCGACATTGGCAACGGCCTGCTGGTAAGGCAGCGCTTGCCGTCGCCGTATGCCACGCCCCAAACCGAAGCCTAAGCCGAAACCGCCGCCGCCCTGCAGGCCGAAGCATCCGCCCCGGCCCCAGCCGTTAGGGCCGATACCCATCGGGCCGGTTCCATCTCCTCTAGGCATAAAGCCCCTCCTCCTCTTAATATTACGAAACATATTTCATAATATACGCAAAAATTTTATCCTTCTTCCGACTGCTCGGCATACCGTTTTATGAAATATATTTCATTATTAGAATAGCACGCGCTGACGCACTTGTCAATGATTAACTCCCAAAAATTCCCGTACGCCTAAATACGGCCGGCGCGGCTGATCATTTCGTCCCGCATAGCCCTATCTTCCCAGGTCGTTCCAGTGCGCATCCGCTTCATACATCTGCGCCAGCGCTCCCGCCTTGTCCTTGGCCTCAATCATGCCCTTAGCCCTCGCTATGCTCAGTGTCAGGCCTTCGAGGGCGTCCCGTTCCACGCTGAACTGGATCCGCTTTGTCACGACGCGGAAGGCCCGGTCGAGCTTGTCGATGTCCTGGCGGGCTTGGTCCCAGTCTTCGGAGCGGACATCGTCGGCAACCTTTGAAATGTAGAGCGGCACGTTGTCGCTATCGCTTAGCGGCTCCCGCAAATAGTTCCCTCCCTGCATAACGGCGACAAAAAAGACCAGCAACACGACCGGAACGGCGTAATAAAATAATCTGATCATAAGGCCTCCTAGCTGGGCCCGGGGAAATCCCCCGGATCAATTATTTCTACCTTGTCTTTGTAGGGATCCACGAAAAGTTGGCCCCGGGGGTTCACAAGCATCAGGAAGATTTCTTCCGGGCCCTTGTAGCCGCGCGACTTCAGCTCCGCGCGGAGCCAATCGTCGCTTTTGCCGAGCTCGCGGAGATTCTGCCGCATCACCTGTCCGTCGTAAATCAGCTCGACACTCATACCCGCATATTGGGGGGTCATATTCAAGTCTTGCGGCGTAACCGGCTGGTGCTGGGCCTTCTTCAGCACCGACAGCTGACCGTCGGGCTCGAGCACCGCGTAGGCCACCTGATCAAGGTCGAAAACCCCTTTTTCCCTGAGCTGTTCAAGCAGGTCGGTCGCCCGGTAGGGCTAAGGACGCAGGCGATCCAGGTCACCAGGCCCACCCAATGCGGCCAGGCCCGGCTGGTCAGGTCGGTGGTCAGCGATGCGGCGATCGAACCGACGGTGATGCCCAGCACGTAATCGAAAAAGGTAAGCTGGCTGATCTGCTGCTTACCTAGCAAGCGGGCGAAAATCAGCAGTGTAAAAAAACCGATCAGGCCCCTGACCATTTCGACCAAAGCCTCGCTCATCTTAACCCCCGTGTCGTAAGCCTCAGGACGCTCCTAGGCAAGTCTGTCGCCGTTGCGCGGGGAGTCGTCCCCGCGGTTGCCGCCGCCCTTCTCCAGCGGCTTCATCGCCGGCTCCGGCACCAAAAGGTTGGCGCCGGTTTCGCCGCCGACGGTTCTGCTCTTCCTCTGCACGTTTAGCCCGACGATTAATACGGCTCTCATGATAATGGCCGCCAGAACAATGAAGATATATGACTGGTAGAGCTGCCAGGCGTGCAGTTTTAAAATCCCGATGGCGATGAGTAGCGGCCATAACAGGAATGATGTGACCCCCTGCACGATCACTGCCAAGATAACAAAGGTCCGCCAGTCCGAAGAATACTGGTAAACCAGCATCAGGGACAAGGGAACGATCGTTAAGTCGTTAAGGAACAGGCTCTGGCCTATCGGGACAAGGTCGATGATATACGTCCAGCGTCCGGAAGATATCCCCCAGTCGTCGAATATGACCCGCGTAACCGCGATGAACGAACCATAGAGAAGCAATTCGATAATACGGCGCTTGTCCGCCAATTTCCACCATATGGCGTAAGCTGCTACGATTGCGGCGACAATAAACCACCATTTGAGGGTGAGGAAGCTTTGCTGCCACAGCTGCGTTTTGATCGCCCATGTCTCAAGCCGAAGCTGACGAAGCGTTTCTATTACGTCCATTTTGTCTCTCCTATGCGACCGGTATATGTATAGGGTGACCCCATAGCGCATTTGGCATGCGAGAAATCGGCGCAATGCACTTTGCCAGTGAATGCCAGTCATAGGCGCAGGGCGGCAAGGATGCGGCGAACGGGAGGATCTGAAAAACCGGGCCGGGTGATATAACAGGAAGACCGCCCGAGTACGGGCGGTCCTTTATGTGGTCTTATAAGGCTTGCCGACCAAACCTATCTGTCTTCCTGTTCCTTGTCTTCCCGGCAAGGTTTCACGCCTTCGCTGTTGCGCACATGAACGGTGCGTATCGGGTAGGGTATCTCTATCCCTTCCTGCCGATAGCGGTTATGAAGCCGCTTTACGAAGTCGTGCTTTATCAGATATTGGTCCGTAAATTCTTTGACCCTGAGAACAACATTGAAATTGATGCTAAAATCGCCGAAAGTATGGAACCTTACCACCGGCTCGAAATCCTCCACCCCGCCATCGATATCGCGCAACACTTCTCTGGCTACTTCGACGGTTACTCTTTCCACGTGCTCCAAATCACTGTCGTAGCCGACTCCGACAGCCACCAGGATCCCCATTTCTTTGTCAGGCATAAAATAGTTGGTGATGGTCGCGGAGGCGATTTTCTGGTTCGGCAGGATGATAACATTGTTTGCCAGCGCTTTAATCACCGTGCTGCGCCAGGTAATGTCCATGACCTGTCCCTCTTCACCGGTACTCAATTTGATGTAGTCGCCCACCCGGAATTGCCTGGACAAAAGGATGTATATCCCCGAGAACAGATTCGCCAGAGTCTCCTGGAGGGCAAGCGCTATCGCCAGTCCGCCGACGCCCAGGGCGGTCAGTATCGGTGTAATCGAAACCCCGTTGGACTGCAAGATAATCAAACCGCCGAGCATATAGACGATGATCTGGACGATATTCACCAGAATTGATGTCGATGGCAGGACTTCTTCCGCTTTCCTGGCGTAAATAGCGACCGCGCCGACGAATACGCGGGCGGTTATAACGGTCCCGGAAAATAGCACCGCCGTAAGCAGGATGCTTTCCATGACGCGCAACCAATATTCGTCAAGACGAACGATGTGAATCACCGCGTACACGCCGCATATCGCGCCGACAATAGCAGGCATGTCTTTCAAGGCTCTGGTGACGATCTCGCCGTAGTCGCCCGATATTGCCGAGATCATCCGGTCAATTCTGGCGAAAACCAGCTTGCTTACAGCGTAACCGATTATCATCGCTCCCAGAAACACGCCGAAGGGAACAACGGCGGAATGCAGTTCGAACATCTTCTCAACCATGCCGCACCTCCCGTACCGATCGAGCTGATCGCGCGCAAACAACGGCAAAACAAAAAGACGGAATCGATGATAAGATCCCATCTTTTTGTCTGGATGTCGGTATGTAATAATTATAATTCAATGTTGACATAAAATCAACAACCACGCGCCTAGAGGATTTTTTGGGCGCTAAACAGATTGGTAGCCTTGATGATCTGAAAGCATTCACAGTAAGTACCCCCTCCCGTGGTTATGCCGCGAAACCGGTTAAGGCTCCGCACCGCTTCGTTGTAATCCAGGTTGTTCAACTGCGACGAATGAAACGCCAATGCCTTGCTTTTCATATCGATGTACTCGGTGATATCCTCGACGTAGCTGCAATCCCGTACCGGCGTACCGACCTCATAGCAGAGAATCGTCCCCACCATCCAGAGGTTTTGGCCACAGACCGGCGCTCTTGGGCTGCCCGACCACCCGCAAGCCTCGATCACCAGCTCGTGGGTCTTGCGATGGTCCCTGTGCCTGTCATCCTCGTGGGGGATGTAAACGATGTCGGGCCGGAATTTCCTGAGCAGGGACGTGACCCGTACGAGGTTATCCCACGTACAATTTAGATACCCGTCGTGATTATTAAAAAAGTGAACCTCAGAGATACCTAAATATTTTGCGGCTCGCCGCGCTTCCGTCTCCCTGATCGAAGCGATTTCCCCCGAGGAATGGGCTAAGCTGCCGATATCGCCCGAAGTCATATAAACGACCCCGACCTCATTGCCCTTGGCCACGTGTTTGGCGATACTGCCGCCGCACCCGATAACATCATCGTCAGGATGAGGCGAAAAAACCAAAACCTTAGTCATATATCCTCCGTAGTCAGCTTGCGACCGGCGCTAGCCGCCATGTAAGCGGGAACTTTTTGGTCGCGATCTCAAACCTTCCGTGGGCGGAATACACCCTTCGCAGTTCGTTATACGGCCGGCCATACTTGTCCGGGTCCATATCGGCCAGAACCTGGATGATCTGAAAAGCCATTTCGCTCAGACCGATGACATTTTTCGATTTGTGGATCACCTCTCCCAAATTGACCTGGCAAGTAGCCCAAAGCCCCTCCATGTCAACGGCTTGTATAAGCATGGCCATCTCCACGCCATAGTTCACCGGGACCCGCATATTCATAAATAGATCGCGGTAAACCGCCACTGTGCCCGCAAGGGGCTGGATGTAGCCGGACAACTGGGGCAGGAAGGCGCTGATCCAAGGTCGGGCGAGGATTTCCGTTACCCTGCCGCCGCCGAGTTCGATCCCGGATGCCTCTATCGTTACCGGTCGCGCGAAATACCCTTTGGAAAACTTTATGGCCTGGTTCGTCAGCATCGGTCCCAGCAAGCCGTAAAAAAAACGGGGGGCGATGCTCTCGATGTCGGTGTCCACCCAGGCGATAATATCCGCATCGGTCACAACTGCGCTCTTGAATATCGCCTCGCCCTTGCCGCGATAGCTTCCCAACTCCGGCCTTATCTCGCGATGGAGAAAGACGGGAACTCCGTAGGACCGGGCGATATCGACAGTTCCGTCGCTCGAATCCGAGTCGACCAGGACAACTTCGTCGATTATGCCCACTTTCTTTACTTCCAGGGCGGTTTTGATGACATTCCCCACCGTCCGTTCCTCGTTCAAACTCGGCAGTAACACGGCAATTTTCTTGCCGAGCTTCCGCTTGTAGTTTCTCAGAACGGACGGAAGGGAAAAGTCGGCAGCGTCGAAGGTCCGCTCCCGTACCCAGGTAAATATCTCGTCGCCCTCATCTACTTCAATATCCATAAGCGGCCCGCGGACAACCGTGACGCTGCCGCCGTACCGTTCCTTTATCCGGCCGTAGAAAGGCATCACCTCCGAAGGGGTGAGCGGCGCTCCGAAAAACAGCATGTCGTAAGTGGAGCCGATACCGCTGATCAAATCCTCCAGCGTAGGGTCCCGCCGCCAGACGACCGTTACGCTTTCGAACAGGGCATTCGCCGGCATAACGACGGTAGAGAGGAACAGTTCCCCCAGTTGCGGAATTCTCTCTTCCAGATGGATGATGGTGAGATCGCGTACTCCGGACTGTGCCAACAGCTCCAGGACCGCCCTGGCGTTTATTCCGCCCCGCAGTACGGCCGCAATCGCGCCGCCGCGCCAGCCGTCCGTGACGGCGATTATGCCGTCCATGCCTATATCTTCCTCTTTCCAGTCGGCGAATGACTTTATGGTAACCGAAGGGTAATCTTCTTGATGCGAAGAAGAGAGCGGCCATTGCCCGCTTTTCAGAGTTATCGCCTCCTTTTTGTCACTATGCGCCCCACTCCCCTGGTTACTTCGTCAAAGTTTAACAGGATACCCTCTGTTCTATTGCCGGTAAACACAAGACGAAGCCCGTCGCCAGACTCCGCCTTTGTACCGCACCTATTAAGCGTAATAGCCCGTAATCGTCCGCGGAATAGATCCCGTGCAAAACCCGACATCTGTCCGCGGAATAGTCTTTAGTAATCTTAGGCTCCGGCAAAAGACGAGCGAGCGCATTCGTGGCCTATCTGTCCGGATAGTCAGTTGCGCGCGTGACCCGCAACTAAAAACCCCATTGATACCATCGGGTTTCATGTAGTATAATTTTACATTGAGCAAGGTTTAATATCAAGCCATTTTGTATGCTGCTCAGTTAGATTTTATGCTTGCCTGCGCTCAATATTACAGAAATCGCTTTGTCTGCGGCAATTTGTCAGGCAAGCGAAAACGCATCCTCCCGCACGTCAGGGGAAGCGCCAGAAGTGAGGCTTATTTATGGAAGATCCGAAGGTATTCCATCTAACGAAAAACCGGGTGCGCAAACTGCACGCACTCAGAATACTGGGGTCGTCGTCCGGATGTCTCGCCGGTATTTGCTTGATCGCATTCCTGTCGGCCGTATCCGGCTTTCCCTTCCTGCTCCCATCTTTTGGCGCCAGTTGCGTCATCCTGTTCGTCATCCCCACGAGCGCATATGCCCAGCCCCGCCGCCTTGTCGGCGGACATCTGCTAGCGAGCCTGTCCGGTCTGATCTTTTACCTATGCCTGGGAAACACATGGCTGTCTCTGTCACTCGCGGTCGGAGTCGCCGTCGCCGCGATGCAGGTGTCGAAAACATTGCACCCGCCGGCCGCCGCCGACCCGCTCTTCTTCATGATGCACGGCGGCAGCTTGTCGTGGCAGACAGTATTGGTGCCAACACTGGCGGGAAGCCTTGTGTTGGTCGTATTTGCCCTGGTTTACCTCAACTGGGTATTGAAGCGGCCTTATCCCCAATACTGGCTATAAGTACGGGCAACGCGCATAAAGGTAAAAAGGGGCTGTATCGGCCAGTTCGATACAGCTAAAAAGGGTATCCTATGCAAGGTTTGCCTGCGTAATTAGGTGCCCGCCGCACGGCAACGCTCAGGAATGGCCGTCCAACGATTTCCCGAGCAGCAGTTTCATAAGCCACGGGAAAAGAAGGCCAAGGATATTTCCGGCCACGCTCATCATCATAGCGGTAAAAATCATCCCCGCCCTCTTTGCCATAAAATGACTTTCCCATTATCATTATATTTGCCGCCGGCACTTAAAATCCTTCATTTTCGCCAAGGTTGTTAGTTCTCTTTTTCCGACATTCCTATACAAAAAGCCTCCTAAGAAGCCTGGCCGGCGGACACTGCTCCGCCGGCCAGGCTCATCCTATTGTTTGGGTTTTTGAAGATACGCGCTCGTGTTCAGTAGAACGTCGGTGCTGCCGACGACAACAAGCCGGTCCTGGGGCTCGATTACAGCGTTCGGTCCGGGCGAGACGGCGATTCCCGTCCCGCGCCTTATCGCCACAATTGTTGCGCCGGTATGTTCCCAAAACTTTACCTGACCGATCGTTTTGCCCACCATATGACTGTCGGCATTTACCACTATTTCCACCGGATTGTAGGGCGTGAGATTACGCAAGCGGTCGGAGTACTTAATGATATTTTTCAAAATTTCCTCCAGCCGCGCGTCGAGCTCCTGTTTCTGCTGCAGTAACATCTCCAGGTCCTGGCGCAACGAATAGACCGATTCCACGCTTTGGTAATGTTCTATGAATCTGTAGGCCTTATCCTTGGAAACAATGACAACCTCCCTCCCCTGCGATACGTCGACCACCTCTTCATCCTTCAAGAGGGCGATCGCCTTTCTTATCGTTTCGGGCGAGGTATTATAATGGCTTGCCAGGAGGGTCCGACCGGATATTTTCGCTCCTTCCCCAAAATCCTCGTTGATAATTCTTCGTGCTACATCGATTGCGATTGACCGGTAAATAGGCGTCTCCGACCTCATAGTCTCCCTCCGTTAACTTGACTCCGTTTTTGTACTATTCATTATGAGTCGGATTAATCCTGCTTATGAAAATGCGAAGACGCCCATGCGCCACAAAATCAAAGCCTCGCGAAGCTTTGACCGCGGGCCTCTTGAAGGCCTTCAGGAGAAGGGTGTCCCGCGCTTAATCGTCATCCCCTATGCTTCTTCCTGAAACAGCGGGGTGAAGAGATACCTTTCTCCCGTATCCGGCAGCAGCGTAGCCGCCGCCGGCTCAGGCCGCGGCAACAAAAAATCCTTTCCCGGACGAGGAAAGGACTCGTCTTCAGTATGCCTCTCCTCTCATCTGCTCGGTAGCGACGGCCACCCGCCGGATTCCCAACGCCTTCAGTTCATCGAGAACGGCGATGACCTTGCCGTATTCGGCCTGCTTGTCGGCACTGAGGAGAAGGAGGGTGCGCGTCAAACTGGGGCGCTTGGACGGCGATGCGGTCAATATAGTATCCTGCGGGCAACATCAACTGGCGACCGCTAGCTGATGTTGCTTTTTATGGCGTAGCAGCGGAAGCTTCCGCTGATATTTTGCCTTCCCGGTGGCAAAACAGAAACCCCGACCATATTATACAGCGAGTGTTAGCTTCAGCTAATAGTGTTAGCGTCAGCTAATTACGTTGGCGGAAACTAACGCCATATTTATCGATCGCTGTTAGCTTAGGCTAATTCATAGGAGGAAGATCACCATGAAAAACAATCCAGACCGGTTTTCGCTCGCCGATTTGCCGGTCGGTTCAGTCTGCCGGATCACCGCTGTCGAGCTGGCGGGCCTGCTCAAAAGAAGAATTCTCGACCTTGGCATCATACCAGGCACCGTTGTGGAGTGTATCCGCAAGAGCCCGGCCGGTGACCCCACCGCTTATGGAGTGCGGGGAGCGACGATTGCCCTCCGGCATGACGACGCGAGTCAGATTAGAGTGTCTTTAATATAGCGATTTGGGAGGTTTTAGTATGCAACAGCTATATATCGCTCGGCGGGTGCTCCGGGAACATTTTGGGATCGTCGCGGCGCCCGGCCAATATGTGGTCGCGCTCGCCGGCAACCCCAATGTCGGGAAAAGCACGGTATTCAACGCCTTTACCGGCCTGCGCCAGCACACCGGCAACTGGCCTGGCAAAACGGTGGATAACGCCCAGGGTACTTTCACTTTCCGCGACAGGCTTTTCCTGGTGGTGGATCTGCCGGGTACTTACTCCATCCTGGCCAACACAGTCGAAGAGCAGATCGCCAGAGACTTCATCTGTTTCGGCCGCCCGGACGTCACCCTGGTCGTCCTCGACGCCACTTGCCTCGAACGCAACCTGAACCTGGCCCTCCAGGTAATGGAGATCACCCCCAACGTGGTTATCTGCGTCAACCTCATGGACGAAGCCCGCAAGAAAAACATCACCGTCGATACCGACTTACTGCAGAAAGAGCTTGGCGTGCCGGTGGTGGCCACCGCCGCCCGTAGCGGCGACGGTCTGAACGATCTAAAGGAAATCATGTATCAGGCGGCGGCAGGGATGATTGAATTATATCCACGCCGCATAGCATATTCGGAGCAGGTGGAGAACGCGGTGGAAAAACTGCTGCCCAGCATCCAGCGCCTGGTCGGCGACAAGCTGAACCCCCGCTGGGTGGCATTGCGCCTTCTGGATGGCGACAAGGCTTTCATAGAAAGCATCGGCCTGCACCTGGATTTGTTGCCCGAGCTGGGCGTAAGCGACGAAACGGTGCGGGAGGTGGCGATATGAACGCCGCTATCAAACCTATCAGCCCCCTGGCGGAAGCATGCGCTGAGGCGGATGAACTCCGCCTCAGCAGCGGCGGCAACCTCGGGGACGCCATCGTTGCCGACATATACGCCAATGCGGAAGGCATCGCCCGCAAGGCGGTCAGTAATGATGCCAAGCACATAAAAGGCTGGGATGCAAAACTGGATGACATCCTAACTTCCCGCCTGCTCGGTTATCCGATAATGCTCACTTTACTGGGGATGGTGTTCTGGATCACCATCGAAGGCGCCAATGTACCGTCCGGCATGATCGCCGACGCCCTATTCGCCTTCCAGGATCAGTTGACCGCGTGGTTCGAGCTGGCCGGCGCCCCCGACTGGCTGCACGGCGTACTAGTGCTCGGTCTTTATCGCGGGCTGGCCTGGGTTGTTTCCGTCATGCTTCCCCCCATGGCGATATTCTTCCCGCTCTTTACCCTGCTCGAAGATTTTGGCTACCTGCCGCGGGTGGCGTTCAACCTCGACCATCTGTTTAAAGCCTGCAAGGCTTGCGGCAAACAGGCCCTGACGATGTGCATGGGCTTCGGCTGCAACGCCGCGGGAGTCGTATCCTGCCGGATCATCGACTCGCCCCGCGAGCGGCTGATCGCCATCATCACCAACAACTTCGTGCCGTGCAACGGCCGCTTTCCCACCCTCATCGCCGTCGCCACCATCTTCATAGGGGGAGCGGCGGCAGCCGAATACGAAACGCTGATCGCTTCCGGAGTTATTACTGCAATGGTCCTGGTCGGCATTGCCGTAACCTTTGCCGTATCCTGGGCACTTTCGCGCACCGTCCTAAAGGGTGAGCCGTCCGCCCTGGTACTGGAGCTCCCTCCCTACCGCAAACCCCAGATCGGCGCTGTCATCTACCGGTCGATGATCGACCGTACCCTGTTCGTCCTGAGAAGGGCCGTCATCATGGCCGCGCCCGCCGGCGCTGTCACCTGGATACTGGGCAACACCTACATAGGAGACATCAGCGCCATCGGCTACCTGGCAAACTGGCTGCAACCGCTGGGATATGCCATCGGCCTTGACGGCTTCATCCTCCTGGCCTTCATCCTTGGTCTGCCGGCCAACGAGATTGTGGTGCCCATCCTCCTGATGAGCTATCTTTCCTCCGGCTTTATGCTGGAATTCGAAAGCCTGGAAGAGCTCCGCGCCATCCTCGTCAACAACGGCTGGACCTGGCTCACCGCAGTGTGCACGATGCTTTTCTGCCTCCTCCACTGGCCCTGCACCACGACCTTGCTTTCGGCTTATAAAGAATCGGGCAGCCTCAAATGGACCTTTGCCTCCTTCGCCATCCCCACCCTCATCGCGTTCGCCGTCTGTTTCGTCGTGGCGCAAACGGCGCGGGGCCTTGGTCTTGCCTGATAACCCGCTTCTTCTTTCTTAGGACCACTCCCTAAAGAAACAACCGGGCTCTGGCCCCCGGTTGTTTCACTTTTTCTTATTATGCTCATTGGCGTAATCGACGAAAGCCTGATATATTTCGGGTTTATTCCGCATGAAGGCCATCATCACCCGGATGGAATCGATTGTCTCCCGCGACAGATAATGCTCCATGGCTTCCGCCTCGGCAGCCACATCGCACGGGGTGCGCAGCAGCACGAGAAAATCCTGCAGCACCCGGTTCCTTTCGACCAGGTAGCTGCCCATTTGCCTGCCCTTGTCCGTCAGGCCGATATACCCGTATCTCTGGTAGGTTATGTACCCCCTGGCCCGCAGCTTGCCCAGCGCCTTGGAAACGGACGGAAGAGCGAAATTCAGCTTGTGGCTGATATCGGAAACCCTTACCACGTCTTGGATAACGGAGAATCTGTATACTTCCTCCAGATAGNAGTCCTCAAGGCTGGGCGACAACATCCGGCTTCCCCCTCTCAGAGCGACAAGGCTTGGGCGGCAATCCCGCCAGATTACTCTCACATGTCGCATCCGGCCAATTTCAGCTTGCCGTAATCCCTTCTCTTTTCTATATGAGGCTTACCTACAGCATATGCGTCCGGAAGATTAGGAAGCGCGGGGGCGACTTTAGCGAATTCCCCGGCTACTCGCTTCCTTCGCAATACTGAAAAAAAACTGGGGGAGCATTAAGCTCCCCCTTTTAGGGAATCCTCCAACGGCTTGCCATACGCCGTATATATAAGCTCTTCCTTCACACTGATCCCGGTATCAAAAGGCTGTCAGCACGTTTCTCAAAGCAGCTAACGCAACGTCATAGCTGTTTTGGGCTTTAATCAGGTTTTGTTTGGCGTTCGCCAGTTTAAAGCGTATTCCCCATTTTTTAAAGAATGCTCTTCACCCCCTCCCCCGCCGGGAAAGGGTTTTTGTGTCTCACCCTAGAATGCCTTCAAAAGCCAAGTATTCAAAGGAGGGTAGTTATGAAAGTAGGTATCATACGCTGTCAGCAAACAGAGGATTTATGTCCAGGCACTACTGATTTCAAGGTAGCCAAGGAAGGAACCCTTGCGTTCCAGGGAACAGGACCGGTTGAGGTTATTGGATTTGTGTCCTGTGGCGGATGTCCCGGCAAAAGGGCGGTAGCCCGAGCGAAGATGCTCGTTGAAAGAGGAGCGGAGGCGGTTGTGTTCGCGTCCTGTATCGCTAAAGGCAATCCGATTGGTTTTCCTTGTCCGAACTTCGCCAAAATGAAGGAAGCAGTGGGGAAAAAAGTCGGGCAAGACATAAAGATTATTGATTGGACGCACTAAAAGCCCTTTGGGCTTTTTTTGCTAAATAGAAGCGAATATCAGAATCCCTCCAAGCTGGCTACTTAGCCTGGCCGGCTTCCGAATGCTTCCGGTACAATTCGTCCTTATCCCCGGCGGAAATTACGCGATCGAGGAAAAAGGCGATGGCGACAATGGCGGCCAGGCTCAAAAACCAGCGGGTGATCGCGAAAGCCTGGCCGAGAAACTGCATCTCGAACAGGAACATCGGGATTTTCAGCGTGGACCATGCGCCGATAAAGACCATAACATTGAAAAAGCTCGCCCCTTTGCGCAGCATGACGGCCGCGACGGGAAAGGCCGCGTACAGCGGGCCAGCCGCGACCGCTCCGAGGAGCACGGCCAGAGAGAGGCCGGTGATGCCTGATGAGGGCCCGAGATGGGCGATGACTTTCTCGCGCGGCACCCATACGTCCAGCAGCCCGAGCAGCAGGAACACCGGCGGAACGAAGCTAAGCATCTCCAGGAAGCTCTCTTTCGTCCGGTGCGCCACCTCCAGCCCTAGTGTCCGGTCCCAGAGCATGATCGCAATGTCGACCGCCAGAAATACGAGAACCCATTTGTAACGTAAGAGAGTATTCATGTACCGATCACCACCCAGAGAATATAGGCCACAATAAAAGCGAAGACAAAGCTGAAGGAGTTACGGTACAGGGCGATCCTTGAGTTGAAGAACTGGCTCTCCAAGGGAGCGGTCACCACTCCTACCATCATGAGCGTGGAAACGAAAACGGCAATCTGAAGGATGCCCGCGCCCATATCAAGAATCGCCTTCGCCAGTGGAAAAGCGATAAAGCCGGGAATCAGCGTGACCGCACCGACAACGCCGGCGACCAGCATGCCGACGATGCCGCTTTCCTTGCCGATGATCGTCGAAACCAGCGCCGGGGATACTATCGCCAGCATAATGCCGATGGCCAGCAGAATGACGGCGAAAGCCGGCAGGATATTCTCGAAGGCTTTCCAGGCTTTCGTCAACCCCTGTTTTGTTTTCTTCGTATCTTTCGAATACGACCATATGAGCGCGATACCGGCAACGACATAGAATAAGAGAATGTCCATATGATACCTTTACTCCGCCTCTTTTCTCTCACAATGATGAGTGTCCTGCTCGCCGTCCTTGACCTGCTCCTTGCCGTACTTCCCAGTGGCGTCTCTCCGCCTTTCCGGGTGTTCGCAATTACATTTACACATCGCGTTCCGCCTCCCGTCGGTTTGACCGGACGCTTCCCGCCAACAGCCGCCCTGGCGGCCCGGCGATAAATTCGACAGCGCATTAAATTGCGCCGCAGCTTGCGCAAGCATCTCCCTGTCTACCGCGTAATGGGTCCAGTAACCCCGCTTCTCGCCTTTCAACAGTCCTCCCTTCCGTAATGCCTGGATATGCTGGGAAACGGCCGCGTCGGATACTCCGAGCCGCCTTGCCAGCGCACCGACACAGTAATCATGCTCCAGGAGGAGCATGACGATCTTAAACCGGGTTTCGTCAGCTAATAATCTGCACATTTCAGCAAGGTTCATTTTTATCACCGCTTAACCAATTAAGATTTTGCTTAATTATATCATCGACGGTTTCGATATGCAACTGTTTTCCAGACCGACGTACCTAGACCAGGATTGCTTGCCACCTCGGTCTTAGCCTGGTGTCGGGAGACCCTTCCTCATGACAAGAAGAAGAGCGGCAATGCCGCTCTTCTTCTTGTCATGAGGGATGATCGACCGCTTTTCAGCATTCGATGACGCTGCCGACGAAGGCGGTCTTGTAACGCGTCCCGAGCAGGCCGGCCAGCCGGGTCATCATGGGAAAGGCCGTGCAGTGGTTCGCGGCGACGAACTCGGGCTCGAAAGCCAGCAGGTCGTTGAGCGTTTTTTCCTGTTCCTCCCGCGAGGCGGGCCCGAGATGGGTGCCGCCCACCCAGCCGGCCAGTTTCCGGGTCGACGTGACCGCCAGGCCGTAGCGGATGATGTTGATCATGCCGGAGTGGGCGCAACCGCTTATCACAATCAGCTTGTCATCCCTCACGCCGAAAGAGGCGAGGTCGTCCTCGATCCGGTCCTGGATTGCTTCCTGGCCTTGTTTCGTCACGAGCCTGGTATCGCCTTGCCAGTACGGGATAACACGCGGGATCGCGCCGCTCACCCAGAAATCGACGTCCACTTTTGCCGGCTCGGTCACGAACCGCCAGTCGGCTCCCAACGCCGCGAGCTGTTCCCGGCTGTTCGGAATGCCGATGAACGATTCGGCGTTCCCGGAACAGGAAAACCTGGGCTTGAAGGCGGCGGGATGGATGTACACGGGGATTGCCTTGCGCGCTTCCTGCAGGATATGGCAGAGGCCGCCGGTGTGGTCGTAGTGGCCGTGGCTGATGACGACGGCGTCCAGGTCCGACGCATGGTGCCCAAGGAGGTGGAGGTTGTTGAGGACTGCGGCTGTCTGGCCACAGTCCATCAGGATTTTTTTCTCACCGGTCTCGACCAGCATGGACAGACCGTGCTCGGCCAGGAACGGCGACCGCGATCCGGGGGGAATGTAGTTGTCTATCACGACGGTGATTCTCATTTTGCGCCTCCTCACATCGTAAAGGCGTAGAACAGACCGGCGGCGATACGTGGATTGAGAACGAGTTCGCCGCCGCCGATCGCCATACCCGTCCAGACGATTCCGGGACCGAGAATGGCGAACATTTCCCAACCGCGCGGCGGATTTTGTCTTAAGGTACCGTCCCGATTTTGCATAAGCTTCACCCTCTCCGATTATTTTTCACATTGATACTTCCATAATATTCCTTTAATTATATAATAAGATAAGGCCATAGGCGTTTCAATTGATGATAGTTACAATCTGCGGATAATTTTCGCCGAATATTTAGGCATAACGCACAAGCCAAGGGATGAAAACCGTGATAATCAGCGAGAATCTTGCTCAATAGATTGTAGAAACTGCCATGCACGCCGTGCACAGAAACGTTAACACATTCCCTCTCTATAGCGAGTCTAAGTCAGGCAATAATCCAGTTATAGAAATTAGGTTAGGAATGGTAAGCAAAAGACAAAAATCAAGACTTCTCGTTTTTTCGCGAAGAGGCCCGGTAGACAAATACCATACATGTGCGGAGTAGCGGTAGGCTATAAAAGGAGGTGCGACAATGCTTTTTAACCGGATTTCCCATCGATACGACCGGTGGTATGCGACGCCGCGCGGGAGAATAATCGATGCCGCGCAAAAAGAACTGATTTTCGATTTAGCCAGGGTTCTACCCGGGGAGAAGATACTCGATCTAGGCTGCGGCACAGGCAATTACAGCCTTGAGATGGCGCGTCGCGGCAGCCTGGTCACCGGCGCCGACATCTCGGACGGCATGCTCTCAGAAGCGAAGCGCAAGGCTGAAGCCCTCGGCTTGTCGATCGATTGGGTGCAGGCCGATTGCACTGATCTGCCCTTTGCCTCCGGGACTTTCGACGCGGTTGTCACCGTAACTGCGCTGGAATTCGTGAACGACCCGCGAGGCGCTTTGCTCGAGGGCATGCGGGTGCTGAAGCCCGGCGGACGCATCGTTGCCGGCGTGTTGACCCGTAACAGCGCCTGGGGCAGGCACTATCAAGAGGAGGGGGAGCGGAATCCCGACAGCGTTTTTGCTTCGGCCCGTCTGTTTACCAAACCCGAACTGACCGGCCTTCTACCCTGCTGTTGCGGAATCCGCGCCGGATCGTTCATCTCCCCCGGGCCGCCTGAGCTTAATCCCGTAGAAGCTTCTTCCCTGGAAGAAATGATTGACACCCGATACCCCAAAGGTGCGCAACCCCCGACCGAACCCGATTTTCTCACGGCCCGCTGGGAAAAACCCGATGTTGATGGACCCCGTTTGGCCTGTCAGTTGGCCCTTTACCCCCTTGGCACCGACGCGATCGGTCACGCCGTTAAAAAGGCGTTGCGCGTCTTGGCGTGCTACCCCGTATCTTTCGATATCGGCGGTATGAGTACTGTTGTTACCGGTACCGCCGCTGCCGTGTGGACGGCGGTCTGGGCCCTCGCCGATCGGGCCGCGGAAAATGGCCTTGAAGTGGTGATCAACGCCAGTTTCTCCAACAGGTGCGGATGCAAATAGCGGTCACTTTGCTTACATACTCTTACATCAGAGCTTGTTCATGTCGACAATGACCGAGTCGATCACGATCTTGCGTTTCAGCAGCCCGTTCTGCACGAGAAAATCCTGCGTTTTCTCAAGTTCCTTCCTGTCGGCCGCGGAAATCGCCGGATTGAAGTCGTACCAGGGGTACATCCTGCGGACGCCGGCGACCGACAGGCCCGTTTCCTCCGCCGCCAGCCGGTACACTTCCTCGGGGTGTTCCTTCATATACTTCAGGCTGTCGTTGTGTACCTTCATGTAGCGGCGGACGAGGTCGGGATGCCCGGTCAGGAAAGCGTTGCGCACGGCGATCACGATGGTGGCGTCTAGCAGCCCTTCGCCGGTGGCGATAATGCGGGCCCCGTTCTCCAGCGCCTTCGGGACGGCCGGGCCGGCGACGAGGGCCGCGTCCACCCCGGCGGAGAAGAGCGCCGTTACCGCCTGGGGAATGGGCATATTGACGAAATTGGTGTCGGCAACGGCCATATTCTGCTTAGCCAGAGCGGCGATCAACAGCTGGTGCAGGATCGTCCCTTTCGGTCCGGCTATTTTTTTGCCCTTGAGATCGGCCACCGATTTTATCCGCTGATCCTTGGCCATTATCGCGAAGGCCTGCGGCGCCCGGCTGTAGATGCCGATTATCTTCAGATCGACGCCGTTGGCGGCCGCCAGGATTGCCGATGTACCGCCGAGGGCGTTGCAGAAATCGAGCGAACCGGCGGCGAGCGCCTCGGTCATTTTCGGCCCTTCCAGTATTTCCGGGAAAGCCACTTTGATGTTGTCCCCGCCGAATTCCTTTTCGAAAAGCCCCAACTTCTTCTCCACTATCGAGGGAACGTTCAAAGGGAGCTTAACGTAGGAAATATTGATCATCCCGACCTGCTGCGCTTTTTCCCCGGGCGAGCCGCAGCCGAACGACGAAATAGCCAGCATGCCTATCAGCAGGCAGGCAAGTACTCTCTTCATATTAACACCTCTTAACACTTCATTCAAAACTCGCGCCCCGCAGCGAATCCAGCAGGCTTGACCGCAGTCGATAAAACGCTTCGCTCGCCTTGTCGTACGGGTACGGGAACGGCACCGCCAGATCACGGACAATCGCGCCGTTTTCCATCACGAGGACCCGCTGCCCGAGAATCAGCGCCTCATCGATGTCATGAGTGACGAAAAGGATGGTCTTGTTGTATTTCTGATATATGTTCACCAGTTCGTCCTGGAGGTTGCGCCGCGTGAATGCGTCGAGGGCGCTAAGGGGTTCGTCCATCAGTATAATGTCCGAACTGTAGCATAAGGCTCTCCCCAGCGCGACCCGCTGGGCCATGCCTCCCGATATCTGGGACGGGTAGGCTCCCCGGAAAGGGCCGAGGCCGAGCACTTCCAGGTGATGCCCCACAGCCTTTCTTATCTCGTCCTGCGCTTCATGTCTCATGGACAGAGCAATGTTCTGCTCGACGTTCAGCCACGGCATGAGCCGCGGCTCCTGAAACACCATGCCCACCCGCGCGGCCGGCGGATTGAAGACCACCTCGCCCGCAGACTGCTGTTCCAGGCCGGCGATAATCCTCAGCAAAGTCGTCTTGCCGCAGCCGCTTCTGCCCACGATTGTGACGAAGCTGCCTCGCTCCACGGCAAGATCGACGCCGGCCAGAGCCTCGATCGTCTGTCCCTGCAGCGTATATCGCTTACAGAGCCCCTTTAGCGCTAAAGCTGTCATTGTTCACCTTCTCTCCGGTCCAGGGCACGATAAGACGGGAAAAACGGAGGAACGCGTAATCGATTAAATACCCGAACAGCCCGATGACGAGGATGCCGACGATGACGACATCGGGGCGGGACAACTGCTCGGCCTCGATTATCATATAGCCGATGCCGGCCGACGCCGCGATCAGTTCCGCCCCGATCAGCGCCCGCCAGCTGTAGCCGAGCCCCAGACGCATGCCGAGGATGACCGACGGCAGCGACGCCGGCAGGATGATCGTCAGGAACTGTTCCTTCTTGGTGAAGCCGAAGACTTGCCCCACCTCTACTAGCTTGGTGTCGCACTGGCGGATGCCGGCCAGGGTGTTCAGAAAAAGAGGGAAAAAAGCGGCCAGCATTATGACCGCCAGTTTGGACGCCTCGCCGATTCCCAGCCATAGGATCAGCAGCGGGATGCAGGCTATCGGCGGGATATGGCGGACGAAGTGCAGCAGGGGGTCGACATAGGGAATAAGCCGCCTGTTCATACCCAGTACGACCGCAAGGGGAAAGGCGACGAGAAACGTGAGGCAGAACCCGCCAAGCACCCGGTACAGGCTTGTAGCCACATGGTCGGCAAGCACGCCCTGCTCGAACAGCAGCAGGGCGGTCCGGGCCACGCCAGCCGGCGATGGGAGCAGATAGCTGTTCACCATCTGTAGGCCGGAAGCAACCAGCCACCACAGTAAAAAAAGCATTGGCAGGAATAACCCCTTGAACGTCACCGTCAGCCTCTCCCCAGTTATTGGTATCAAGATTTCTTTTTTACTTCTACCGCCTCATGCCGCTAATCCTCTTTCTTTGCCGTGAATTAACGCCTGCAGATCGTCGGCCGCTCTCCGGATGAGTTCCCTGCGTGCTTCCTCCAGCAATGACATATGCCTTTTCCTTTACTTGTCGTTATTATCGTTGCTTTCCGGCAATGACGGCGGCAGTTTGCCCGCCAACCGTACCATATCTTCCGCCAGATCGCGGACTTTTTCGCGGAGTTTGAATACGCAATCCGTCTCCGTCGCCGTCCCTTGGACGATGTCCTCGGCCAGAGCCTTGCAGTTCGGCGAACCACACGAGCCGCAGTCGAGGCCGGGGAGGTTTTTCAGCGTCTTTTCCATCAACTCCACCTTGTACATCGCCCGGAAGATGTTCTCATCGAGCCGCATGATCGGCCGCGGCTCATCGCGCGGCGTTCAGCCGTTTCCAGAACGGTGTCGATGTCGCCGCTACGGGGGGTTTTCCCGTGGGCAGCGTATTCGGCGATCATGATTCGGGCGCGCTCTTCCATGCGGTGCTGCGCGACAAAATGGTTTTCGACCGTCAGCGGGCCGCCGATGCAGCCACCGGCGCACGCCAGCGCTTCGATATGGTCGACATGGCCGAGCTTCCCTAACGCCACCTGTTCCAGCAATTCCCCCACCCTGGCGATACCGTCGACGACCAGGGAGTTTGCTACATCCACCGCAGCGTTCTCGCCACCAGATACCGCCCAGCCGATACCGATCCAGGATGCTATCGGCCGGTGTAGAGTTCCGGGGTGATTGGCCAGTATTTTGCGTAAATCCCCGTATATCTTCGATATGCCAATCGCCCCGGTAACATCCGATTTTACCGCGCCCAGCGGGTGTTTCACCGCCGTCATTTTCGCCGGACAAGGGGTGATAAACCAAACTCCGATTTCTTCCGGTGCGATGTTGTTCTTTTGGCTGGCTTCCGCCCGAGCGATTCTCGCGGCGACATCGACAGGCGCATCGATGGAGATGAGGTAATCGATCAGTTCGGGATACTTCACCTGGATGAGGCGAACGACCGCCGGACAAGCGGACGATATGGCGGGACGCTTTATATCGGCCCGCTTGAGGAATTCCCTGGTGCCCATGGACACGATTTCGGCTGCCTGCGCCACCTCGAAGACATCGTCGAAACCCAGTTCGAGCAGTGCCCAAAGTATCGACTCGACCTGGATTTCAGCGCCGAATTGCCCATAGAGCGCCGGAGCCGGTAGGGCGATATTGTATTTATAGTGCCTTATATCCTCCAGGCAATCGGTCACCGCAGTTTTGGCGTGATTGGCGCAATGGCGGATACACTCTCCACAGTCGATGCATCGCACTTCGGTAATCTGCGCTTTGCCGCCGCGGATGCGGATGGCCTCGGTCGGACAACGTTTGATGCAATTAACGCACCCTTTGCAACGGTCGCCAATCAACCGCACCGAATGAAAATATTCTCCCAAGCTTTACACCACGCAATCCTTACAGGTAAAGCCTTCGTCGCGCAAAATAATAGACGCGCCTTCAAATTATAAGATATATTTCATAACAAGCTCGTGGAACCCCTACGGAAAGCCGCTTGCCCGAAGCCTAACCGCCTGCCGGAAATTACATTTCCCTGCAGGCCAGGCAATGCCCATACATTTCGAGCCTATGCCCCTTGACCGAAAAACCCGTTCTTTCTTCCAGAGCTTTTTGGTAATCTTCCAGCGGACAGTCGTTGATGACGACCAACTTACGGCATTTGACGCACACCAAATGGTGTTTATGCTCCAGGCTGCTCATCTCATACATCGCCTTGTTGTTATCGCTCAAAGTCGTTTTCGTTACCAGGCTGCTCGCGACTAGAGCTTCGAGCGCCCTGTACACCGTGGATATGTTGATGGATACACCGCGCTCCTTGAGCTTGATGAATATCGCTTCGACCGGCAACGGGCTCTTACTTTCCTCCACAACTTCCAGTATGAGATTGCGCCGCTTGGTATTGCGCAGATTCCCTTTGTGAAGCAGTGTTTTGTAATCTTTTGTCGGCTGCAAAATGCGCCCACCCTCTCAGTTAATTGGCCCCGGTGGCTATTTGGACCAAACTGAATCATATATTGTATCCAAGGTCGATTAGATTCACTTTTTCAGAACCAAATGACGTCAAAAAATGTTCGATCTCTTCCAATGACAGACCCAAATATGTTAGCGAATCGAAAGGCACGTCTTATAGTTTCGTTACTCACTCCTTATACCCTCCAATTGCGCTTCTTTCTTTTCGACTTTATCCCCAAGTCTTGTCCAGAAGAGTGCGGCGGCAATGTACGAAATGCCGCACATCATTACGATTGTCGCTCCTGAGGCAATCCGCAGCTCGTAAGAAATCCACAATCCCATGACGCAGAAGAACATGCCGAGCAGAGAAGCAATAATCATGATCGGCTTCAAATCGCGCGCGAAGATTTTGGCGATGGCCACGGGAGCCGTCAATAAGGCGATCACGAGGATGATTCCGGCGACCCGGATCAGCAGCACGATGGTGGCCGCTATCATGGCGAACAGCAAATAATCGAAAAACCGTATGTTTATCCCCTTGATCATCAATAATTCCTCATCGAACAGGTAGGCTTTAAGCGCGTCAAAGAGAATGGCGACGACGGCCAAAACGAAAATATCCAACAGGGCCATGACCGCCAGGTCGGATCTGGTCAAGGTCAAGATGTCGCCGAAAAGGTAAGAGGAAATGTCCGGCGGATAGCCTGGAGTGAAGGCGATAAAGAGTATGCCGGCGGCCATGCCCAGCGACCAGAACAGCCCCATCAGAATATCGGTGTGGGTATTTATTTCTCTGTGTATTTTGGCAATGCCGAAAGAGGCAAGAAGCGAAAAAAACAAAGCGCCGATAATCGGTTCAATCTTGAAATAATAGCCCATCCCTACGCCGCCGAAAGCCGTATGGGCAATACCCCCGCTCATCATGACCAGCTTCTTTTCCACGATCATCGTCCCGATTATGCCGCAGGCTATGCTCGCCATAATCGCTGCGGCCAAAGCGTTCTGCATAAAACTGTACTTGATACATAATCGTCTTCTCCATGCTCCGTCAACACCCTGTGAGGCACACCATGGGCAAGAAGGTCGATGGGGCAGCCGTAAGCCTGCTGGACAAGCGCCTCGTCCAAGGCCGGTTCGCCATGATAATAAAGCTTTTTGTTCAGACAAGCGATGCTCTTTACGTGGGAGGAAACAAAACTCATATCATGGGTCACGGCAACAATTGTCAACTCCTTGTTCAAATCCCTCAAAACGTCATATATTCTGGTCCGGGAAGCCGCGTCCATACTGGCGGTAGGCTCATCAAGCAGCAAAATGTCCGGTTTCTCCAACAGGGTGCGGGCTATCAGCGTTTTCTGCATCTGGCCGCCGGACAATTGGCCGATCTGCCTTTCCCGCAAACCGGTTATATCGAGTCGCTCCATGATATCCACTGCCATTTCTTTGTCTTTCTCCGTGTAGCGATGGAAAAACAAGCGGGATTTGTCCATCATCCCCATCAGAATGACATCGAAAACTTTTATGGGAAAGTTGCGGTCAAATCTGGTGTATTGCGGTACATAGCCGATTCTCAGGTCTGTCGCCGGAATGCTGTTTCCGCCAAGCGAAATCGCGCCTGCCGATGGTTTTACCAAACCCAGGATCGCCCGTAACAACGTGGTTTTTCCGCCCCCGTTAGGGCCGATCACGCCCAGGAAATCTCCCCTCCTAATGGTAAGATTGACACCACATAGCGCGCAGATACTGCCATAATTGACGCTTAACTCCCTTATCTGAATGATGTCGCTCATGAACTCTACTTCATAACTCTGCCGAATACAGCGGCAGTCTTCTCGAAATTTCCGATATAATCCGCGGCCAGGGGCGCCAATTGCTCCGTGCTGCCGCCAATGGCTTCGGCGACTGATTTCGATTGCTTGCTGTCTATTTCCGCCTGGTAAAAAATCACTTTGATTCCCTGCCGCTTAGCTTCATCGATCACTTGTCCTAAATCCCTGGCCGTGGCTTCCTTGCCGTCTTTTTCGAGCGCGATCATTTTCAGGCCGTAGTCGTCGGCGAAATAGCCGAACGCCGGATGATAAACAATAAACGTTTTGGTGTGAAGATTAGCCAGCGAACTTTTAATGTGTTCGTCCAGTTGGTCGAGTTTCCCGAGGTATTCTTTCGCATTTTTTTCATAAACGGCCTTGTTCCGCGGGTCGATCTGCGCGAGTTCCCGCGCGATGATTTCAACCATTACCTTGGCTCTTTTCGGCGAAAGCCAGATGTGGCCATCGCGTTTCCCCGGCGAGAACTCCCGTTCAGGATAAACTTTTTTAACCTCATCATTCATTTTTATCACTTTAAGCGATTTGTTTAGTTCCGTGCACTTGGGAAAAATGCTGGCGGTTTCGGAAGGAATCCCGATGGCAAAATACAGGGATGATTTACTGAGCTGCTCCATCTCTTGCGGCGTCGGCGCGTAATTGCCCGGGCTTTTCCCGGGCGGGATCATTGTCACTACGTCGACAAGCTCCCCGGCCACCGCTTTAACAAAGCTGGCCTGGGGAACGATGGATACCGCGACCTGCGGCTTCGGCGGCTCTGCTTGCGAAAGAGATTGGTGCGAGCATCCCGACAAAACAATCCCGGCAACAGACAAAAACACCAGTACTAATTTTTTCATCTTGGCGCCTCCCGCTTATAAACGCAAACGCAAATCATTTGCATTTATAATTTTATACCCGCGCCACTTCGATGTCAATATCTACCACCCTTTCTCCAGCGATAAGTCCAAGCCGGAAGGCTCCAGATGGATTACTGTGTCGCAGGGAGCAAAAACGGCCGCAATTTCCGCCTCTATTTCGTCGCAGATGGCGTGGGCCTTATTAAGATTCATATTTCTGTCCAGAAAGATGGAAACGTCGATCAACCGTTGACTGCCCGACCGCCTCGTCCTCAAGCGGTGAAAAGAGATGATTTCCGGATGATTGTTGATAATCCGGCGAATAATCTTCTCGTCCTCCGGCGGCAGGCTGACGTCGGTCAGTTCGCGCAAGCTCTTGCGGGTCATCGAGAATCCGGCTTTGATGATAAGCGCCGCCACCGCGATGGCGATGACCGGGTCCAGCCAGTTGAAACCGGTCAGTTTTATTGCGCAAAGCCCGCCAAGCACTCCGAGCGATGTCCATACATCCGCCCGCAAATGCAGCGCATCGGCCTCCAGCGCGTGGGAACCGGTTCGCCCGGCCACCGCAAACAGCTTCCCGGAAACGTGCCAGTTAATCAGCACGGACAAAAGCATCACCCCAATGCCGTAATCGAGGTATTTGGGCACACCGGGGCTGTGAAGCTTCACCAACGCTTCGTAAATAATCCAAAGAGCGACGAATATCATGAGTAACGACTCGATAACACCCGACAGGCTTTCAATCTTCCCGTGACCGTAGGTATGGTGACCGTCAGGGGGTCTATCCGCTTGGCGAACTGCGAAAAACGCTATTGACGACGCGGCGAGATCGATAATGGAGTGGACAGCCTCGGACAGTATACTGATAGCGCCGCCGTATAACCCCACCGCCAGCTTGAGCAGCACCAGCACCGCATTTGAAGTTACCGAAAGCCTGGCAACGGCGAGCTTTGAGTTGATAAAACGCTCCAACCCTATCCCTCCCGTATATAGGGTACTACTGGGATTTACATCGTCCCCATTATTTTATGAACTATATTTCATAACGCGCGCAGAAAGCGAACGGCTTTTCTTATGGTAAACTAATCCGCCTGTACTCTGACGGTCATCTTTTGGCCGTATCTAATCAGTTGCTGCATTCCGGCGCACTGGCTTATGCCCGCGAGAACGGCATCCCGGTTTGCCTGCGGCCATTTAGTTCCCGCAAGAACGGTGACCCCCGAACCTAAAATGCTTGCGGCTCTCTTGTCGCGTTCGAATACCATCAGGCGTTTGGTTTTACCAGTCAGGTTTGCGATAACAGGACCGATATGTCCGATAACCCCGACGGTGTCCTCGGGGTTGACTGCTACGGAGAAAGCCGCATCCGCCCCACGGGGATTGTCAACCTGTTTCAGCTTATCGAATTCGGCGACGGAGTTTAATACCGCCAACCTCATCGCAACCGTTACGACGTCTTTGCCTGTTACCGCTCATTCAGCAAGCTCTTCGGCCGGCTTCCCGGCCAGGCCGCCGGCTTGCGGGAAGGCTGAGCATATATGCCCGATTTCATTTTTCAATACATAGGTTACTCCCAAGGAGCCGTCGTCCAGGTCAACGGCCAGTAAGTTCAGTCCCACCCTGACCTCCCTGATCCTCTTCCCCGACAGCCTTGGCGATGCCAAATTATTAATACGTTCGAGAATCACGGCTAACCTCCTGAAGGGCTGACTTCCCAACCTGCCGCGACACGCGGCATCTTTCCAAACATTCAGCGTCACTTTTGCCCTTCCTTGGCGCGATAGTTTTCGATCGCCGCTTTAAGCGCGCTTACCCCCAGGTTCGAACAGTGCTGCTTCACCTCCGGCAACCCGTCCAGTGCGTCGATGACATCCTGCTCGGTTATCTTCAAAGCCTCTTCAACCGTTCTGCCCTTCGCCAGCACCGTTGTCATGCTGCCGCAGGCGATAGCCGCACAGCAGCCGAAAACCAGAAAACTGATGTTGGCTATCTTATCTCCCTGTACCTGAATAAACATTTTGAATGTATCGCCGCAGTCGGGCTCTCCGGCCGTCCCCACCCCGTCTGGGTCAGACATGAGGAATATGTTGCGGGGCGCAGTAAAATGTTCCATTACCGTGTCTGAATACATGGTTAATCCCCCTTGAACTAGGTTAAATCTTCCGCTGCTTTACCTACCGGAGGAATATACAGTTATCCGCGGAAGAATACGTAAGCTACTAGCAGCAGACCTCCCGATGTTCTTGTCACGAACGAAGATACATTTTCCATAGAGCATTTGAATACGCATAATTGCAAAATGCACGTAAATTGACTGCTTTTCCAAACGCTGCGCGGTAAGTATAGGTCAGAGCCGTCAAGTTATCATTAGTCATAACCGCGCTCAGCCCGGCCAAGCGGCTTGCCCGCCTGGCCGGTTTTTGGGAGCAGTCATGCACGGCTGCCGGAAACTCTAGCCCCAGTGCCCTTCGACGTCCGGCGCCGCCAATGGGGAGAGCAGGCCGCTGTTGTAAGCTTTGAGCGCTTCCTCAGCCGTCTCGGTTGTGGCGGAAAATATCTTGATCCCACCGGCGTCCAGGACTTTGAACGCTTTCGGTCCCACATGCCCGGTAATCAGCGCGGACGCTCCCAGCCGCTGGACGCTTTGCGCGGCCTGAATGCCGGCCCCTTGCGCGGCCTCCAGGTTTTGTATGTTGGGGTGGCATTCCCAGGAATTGTTCTCAAGGTCGCAGACGATAAAGTACGCGGCCCGCCCGAAGCGTGTGTCGAACCGGTCTTCAAGGCCCGGTCCGCCGGCGGTTACTACGACTTTCATATTCTCACCCCCCGTGGCATTGATGCCCGTCTTCGTCGTGGCTGCAGGGATTCGCGCCCGTGATCAGCGTGCCTTTGAGATAAGCCTCGACAACTTCCTCAGGCGCCCCGGATGCTACGCCGCATACGACCTTGACGCCGTTCTGCTGAAAAAGAGCCTGAGCCCGCTCTCCCATGCCACCGGCCAGGATGGTGTCGGCGCCTTCCCCGGCCAGCCAGGCCGGAAATACGCCCGGCTCGTGGGGCGGCGGCGTCTTTTTGGTTATGCCGGTGATTTTGCCGTCAGCCACGCCGACGAAGGCAAACTCCTGGCAGTGCCCGAAGTGTGTGCAAAGTTTGCCGCCAGCCAAAGGAACAGCGATCTTCATGGTCATTTTCCCATCACCTTTCTTTTCAGCCAGATTGTCCTGGATATTCTTTATTATCTCCTCGAAGCAGTCCTTGACAGGGCCGCCCGACGAAGCCAGGCTGCAACCGCGGTCGCCTGCCTGGACAACCGCCGGATCGAGGGGGATTTTGCCTAGAAAGGGGATTCCCCATGTTCTGGCGGTCTTCTCGCCCCCGCCGCTCTTGAAGATATTGTGCAGGCTGCCGCAGTCGGGGCAGATGAAGCCGCTCATATTCTCGACTATTCCCAGGATTTTCATGTCGGTCTGCTGGCAGAAGTGCAGCGATTTGCGCACATCCGCCAGGGCGATTTCCTGGGGAGTGGTTACGACGACGGCCTGACAGCCGGGTATCGTCTGCGCGACGGTCAGCGGCTCGTCTCCCGTACCGGGGGGGCTGTCGATGACCAGATAGTCCAGCGCGCCCCAGTCCACGTCGGCGAGCAGTTGGCGGATGACGCCGATTTTCAGCGGGCCGCGCCATATTACGGCTTGATCTGGCCGTTGCAGGAAGCCCTGCATGGACACCACCTTAAGATTGTCGCTGACCAGGTAAGGCTGTATTCTCTCGCCGACCGTGTTCAGCGGAAAGCCGGTCAGCCCCAGCAAGCCGGCGATACTCGGCCCGTGCATGTCGATATCGAGCAGGCCGACTTTGTGACCCCCGTTGCTCAAGAATACGGCGATATTGGCGGCGACGGTGCTTTTCCCCACGCCCCCCTTGCCGCTCATGATAAGCAAAGTATGTTTCACGTTGCTCAGAAATTCGCTGATTTTCTGATCTTCAGCCGCTTTGTCGCTATTGCCCGAACACGATTGCATTGTGCCTCTCTCCTTATAAAAAACTGGCCGAACTCCTTTTGACCAACTTGGTCACGTCTATCGCGTCAGGTACCTGCAAGGTAAGCAAGCGACCATGAGTGAGCATTTCGGCCGCCTCCCTCACCAGTGCCTCGGGAGCCTGGTAGATGCTTATGCCGCGTCTGCCCAATTCTTTGAACGAAATTGGGTCGATACCCCCCGATATCAATGCTTCTATTCCCTTTTCCTTCAACATGCTAGCTCTTATCTGGCCGCTATACTTCTGCTGGCGCGACCAAAGGGATAATTTTATGGTTTCCCAGCTCCCGCCCCCCGTGTCGAATACGAGAATATAGCGGGCGGCTGTGAAACGACCGTCAACAGGCGATTCCGGACTGTCGATGCTTGCCGTTATCGCGATTCTCATGAACTAAACCCACCCCGCAAATGATTTTAGCTTGCGATCGAGTTTATTGATGAGGCTTTCGATATGGTTGACCCCCAACAGCACAGAGAGGTTATACCATAGTTCCAGCATTTTTTCCTGAACTTCGGTGCTTTCGGTTTCCATAACCGTACGGCCGGTTTGCACGGCTGTCCGGAAGACACTGTCGTAGGCGAGTTCCCCGACAACGGGCACATCGTCCGCCGCCAGCGCTTCCTTCAGAGTAAGGGTATTGGCGGGACTTAGGGTCGCTTTGTTGATGCAGACGGCGACGGGCACCCTGAAATGGCCGCAGAGGTTGCGCAGTCTTTCGAGGTCGTGCATGGCGCTCAGCGAGGGCTCGACGACGGCCAGCACCAGGTCGGCGCCGGTGACGGTGGCGATGGCGGGACAGCCTATGCCCGGCGGCCCGTCGGTGATGATGAGCGGCACCTTTTGTTTCTCCGCCAGTTTCTTGGCCTCCAGCCTGACCCTGCTCACCAGCTTGCCCGAGTTCTCAACCGCCAGGCCGAGTTCGGCGTGGACCATGGTTCCGAAACGGGTATCGGACACCAACCAGCGTCCGGCGTTTTTGTCCCGCATGGATATCGCGTGCGCGGGACAGTTGAAGGCGCAGACCCCGCAGCCCTCGCAGGCGAACGGCGAGGTTACGACCCCGTTGTCAATCGCTTTGAAACGGCACAAGTCGGTGCATTTACCGCAACCGAGACATTGTTCCGAATCGACCTCCGGTTCGAAGCCGGCGAAAAACTCGTGGCTTTCCCGCTCCTTCACCCCGACCAGAAGGTGGAGGTTGGCGGCGTCCACATCGCAGTCGGCCAGCACCTTTTCCGGAGCAAGGTAGGCCAGCGTGGCGCTTATGCTGGTTTTGCCCGTACCGCCCTTGCCGCTCATGATTACCAGTTCTTTCATCGGTCATCACCGTCCCCGCCCAGTTTAGCCCATATCTCCCGAGCGTAGGCAAGATACTCCGGTGCGATGCGCCCTTCGGCGGATCCGCGGGCAAACTCCTCGCTATGAGGTATACGGCCCAAAACCGCGATGTCTTCCCGGACGCACCAGTCGGCCACCGCGTCGTCCCATGCCCCGCCGTCGCTCTTGTTTATAACCACCCCGGCCGAAATGCCGAGTATCCTGACCACACCCGCCGCGAGCCCGAGGTCGTGGAGTCCGAAGGGGGTCGGCTCGGTGACGAGCAGGCAGTAATCGCTGCCGGCGACCGCAGCCACCATGGAGCAGGCCGTACCGGGGGGACAGTCGACGATAACGTCGGCCGCTGCCGGCAAGGTTTCTTTCATCGCTTTGATCAGTGGGCTTGCAGTGGGCGCACCGACGTCCAGCAGGCCGTCGGTCAGCCTCGTTCCCGAACTGTTTTTCGTGGCCGTGCCGGTGCGCACGGTACCTATCGGTTTGGCGCTCTCGCTTACAGCCTGCCGGGGGCAGGCCAAAATGCACCCACCGCAGCCATGGCAGAGTTCGTCGAACAACAGTACCTTTTGGCCGGTGATTGCCAAAGCATTGAACAGGCATACCTGAGCGCATCGGCCGCAGCCGTCGCACAGATCTGCGTCGAAAGCCGGCCGCATCACGGTCACCTGCCGCTTGCCGTCGCGGACAGGTTGTAGAAACAAGTGGCAGTTGGGCTCTTCCACGTCGCAGTCGACCACTGTCGCACCGGGACGAGCCGCCGCTAGCAAGAGCGCTACGGTGGTTTTGCCCGTCCCGCCCTTGCCGCTGGCAGTGCTCACAATCACCCTGGGTTCCCCCTTCAATCCGTTTTGGATTCAGCGTCTCTGGCCTTTCTGGCCATCGCCCGGCAGGCGGCCGCCTGCCGTTCCAGCAGTTCGGCCCGCTCTTCCAGCAGTTCGACGTCGGGAGCAGCTTGCTGGTAAGGCAGCGCCTGACGACGCCGCATACCCCGCCCGAAGCCGAAGCCCTGACCGAAGCCGCCGACGCCCTGCAGGCCGAAGCATCCGCCCCGGCCCCAGCCGTTAGGCCCGATACCCATCGGGCCGGTTCCGTCTCCTCTAGGCATACAGACCCTCCTCTCTGTATTTATGAGACATATTTCATAATCGGCGCAAAAAATTTTACCCTTCCCTGCGAACGCTCCGCGAGCAGCACTGCGGGCAACTCATATCTCTGCCGCGTTGGCCGGTGCCGAAAGGCACCGACTAACAATGACCATAGCAGACGCAAGCGAAGCGCCTAAGCCTTTCGCCTTCGCGGTCGGCAACCCGAAAAGTGCCGCCTTCGATTCTCAAGGCTCTTCCCTGCCACAAGGCAGTGGCCACTTTTTGCCGCGCCGAGTTGACGATGCGGAAAAACGTCGGCCTGGAAACGGCCATATTTTCAGCCGCCTCGCTCATATCGAGCTGCTCGGCGTCGACCAGCCTGAGGGCCTCCATCTCCTCGAAGGAAACCTCCACCTCGTCGAGCTCTTCCAGGAATATACCGGTGGGCTTATAGCCGGTTACCGGCGGCAACTGCCGGATTATGCACTCTTTATGCGGCCGTCCCATATACCACCTTTATGAAATATATTTCATTATTAGAATAGCACGCAGGTGGGCGTTTGTCAATGCGTGCCCTCGCCATTTTTTATTCTTTTGCCATGCCGGTGGCGGGATCATAGAAATGTCGAAACACGGAGCCAAAGATATGCCGACGATAAAGTCCTTGTTTGCATCAATCAGAAACGCTCTGGAGTTTCTGGAAAAGCTGCCAGGGGGGCAAAGTGCTGCCGCCGCTAACCCCGATGCCGGTCAATACTATCGCATCCACATGGTACGCCCCCACGTAATCCTCAGTTGGCAATGCACTTGCTTGCTTTCAGCTTTTCCTCGACGGCCCGCCACGACCGTTTGGCGAAGACCGCCGGTATCGACGGGGATTTGGCCATCGTTTTCAAAGCAGGTCCGTTTTTTTCTCTTTGTTGACGACGAAGAAGGCGTTGCGTTTTTCCATATCCATCGTGTGGCCGGCCTCAAAAGGGTGAGTGAAAACACTTTTGATGGTCACTTTGCCGCCTTTGTCAAGAAGAGGTTCAGGCGTATAGAGCATCACGAAGTGGGCGAGCACGTCATCGCGGAGGCAAAGACAAATACAAGCGCCAGGAAAATGGCCTTTTTCATCTATCGCCCTCCTCCTATTTAATGTCTTTTCCGTTGACTGTTACGTAATGCCCGGGACCGCCGTCAAACGCAACCGAATATTCACCGGCTGGTTTATTAAATGTCAATTGGCCAAATTTATCCAGCTTGCCGGAAAAGGTGACATTGCCACTGGCATCCGCCACGTTGATCGTCGTCCCGGCAGCGGACGAGCCGTCGGAATACCCGCCCTCGCAGGAAACAGTGCCGTCGCCGTTGTCCCAGCACGAGAAGAGCGCGGTATGAGCCAAAGCCGTTCCGGCAAACAACACGACGGCCATGATAGCAGCAAGCATTGTGAAACCAAGTCTTTTCTTCATTGTGATACCCTCCTGTTTTTAATAATTGCCTTTCGGTCAAATATGCCTTGCTTTGCTTATCCCCCCTTTCCAGCTCCGCGTTACACTGATTAGCTGCTTTTTGCCCCGTCGGCTGTTTGCAGGGCGGTTTTCTCTTTACCGTTGCCGACAAGACCCATGAGCACGGTCAGCATCAACGGGATCAGATAAAAGGCCCACATGGTCTGCATGCCGGTAAGCCCCAAGGCGTTCCCCCCGGAGTACGCTATGCTTGCCGCCAAGAGCCCCAGCACCAACGGACACAAAAAGGAGAAGAGCATCCAGCGGGTTGAGCCCGTCTGAACCTTTATCGCGATCGCCGTCGGGAAGCAGGGTGGGCACAACACCATAAACATCATCAGCGCGACGGCGTGAAGAGGGGTAAAATCTTTTTCCTGAGACGACATCCTCGCTTCCAAGGCATCTGCCGCCTCGCCTTGCGTTCCCTGATAAAGGGCGCCCAGTGTTGCGACCGTGCTCTCCTTCGCCGCCAGGGAGCTTAGTACCGCGATGTTAACGCGCCAGGTAAACCCCGCATATTGCGTTACAGGCTCAAGGGCCCGGCCGATATTCCCCAGAATGCTATTTTCAATCCGTTTTTGGCGCATCTCCAGCAGAATCGTCCGGCGCTCCAAATTAACCTCGCGCAAAACCTTCTCGATATTTCTGGCGTTCTTGTCTTTCTTGGAGGTGATTATCTCGTAAAACTGCGGATTGCGCTCTCGGAACTGCCGATCCATTGCCGCCACTTTTTCCGGCGTGGTCGCGCCGCGCCTGGCGGCGCGATAATCGTCGCTATAGACAATCAGCGCCAGGACATCGGCTTCCGTCTGCAAACCTTTCGCCAGCGGGTTCCCTTTTACGCTATTCAGGAAGGAGGAAGCAGCCGCGTTCTTGCGCGCTTCGAAAGCCGCCATGCTATCAGCGTCCACCCCCGGGAACTGCAGCATCACAAAAAGCACCACGGCGACCGCGGCGACTACGGTGACAATCTTCCTGATATAAAGCCAGACCCTTTCGACAGCCCGCCCCAACACTCCCCGAAGCGTGGGGATATGGTACGGGGGCAGCTCCATGATGAAAGGAGCGGTGCTTCTGCCCCGCAGAACGGTCAAAGAAAGCATTTTTGCGACAGGAAGCACGAACAACAGGCTTATGGTCGAAATGAAGAACATAACCGTCGATTTGTGGCCGGCGAAGTAGGCATTGATGAGAAGGATATATAGCGGGACCTTGGCGAGGCAGTTTAGCATCGGCAGGGTCAATATCGTCGCCAAGCGCGATTTCTCGTCGGGAATGCCTTTGGTAGACATAACTCCGGGAACCACGCAGCCGCCGACGACGGCGCCCGCAAGCACCATGGACAGCGTAGATTGACCGTGCAGCCCGAAGCGGTTAAGCAGACGGTCCATGATGAACGCCATGCGGGGCATATACCCGCTGTCTTCCAGTATCGCAATCAAAGCGAACAAGATGAAGAATATCGGCAGGTAATTCAAAAGCGCGTTGATGCTGTCGACGCACCAGAGCACAAATTCCCGGAAAATCGGCAGGGTTATGAAACCCGGCGCGGGCAAGGCGCTTTCGACCGCGCTCCTGAACCAGGCAAGCAACGGCCATGTATAATTGGTTATTTTGTAGCCCTCGACGATGGAGAGCGAATATATCGCATAAATGACGCCCAGCAGCAGCAGCGGGCCGAGAACTCTGTGGCATACAACCTTATCGATTCTTTCCGTCCTGGAAACGCGTTCGTTCCGCCCAACCGACGTGAATTGCCCCGCAATCTCCGCCGCCCTCTGATTCCGCCTGGCATTGATGTATAATTCCGCTTTTTGCCCATGGTCTTTTTCGAATTGTTCTCTGGCAAGCTGCGCAAGGGTTAATGCTTTGGCGGCGTCGCCCGCATTCTTGCGGATAACGTCCGCGACTTCCGGATCGCCTTCCATCAGTTTGATCGCCAGCCACGGCAAATGATGAGCTTCTTTAAGACCAGCGTCGTCGGCAAGAGCCGCTTCGAGCCGCTGCAGTGCGCCGTCGATCGCCGGATACCGCACGGCGGGCTTACTGGCAAGGCTGTGTCGGGATAAAACCGCGTCAATCGTTTCCAAAAGCTTTTCTTTGCCCTTCCCGCTCCTCATCGCCGTTCCGATCACCGGTACACCCAGTTCTCGCGACAGTCCGGCAATATCGATTTGCACCCCCGACTTTTCCGCCACATCCATCATGTTGAGATCCAGTAGTACGGGGAGACCCATCTCAAGCAATTGCAGGGTAAGATAAAGGCCCCGCTTCAGATTGGAAGCGTCGACAACGTTTACTACCGCCGAAGGCTTGTCATACAGCAAGACATTCCGGGCAACACGCTCTTCCGGGGAATACGAGGTAAAACCATACGTTCCGGGGAGGTCAATCACTTCGATCTTGAAATTGTCACGGTTATACCAGCCGCCCATCTTGTCGACTGTGACACCGGGGTAATTGGCAACATATTGCCTGGCGCCGGTCAACGCGTTGAAGACGGTCGATTTCCCCCCGTTGGGTTGCCCGGCAAGAGCTATCATTGCTTTTTTCATGGTTTTATCTTTACGCACCTAGCCTCTTCCCGCCTCAGACCAATAGCCGTCCCTTCCGCCTCGACCTCGATGGGGTCCCCTAGCGGCGCCACGCGAACAAAAGTCACGGAGGCGCCAGGATAAAGTCCCATGTCAACCAGCCTCTGCGCAAGCAATCCGTTCGCAGCGATATCTTCGACGGTGCCGCTCATGCCCCGCTTCAATTCCAGCAAAGTCATCCTTCATCCATCCTTCGACCTTAATGACAACAATTACGATTAACTTGCCTCTTCAATAAGCCCTCGACATTCTCTCGGGGTAATAAGACTAATCCGTGAAGAAACCTATCAAGTAATCATGGACGCGAGCAGCGCGCCGAGCTTCCGGCATCTGGCCAACGCCGCCTTGTCGGGAACGTCTTGGACAATCAACCCTTCTGCAGCCATCATGGCGCCAGTGGCTTTCATCCTTTTCGTCCAGTCTCTCATCCATTGCCCCTCGCCCCAACCATAGGAACCGAACAAAACCAGAGGAAGCGCCGATAAATCCTCTCCCTCCAGGGCTTTTACAAATGGCTCCATTTCGTTTTCTTCCAGCACTTCATCACCCATGGCCGGGCAGCCCAGAGCCACCGCGTCCGCTCTTAAAGCATCTTCCCTGGAAGCTTTTGCGACAGGGATAACATTTACGGCGGCTCCTGCAGCAGCGGCGCCTAGGCCGATTTCTTCCGCCATTTTCTGCGTGTTTCCCGTTCCACTCCAGTAAATAACCGCAACTGTTTTCATATAATCCTCCCGTTATAGGCATTCGCGACAAATGCCATACAGTTCCAGTCGCGAATGCAATATTTTGAAACCGTTTTTCTCCGCGAGCGCGTTTTGCATTACTTTTATCTGAGGATCAGAAACCTCGAACAGCCGTCCGCAATTGATACATATCAAATGTTCGTGGTATTCGTGACCAAACTCGTAGCGGAACGTACCGTCCGTATGCCTGAATCCGCTGACCAGACCGCAGCCGCAAAGAAGTTTGACGGTCCTGTATACCGTTGCTACACCGATGCGGGAATTAAGCGCTTTGGTTTGATAGAACAGTTCTTCGATGGTAGGATGGGAATCGGCGTGAAAAAAAGCATCCAGAATGAGTTTTCGATTCTTGGTAAGCTTTTTGTCGCGCATATGCAAATAATTGCGCAACAGTATTTCCGCCTTATTGGGCGACATCTTCAAGCCCTCTTTGCAGCGGACTTTATACGATTCTTTCTCGCTTTCCCGCACGGACTTCGGAACTGAAAGCGGCAATCCAGAATTCGCGGCTTTCATGACCCCATTCGTATACCCTTCCTTTTACGAAGTGAGACTGTAGGATAATTTACCGTACAAAATTCTTACGCTCCGCAACCCTCGAAATGCAGTCGCTGGTACGAGTAATAATCTGACAATAATGGCATTTGGGGCATTTTATCTCCACACACTCCACCTGTCCCTTGAAGAGCAGCCTGTTGCAGCGCATGCAACGGATTTCGGTCAGGTTTTCTCCTCTACCGGCCAATATCTTCACATCCATGCCCTTACTCCTTCAAATCGTAGGTTATCGGAACCGTTACCGCCAAGAATCGCCCCGTCCCGTGCTCGAAGGGGCATACGTCGCGAATCAGCTTAAGTGCCGCCTCGTCCAGACGGCTGACACCCGATGTAGAAACTATCACCGCTTCCTCCAGTTCTCCGCTCGGTAGCAACCGAATGCGTACCAGGACGGCACCGGACTGCCTCCGTTTACGGGCTATATAAGGATACTCCTTTTTCTCCTCCAGGCGCCGGGCAAAAGCTTCCATTATCCAGGCCATGTCTGCCGTACGGCTTTGGCCGCCGAGGCCCGGGTTTGAAGCCACCGATTTACCACCCGCGGAGGGCGGCGAAGCGGACGGACCCGCACCAACCGGTCCGCTGGCCGGCACAACAGCGGCCCGATCAGCCGGAACGGCGACGGGAGAAATCTGTTCATTGGTCGGAACAGGTGTCGCAGCTGCCGGGGCATAAACCTGCGCAATCTGTCCGGCGGTGTCGGCGGCGGCGGAGCCAACCGCGCCATAAGGCTCATTTATCAGTTCCAGTTCCACATATTGCTCGGGCGGTTCATGGGCGGCAAACAGGCGGCCGGCCATCCAGCCGGCGCCGATCAGCAGCATGACGTGCATGAACATCGAAAGAACAATCGCCTTACGCCACCTTACCCCGACAGCCACATTGATTACCTCGCCTTCTTTTCCGTGGCAATGGCCACGCGGTGCACCCCCGCCAGTTTCAGTTCATCCAGCACCGTGACAACTTTACCGTATTCCGCCTGCTTGTCGGACCGCAGAACGAAGATTGCATCGCTTTGCTTGTGCATTTCGATTATGGCTCGCTTTTGCAGCAATTCCAGCGGGACGTCTTCCTGGTCGAATAAAACCCGCCCTTCCCTGGTTACGGTGACGGCAACGGTGCGCGGCAGCTCGGTCCGGACTGTTGACGCCTGCGGCAGGTTGACGGGGATAGTCCGCTGCTCTACCATGTACAAAGTGCTCATCATGAAAAACACCAGCAGAAAAAAGATGATATCGATCATGGGAATGATCATCAGCCTTGGCTGCCGCTCAAGGCGCAAACCGCGTATTTTCATCGTCCCCGCTCCCGATTGGCCTGGGCGATAAGCAAAGTGCATATTTCCTCGATGTCGGTGATGATTCTGTCCAGCCGGTGGCTGAAATAGCTGTAGAGGACCATAGACAATACAGCCACGCACAGACCCGCCGCCGTAGCCACCAGCGCCTCACCCACGCCGCCGGTGATGGCCAGCGGCTGACCGTTCTTGATATTCATCACGCTGAAAGCTTGTATCATGCCGATTACCGTTCCCAGCAAACCCAGCAGCGGGGCGATAGTGACGATCATATCCAAATGATTCAGATTTTCGCGCAACCTGGCCGCAGTCAGCGACGCCTCGCCCTCCAGCACGCTTTCGATCGAAGCGACGCCCTGCCGGTAGTGACAGATACCCTTCACAACAATTCCCGCCACAATGCCTCCCGTTTGCCGGGCGATCTCCAGAGCCTTATCCCAGTCGCCGCCTTCCAGCGCCGGCTTTATTCCTTCTCCCGGTCCGCCGGCAAGCGCTTTTCCCTCCCGGAAGTATAAATAACGTTCCACACCGATTGCCGCCACCGCCAGCGAGCATGCGAGCAGCAGGTACATGACCGGCCCGCCTTTCTGGAACACGGCAACACACTGAACAACAAACTCCACGTCTATTCCCCCATTTGTCACTGCCCATAATCGGGCGGGCAGCCCACCATCCTTGGTGTATGCCACCAACCCTTCCCATATCTTTTGCCTCTCGATAAGTCATCCTATTGTTTTACGAAGGCTTGCCGCCGCGTCAAAGAATTGATGTACCAATCTTCTCTAAGAACAAGGCCCCTTTCTTCGCATAGCTTTCGATCGGAATTCGCATCGGAGACCTTTCGTTTTTTTTACGTGCATAATCAAGCTGCTCGTCGGAAATATCGACGCCGTATATTAACGCAGCGCCGTCCAGCTTATCCGCAAGCGCGACGCTCAATGAGCCTGTTCCGCAACCGAGATCCAACACACGGGACCCGCCGGAAAGATCAATCTCTCCTACCGCCCTGCGGTAAAATGGCGCCCCCATTCCCAACGCCGAAGCCCATCGGTCGTAAGCCGCTCCCCCCATCATCCCTTTGAATACTCTGCCTTTTTCGTGCAAATCGTCACCTCGCTCTCATAAATATATCCCTTAAAGTGAAAGGGCCGCCATCGATTCAGGCCAAAGGATTCCAGTATCCTTAAAACATATCGCAAGCTGCTTTAAAGACATGGCAGGTAGGCCAGCGAGAAAAAATAAACTCCAAGTGATGATAATATCACTGGAGCTCTTGGCTCTCTTGCGACTGGTTGTGTGAAGCTCCGGGAGATTTCCCGGAGACCGAATAATTTAAATGATAATGATAATCATTACCATTTAAATTATATACCTTCGCCTCCCCCGCTGTCAATGATTCCCACAATTTTTTTCCGACTAATTTGCCGCTTATTTCACCCCGATATTTCTCCTCTGCGTCCTTTATCGTATTTTTTTCGTCTCGTCAGCCAATAGCCGGCTGCCAGGACAACCGCCAGAAGTGCTATAAGCAGGCAGGAAAATACGATGATTTTCCTTAGATAGCCGTCGTCGACAATCTTCAGCGTTTTTTCCCGTTCGGCGGGAGTTAATTCAAACGCTTTGGCTTGCGTCAGCCCTGTCGCGTCCCGCAGCTGCGGAGAAGCCGCAGCCGGGGCGTTCGGCATAGCCTGCCGCCGGGCCGTATTTTCCGTCCCCGGTTGGAGGCGTAAAGAGACAAAGGCGCTCATCTCCCGCGTACCGATATGCGCCGCCCCCGAATTGCCGTACTTGGCTAAAGATTCGCGGTACTCGCCGATCAACTGGTCGACCGTTTCCTGCGAGGCATTCCAGTAGCCCTTGCGGATAACCTCCAGCATACGGCCCACCACTGATTGGTAAGCATCGGGATTGTTGGCGGCGAACCATTCTTTCAGGCCCTTTTGATATTTATCGTCAACATAAATCTGTTTGAATTCGTTCCACATATCGTCGTCGACCATTTGCGGGTCCATAACGTCCCAGCCCCAGAGGTTCTCGATCGTCTTGGCTATTTCCCGCCCGCCGGCATATCCTTCCTTCATGACGCCGTCGATCCACTTGGGATTCCAGTACCGCCCGCGCACCTCGGTGCGGAGAAAACTGCCGGCCGTTTCCATACGCGGCCCGGAGGGGTTGCGCAGATTGGCTATCCATAGCTCGGGGGTTTTGCCGTCGAGAGTGCGGACCGCCATTCCCAGGCCGCCCAGATACTGATAAGGGTCGTCGCCGGTCAGCAGGCCGTACAAGTTGCTGGAACGGCTCAACTGGACGGCCTTCGTCCCTTTTAGAACCTCCTTGAACAGGTCGACCCGCGCGCTTCCCCAGTAATCGGCGCCGTACACATAACCTTTGCTGTTGAAATAGATGTCGGCCAGCGTTTTTTCGTTATCCCAGGTGGTGCTGGCGGTCACCGCGTCGTCGAGGCCCGATCCGTAGCTGCCTTCCTGGTTGGAAAACACGCGGGCGGTGCTGAGTTTGCCGGCTTCCGACGCGTCGAGGCCCCGATCCATAAGATAGCGGTATAGTTCTTCGCTGTGCCGCCTGACGAAATTGTCCTCTTCCTTCTCGTCCGCGGCCAGCTTTACCGCCCGGTCGAGCAGGTGAACCAGGTTGGGCAGCATATCCCGGTACAAGCCGCTGGCGGCTATCACCACGTCGACGCGCGGCCGCCCCAGTTCGTGGCGGGGCACAACCTCCAGGCCGATCACCTGGCCGCCGGCCTTGCCTTTCTGCCACACCGGCCTGACCCCCAGCAAATACAATATCTGAGCTTCGTTGGCACCGTGGTGGCGCATTGTTTCCACTCCCCACAGGGTGAACGCCACTTTATCCGGGTAGACGCCATTGCGGGCGAGGTAATCGCCCAGCAGTTGGTCGCCCAGCTTTTTGCCCGCCGCCCACACCGTGGGGTTGGGAATGGCCGAGATATCAATTGATATAAGGTTTTTGCCGGTGGGGATGGCCGCCGGGTTGCGGATGGGGTCGCCGCCCGGTCCTGGCCGTACGAACCTCCCGTCCAGGGCAGCGAATAAGGCCACCGTTTCATCGCTGCGGTTAAAATCCCGGTAATACTGCCCGGCTGTCTTAAGAATGGCCGTCATAGCCGCGGTGCTTTTGCCGAGGATCCGCATCTGGGCTTTTTCCGGTTCGAGTCCGTCGAGCAGCAGCGCCTGCAGCAATTCACGGGCTTTCTCCTCCTGCAGTTCTTCCTTCTTCAAACCGGGCAGACCCGTCACGCGGTCCTTAAGCATAGCCGTCAGCGCGTCCTTATAATCATCCCCCAGCATTTCCTTCACCGTGGCCGCCAGTTCCTGCCCGTCCGGCAGCACTCCCAGGGTATGCAGGCCGATGGGAACGCGGTGTTCTTCAATTTCGTGGATTTTGAGATGCAATTTTTCAAGAAACTTGTCAAAATCATCAATAGACGCTACATCAAGCTCCATGTCCCGGTCAATTTTCAATTCCCGCACCTTATCCAGGATGGTTTGCCGGTATTGGCCCTTAAGGGTTTCGCCAGCCGCATCAAGGTAAAGGTGGATGTCGGCGTGCAGCCCGGACAATTCGCCGTACAGGCCACCGGCCACCAGCGGCGGCGTAAGATAACTGATCAATACCGCCTCGCCCCGTCGCTTAGCCTGCATCCCCTCGCCCACGTTATCCATGATATAAGGGTATACGATCGGCATGTCCTGGGCCAGCAAAAGCGGCCAATCCGTGGCCCCCAGCCCCTGCTCCTTGCCCGGCAGCCATTCGTGCGTCCCGTGAGTGCCGAGATGAATCAGCGCGTCGGCGCCGTAGCGCTTTTTCAGCCACAGGTAAAACGCCACATACTGGTGGGGCGGCGGCACCGCTTTGTCGTGGTAGCTCGCGACAACTTTGGAAATATCAGTCCGCTGCGGCTGCGGCGCCAGGACAATATTACCCAGTCTTATCACCGGCAACACCAGGTACTCTTTCCCGCCCGCCCGGTGCACCATCAGTTCGCCCGGGGGCGGTCCCCATTTCGTCACCAGCTCTTGCCGTCTGATTTCCGGGAGGGCGTCAAACCACTGCCGGTATTCTTCCGCCGGCAGCAGCGCCACATCGCCGGTCCGGACCAGGGCTTCAAGCTGCTCGGGCGCCCATGATCCGACGTTTATCCCGCCGGCGAGCATCCGGGCCAGCAGTTCCTTTTCCGCCAGCGGTTCCACCGTATAGCCCCTGGCCTTCATTTCCGCCAAAATCTTTTCCACGCTGGCGGGTACGTTTAAAAAGCTCGCGCCGATACTCCCCTTGCCAGGCGGATAATTGTAATAAACTATCGCCACTTTTTTCGCGGCGGCGGGCTTGGCCTTGAGCCGGCACCAGCCGGCGGCCCGGTCGGCGATCTTGTCCGCCTGCTCCGGCAGCGGCACGGAATAATAGTCGCCCGTATCCGTATATTGCCGGGCGGCCACGACGATGGGGTCGACGGCACCCCGCATTTCCGGCGCCCCCAGCACCACGTGCAGCCAAAACGGCGGGATGCCGAAGGAGCTGTTTTGCCATTCCTCCGGCGTCTGGGCTGTTTCTACCGCCAAAACAAGATAATTTACCCAGTTTTCCTGCGGACCCGGTCCCCCGTGGTAAACGAAGGTCACCATCGCGGCAATGACGGGTTTGCCGTTGGCCTTAACAAGTTCGAGTTCGGCGAAGGAATTTTTCTCGGTCCGTTCGTTTGCATCCATCAGATAAAAGGGAATGACGTTAAGCCCCCGCTTTTCCAGCGACCCGATCACCGCGTCAAGCGCTTTTGTTTCATCCTTGGCCAGCGCCGATTTATAAAACTTCACGCCGACAAACTGCCGGTTCAGATCGTTGCCGCGCTCTTCATACCACTTCAGGTATGAAGAAAGCTCGGGAAACGGCTTACCGCCGGCCTCAGGATGGTAAATGCCCGTGCGCGGCAGTTCCAGGGGTTTTTTCGTTTCGACCGGCGCCTGCAAAAAATTTTTCCCCAGATAGCCGCATAAACGGGCCATATTTTCCAGGCCGCCGTTGGTCCAGTACCTGATTATGTCCGGGTGCTCGCCGAGATTGACATTGGCGATAATCCGGTCCTCCGGGACATTGGGTACGACAATCCGTCCGCCCCGGTCTTTGAAAGCCTGCCAAGTGTCGCGGAATTGCTCGATGCGCGAAAGGTCCTTGCCATGGGTAATGATTACCGCCAGCGCGGTATTTCGCAGTTCGGCTTTGAGCGTATCCTCATCGACATTTCGCAGCAAATTAAGCTCCAGCGGGTAGCCGGCGCGTTCCCTGGCGGCCAGCAGCACCTTGTCGTAGCCCGGCGAGCCTTCTATGACAAATAATATTTTCGGCGCGCCGCCGGCCGCCAACGCCGCCCCGGCGGCGGTAAGCCCCCAGACAATGCCGGCCAATGCCATAACGCCGATAAGGATAATGCTTTTTCGCATTTTTCGCCGTCCCTTTCCGCATTACACATGCCTGAACAATTTTGTTGCGCTATTGCTTGATCATGATGAGCTTCCCGGTCTTGGGGTCCTTGTATACCCTGCCCATTTCCTGGTAGCCCGAGCCGCCCTGCCCCTTGCTGACGTCGGGCATGCCGTCGAGTTCCTGCCCCTGCTCCACCTGGATGGCTTCGCTGACCGCTTTGAGCATCTGCTGGCGTTTTTCCGGCGTCATATCCGTCAACAGTACATTCTGGAGATTCCAGGACATAACCAGGGCCACCAGCAGCCCGCAGGCAAAGACCAGCATGAAGTCGACCAGATTTACCAGTCCGTTGCGGGGATCAGTTTCTTCGATTAACGTAGGCGACGTTGGCCTCAACCTTTGGCGGAGCATCGTTCATCACCTCCAGGAAACCCTCCAGGATAACCTCCAGAACAGCCAGATATGAGACTATCCGGCGCTGGCGGACTTTTGTGATCCAGAAAGCCAGAATGCCGATAACCAACCCGACGACGGTAGCGTCAAAAGCGATTATCAATTTTTGGGCAAGCGCGGTCAGGTCGCCGCTTCCCAGCGCCGACAACCCCGGCCCCAAGGGGATTAGCGTACCCATCAGGCCCAGCATCGGCGCCACTTTGGCGAGTATGTCGGTTTTATCCAGCAGGCGCTTGGCCTTGGCCTCCTCCTGCTCCAGTATCCACCGGGCGGAAATCCGCTGGTTTTCCGGCGACGATAAATTCGTGGCGACAAAGTCCACGACAATGCGCTTGGTTGTGTCCGGCCAGGTGCAGTTCGTTATCATATCTTTCCAGTTGCGGAATTTCCCTGCCCGGAAATTCTCCAAATCCTGCAGAAACCGGCTGCCGTCAAAGGACTTTTCCAAACGCGCCTGTCGGCTTTCGGCGATAAATGCGCCCAGTTCAAACATTATCCAAACAAGAAAAAGCAACAGCGCGGCAATCGTCGGTATCAGCAGGCTCATCGCAAACACATGCATCAGTTCGTTCAAATACTCGGACCCCTGAATTACCACCAAGTACCCCTCACCTTCTATAATGATTTGCCTTTTGCCAAATATAGCCGCAAAGCAGGCAGGCAATCATTGCCGTCATGGTTACGCCCAGGCCTTTCAGCGAAGGTATCGCCAAAGGTTCGAAGACCGCTCCCCTCATCTGAACCAGCGCCGGGACAAGAAAGGCCAGCAGCAGAGCAATCACGCCCCCGGCCAGCAAAAGATGGTCAACCGCCCGCCGGGCACTCCCGACCGTAGCGGTAATTTTGCTACCTTTATAGGAAAATATGACAGCAAACGCGAAAACGGCGATCGCCTGCACAAAGGCGATAATTGCCAAACTTGGTCGGTTGCCGTCTCCCGCTAAGGCAAGCATCGCCGCGGCGAGGGCCGCGATTATAAGGCAAAAGAAACCGAACGCCCCCTGAGCCAGCGCCAGCCCCGCCTTTCCGGGATTATGCCGTCTCTTAACGCAGAATTCCGGACACACCGCCAAAATTGTCAGTCCTACCGCCAACAGCAAAAACCATAGCAAGTAATCGTCATAATTTTTCACAGCAATCCGGCCGGCCAGACTCTGGGCCGCGCCGGCCAAAGCATATACGGCAATGCCAAATAACAGCGAACCCGTAAACAGGAGCCAACGCTTGCCGCTCAAGGCGGCAAGCGTCTGGCCCATTTTCCAGGTAATTGCGGTCAACAATATTGACCAAGCAAAATATAGCAAAATAAGCCCCTTCCCTTTTACGATCTCTCCTCAGCCGCTAGGGAATTTGTAGCGTCAGGGTGGCCGAGCTGCTCAACTCATTGCACTTGTCCCGCAACTCCGGCGTCGCCGGCTGCCGCACGTTCGCCTTTATCAGCCAGGTGCCCCAATGCGTGAGCCTGATTTTGGCGATTCCCTGATTGTCGGTGCGGCCCGTGTAGGCATAATCGTCCCCGCTCGAAAAACCGCCGTAAGTAGCGTTTATCACGCACGACCGGGCCGGCTGGCCGTCAAACAGGACCTTGACCGGCAACACGCCGCCCACGCCAAGCGTCGCCGGATTCTCCAGGGGGATAATCTCCAGCCTGTGGCCGAGCGGCTTGGAATACCCGTCGCCTTCCGCACCGCCGACATCTACCAGGGATTTCGCGTACTGTTCGTAGTACAGGCTCAACATGACGTTTTGCTTGCCCGTTTTCGCCTCGCCTACATGGCGAATCCTGCCAGCATCACGGTAGACGGTGTAAAAACCGGGCTTTTTCACCACTGAAATCAGATAGAAGCCCGGTTGGCTGTACCTGATTTCCGCGGCGTGAAACCCGTTATCTTCCGGAGCGATTGTTTGTTTTTCGCCGTCCGGGCCGACCAGGGAGAACTCGACCACATCCCCGGCGCGTACGAAGTCGTCGACGGGATAGTGATGGCCCCACCCCAGATATGCTTTGTTCCCGGCGCCATATCCCGGTTCAAATTCGGGCGAATGGTCGGTCATGTTTATCCACAGCGAGTGAGCGGAAGCGGCGCCGGCAAACGCCAGCAGCCAAACCACGGCTATGCCCGGAATGATATACTTTCTTGTCAGTTTCACGCATTTTCCCCCTTATATTTTTTTCCGCTAAAACTTGAACCTCAGACCTGTCCTGTATACCGCCCCGTATATTTTCAGATCTTCGTCGTATTTGTTTAGGAAGTTGTCGATGCCCGCGTATACCGTCATCGACTTGGTTATCTCTTTGTTCAGCAGAAAACTCCAGATTCCGTAAGTCTTGCTCATATCGTCGGCGGTAGAGGCCAGGGTGTTGACCATCACCGTTCCCCACACCCGGCCGGTAATGCCATGGGCCTTGTCGTTGTAAGACAGGCCCGCGCCGATCTGATGCCGGGGTTTGTCTACGAGGCGCGCGCCGGTCATGTCATTGCGGGCGTCGAGATAGGTATAATTGGCGCTGAAACTAAATTTGTCGCTTAATTTGTGTTCCAGTTCCGTTTCCACGCCATAGATCGAGCCGTAGGGAATGTTATGGTACGACATGTAGCGGTCGGAAGAGGGGAAGCCCAGCAGCGCGGTGGTGTCACGGGTGGCGCCGGTGTAATAGCTTTCGATGTAGTCCTTGATCTTGTTATGGAAGAACATTATCCGTCCCGCCGTAGCCCCCCGCTCACCTTCGAGACCTATTTCAAAGGTTTGGGACCTCTCGGGCTTCAGGTTTGGGTTGCCGATAATGAAAAGGCCTGACGTCGGCTTGCTGATGGTCGCGGTATTATGCCAATAGCTGTAGTATGTATTAAGCAGGGAAGGTGTCTTGAAACCCAGACCGGCGCTGGCTTTCAGCCGGAGGTTGGGCCTCATCTTGTAGGTGATGCCCAGTTTCGGCGAAAAAGCGCTTTCATACGCGTCGCTGTCATCAATCCTGATCGCCGGGATGATGAGCAGCCGGTCGTTTACCACCCACTCGTCCTGCACATAGCCAGCGTAGTATTTGATCTGTCCCTCGGTACCGGTGTTGCTTATCCCTTCGCGGGATACAGTGTAACTGCCCTTGCCTGTATCGAAGCGGGTGCCTTTAAAATCCTCCTGCTGATACTCCCAGCCGGCGGTAACCAGGTGGTTTTCCCCCCACTCCCGCGTTATCTTGCCCTCCAGCGTCGTGGACTCGCGGGTTACGAGGTCGAACGTCTTCAACGCCCCGGTTGCCGGGTTGCGGGTCTCGTAGTCTTTGTCGTAGACAGACCGGTACAAGCGCAGAAAAGTGTCCCCGGCCTTCGTCTTGTCCTCGTAGGCCAACGACCAGCCGTTTCTCTCGTTGTCATATTTAAGCAGGGAAGTGGTCGAACTTTCTTTCTTGATCTTTTCTTCCATGCGGTCGTAGTCAAACGTCAGCTTGGCGCTCTTGCTAACATCGAGCACGCTTTTGAAATTGAACGGGCGAACATAGCCGTAATAATTGAAGGTTGCCGTACCGGCCTCGTTATATAGCGGGTCGACTCTATTCTCCCCGAAGGAGAATGACCAGCCGAACCGGCCTTTCTTCCCGGCGTCGTAGCGGGCCAGCCAGTCGTAACCGCCTTCGCTGTTGCTGTCAGAATATCTTTTCCCTTCCATCTGCAACTCGAACTGGGGTTTCAGTGGCTGCTTGGTTATAATGTTGACCACACCGCCCATGGCATCGGAGCCGTACAGCGCACTGACCGGCCCGCGGATGACCTCGATCCGCTCGACGCTTTCCATGGTTATCCGGGTCAATTCGTAGGTCGTCTCGCTGCCGATCTCGCTCGATATCCGTTTCCCGTCGATCAAGATCAGCGTGTGGCGCGTATCAAAACCGCGCATGCCTACCATGGCCCGGCTATGGCTGTCCTTGCCGGAGTAGACGCTCGTCGCCATTTCCAACGCCTGCTGTAAAGTGACGGCGCCGCGCGCGGCCAACTCCTCGGCGGTGATGATAGCCACCGACGCCGGGACCTCTTTCACTTCCTGTTCGGTCCGCGTGGCCGTTATTACCACATTTCGGGCTTCGGTTTCAGCCGTTTCATCGCTTTCTGCGGCGCAAACACTTACCGAGCCGGTAATAAACAAAGCCGTGCACATAATTATCAGTAAATTAGTCCTTCCCTTTTTCCTGTTCACCTTCATCCTCCTTTAAGCTCCCAACTAGATCGACCTGCCGTAAATTGTTTCTGCAACCGCTGTCCTTCACTGCAAAAAATAACCAGTCTGGCTTTTCACTCCTCCCACCAACTTTGTTGTCAATTGCCTCATTTTTTGTCCGGCAGGGCAGGCTCTTGGCTCTGACCAAAATGCCGTCTTCCTTCGCTTGCATGTATGATCAAATGATTGTACGAAAAAGAAAAGAGCCCCGATAGTCAGTTATGCCTATGGAGCTCTGCGACGGCTCTCTATTTGGTTGTCTCAGGATAAAGGAATCGATAAGAGGTAATAACCGGGCGATAAAACAAAAGAGCCCCCATAGCCAATCATGCCTATGGAGCTCTACGGTGGCTCTCTATCTTTTATTGATCCAAGCTGAGAATCAACAAGCCCTTGGCAGAAGTTTATGAACACAGTTATTGAGAACGATTCTTATTATCACGTGTTATTATATATTTGTTTTCCCTTTCAGTCAATAATATATTTAAAAATTTTCCCATCTTATAAAATCCTTGGTAAATACAACTGCAGTTCTCCCGTGTCCACCTTTTCCAGATATAAATAGAGGTGTCCGTTAGACAAATGTTAGACAGGTGCACGATTTCTCCCCCCTCTTGGCAACCTTGAAGCCCGCCTTATTCCCTCACCCTGCTCATCGACCAGACCCCCATGCCAATCAACGCCATAGCGTAAATAGCCAGCACACCCATCGAGAGCCACGGCACGCCGCCGCCGCTGCCAATCAGCCGCAATGCGTAGGTGGCATGGGTGAGCGGCAGGATTTCGATTATCACCCTCACAACCGAAGGCATCCCGTCCAGGGAAAAGAAGGTGGCGCACAAAAAAGACATCGGCAGGAGAACATAGGTCGAGAAATTGGCCATATCCTCATGGCTGTCGATAAGCATGGCCACCACGAATCCCATGGCGGCGAAGAGAAAACAGGTCAGGGCCAGCGTCAGGATATACCACAGGTTTACCGTGTAGTCGGCGCCGAACAGGTAGGCCAGCACAAAAATCACCGCGCTCGATATCAATCCTCTCAGCGCGCCTGCCAGTATTTTGCCGGCCACGAACGATACCGCGCCGATTGGCGCGATGAGGTATTCCTCCAGCGTCTTGTGGTAGAGCCTGCTCATGTTGAGCTGCGAGCCGACGGCGCTGAAGCTGATATTCATGGCGTTGAGGGCCATTATGCCGGGGACGATGAAGTCCAGGTAGTTGCCTCCGTCCATTCGCATGCCGCGGCCGAGCCCCCACCCGAAAGCCACCAGATACAGGATCGGGCTGATCATCCGGGACAGGACGAACTTGGTCATCCGGCGGTCGAGGACCGTCCAGTCCCGCCAAAATACCGTGCCGACATCATACAGATTCATCAGTCCCCCACCTTCCTGCCGGTCAGTTCGATGAAGATATCTTCCAGGTTGGATTTGCGCAATATGGTATTTACGGACAGTTGGCCGGCGAATCCGGCCGCTTCCGGTCTAGCGGCAAAAAACCGATACTGGGTACTGCCATTTTCGCTCCATTCCACGACATGGCTTCCCAGCCCCTCGCACAGGGCGACCGGACTATCGTGGGCGATGAGTTTGCCTTTGTCCATGATGGCGACCCGGCGGCAAAGACTTTCCGCCTCCTCGATATAGTGAGTTGTAAGCAACACCGTTAATCCCTCGCCGTTAAGCCGTCTGATGAGATCCCACAATCTTCGGCGCACCTGGGGGTCGAGGCCGACGGTGGGCTCGTCGAGAAACAGCACCCGAGGCCGATGCAGCAACGCGCGGGCAATCATCAGCCGCCGTTTCATGCCGCCGGAAAAGGTTTGGACCATATCGTTCCGGCGGTCGTTCAGTTCCACATATTCCAAAAGTTCGTCGATCCTGCTGGCCCGTTCGGCTGCCGGCATGTGATGCAGCCTCCCGTGGAGATCGAGGTTCTCCCTGGCTGTCAAATCGATGTCGAGGTTCAGATGCTGCGGAACGACGCCTATAAGGGCTTTTATCGCCAGCTCGTCGTCCGGCAGGCGGCGGCCGTCGATGGTCACCTTGCCGGCGGTTGCCCTGGTCAGCATGGTGAGAATGCGGATGGTGGTCGTCTTGCCGGCGCCGTTGGGACCAAGAAGGCCGAAAGTTTCGCCTTTTTCGATATGCAAATCCAGATGCTCGACAACCACCCGCTCGCCGAACTTCTTTACCAGTCCCTCAATACGGATCATGCAATATTTCCTCGTTTGCTCATTTTTTGCCGGCGACATCGTGCCCGTGGCTATGCGGGTGCTGATGGGCGTGTCCGTGCATGGCCTGATGGAGCTTCTGCCGGTCGGCGCCCACCTCCTGGAAAGGCTTGCGGCGCATCCGGTGCGCCAAGGCCAGTTCCAATATCTCCTGCACATGGGCAGACGCGACTTTGCTGCTGCCGTTCCAGGCCGCAAGCGCCTTGGCCGCCTTGAGCATCACAAGGTCGGCCCGGTGTCCGTCCACCCCCATCTGGATGGCGATATCGGCGATGCGGTACAAGATATCGTCGTCCACTTTGACACCAGGCAGAAGGCGTTGAGCGGCCGTTATTTTTTCCCGCAATTCGGCCTGTCCGGTTTCCCAGGCCGCGATAAAGGCATCCGGGTCTTCCTCGAAGACGCCCCGGCGCTTGATGACCTCGACCCGCTGGGCAGGGTCGCCGATGCCGCCGATGGTCACGCACAAGCCGAACCTGTCCAACAGCTGCGGTCTGAGCTCCCCTTCCTCGGGATTCATCGTACCGACCAGGATGAATTGGGCCGGATGGGAGAACGACACTCCCTCCCTTTCCACCGTGTTCACCCCCATGGCGGCGGCGTCGAGGAGTACGTCGACGATATGGTCATCCAGCAGATTTACTTCATCCACGTAGAGAATGCCCCGGTTGGCTTCGGCCAGCACGCCGGGCTCGAACTTCTTCTCGCCGTGCTTGATGGCATGTTCGATGTCGAGGGTGCCGACAACCCGGTCCTCGGTGGCCGATATGGGCAGATTGACCACCCGCATGGGCCTTTTGCTCCGCGGCAGCTTATCCCCGGCCTCGTGCCGACTGTGGCAGGCCGGACAATGGGCCTGGGGATTGTCCGGGTCGCAGCTGTAGGGGCAGTCTGCCACCACCTCGATTTCCGGCAGCAGTTCGGCCAGCGCCCTAACCGCCGTTGATTTGGCCGTTCCCTTCTCGCCGCGGATGAGGATGCCGGACAGCCGCGGATTGATGACATTCATAATAAGCCCCCTTTTCATGCCGTCTTGACCGACTATCGCCGCGAACGGGTAGTTCTTTGGTTTATGATTATGCATCAGGATTTCCTCCATACTTGTTTCATTTGTCAGTGAATGGCGTCGCGGACAATATTGGCCAGGCTGTCCACCTTCAATTGGCCGATGGAACAGCATTCGCCGCCTAGCGCCTCCGCCAATTTCTGGGCCAGGCCAAAGGACAGCAGGCCCTTCTTTTCGGTGTCGATGACCAGATACTTGGCGCCCGCTTCTTCCCGGAGGGCGGTAGCCACTCGGTAAGCTTCGGCCAGCGGACTGCCGCCATCGGCGGCCACGTTGGCCCTGCCGTCCGACAGAATGACGACTATCGGCCGCATATGGGGGCTGCGTTTGAGGTGCTGTCTTACAACCTCGTAAGCCTTGGACAGGCCGGCCGCCAAGGGCGTCTTGCCGCCCACCGGCAATTCGCTCAGGTACTTCTGGGCCAACTCCACGCTGTTGGTCGGCGGCAAGAGCACCTCCGCCCGGTCGCCCTTGAAGGCGATCATCCCAACCCGTTCACGCTTCTGGTAGGCGTCCAGCAAAAGCGACAGGATCGCGCCCTTGGTTTCGATCATCCGCTGCCTTGCGCCCATGGAGCCGCTGGCGTCCACGACGAACAGCATGAAGTTGCCGATGCGTTTTTCCCGCACTTTTTCCCGGATATCGCCGTTTTCGATGACCAGCGCCGTCCCCCGCGGCTGGCGCCGCCGCTGGAAGGGAGCGGCCGCCCGGATGGTGGCGTCGATGGCCAGATCGTTGCGCTCCCGGTGATTCGTGCTTTTCACATAGCGGCCGACGCTGGCGTCGGTCTTGGTTCGCGACCGGCGTCCCGACCCGCGGCGCACCTGACGGTCTTTGGCATGGGTGATCCTCTTTATGGCGAAAGGCTTGCCGACGGCGAATACCACCTCGGTCGCCGGGCCGGCGTCGCCGCCATCTTTCTGATCGCCGCCCTGCCGCTCGCGTTGCTGTTCCGGCGGCGGATTTTGCCGGTTGTCCGGCGGCGGCTCGTGAGCATCCTGCGGTTCAGGTTCCTCGCGGATCGGCGGCGTTTCCGATTCCTGCGGCGGCTCGCGGCGGCGGTGGGCCAACACCAGCGGGGCGATATCGTCAACGTCCTGATGGGAAACTTCGCTATTCCCCCGCCAGGCGGCCAGGGTAAGCGCCGCTTTTGCCAGCACGATGTCGGCCCGGTGACCGGCCGCGAACGCCGCCGCGCAAACCTCGCTGATATATTCATAAACATCGTCCGCTATCCGTACGATTGGCAAAACCTCTCTGGCAGCGGCTATCTCCATCTGTAAGCGGCCAAGCTCTGGCTGCCACCTGACCGCGAAGCCCGCCGGGTCGGAATCGAAAGCCTCCCGCCGCTTTATGACCTCAACCCGCGCCTGCCGGTCAGCCAGCCCCCGCACCTCGACGCACAGCGCGAACCGGTCGAGAAGCTGCGGCCGCAGATCGCCCTCTTCGGGATTCATGGTGCCCACAAGGATGAATTCCGCCGGATGAGTGACGCTCACACCCTCCCGTTCGACGACATTGACGCCGCTGCCGGCGGCGTCGAGGAGCACGTCGACGATATGGTCGTCCAGCAGGTTGATCTCGTCGATGTAGATGATGCCCCGGTTGGCTTCGGCCATCAGACCGGGCAGGAATGCCTTGCGGCCGGTCTTCACCGCCTGTTCGAAGTCCATGCTGCCGACCACCCGGTCTTCGGTGGCCGACACCGGCAACTCCACCAGCGGCACCGGTATCGCCGCTACCGGCTTTCGTCCCGGCGGCCGGCCGCGGCAATCTCCGCAGGCTTTGCCCAGGTTGTCCGGGTCGCAGTGATACGGGCAGTCACTTATCGCTTCGATCATTGGCAGCAATTCGGCCAAGCCCCGTACGGCGGTCGATTTGGCCGTCCCCTTTTCGCCGCGGACGAGTAAGCCGCCCAGCCGCGGGTTGACGGCGTGGAGCAGAAGCGCGAGCTGCAAGTCTTCCTGGCCGATCAGCGCCGCGAAGGGATACACCGTCCGCCGTTGTTTTCCTGACCCTGTCATATTCTCTCCTCGGTCCCCTGCCGCCTAATTCGGGCTGGCGTTATTAACTCATTCGCTTAGAATTTGTGTGTCACCTGCAGCGAGTACGTGCGGCCGGGCGCCACGTAGTAGGAGTAATACTGGCGGTCGAACAGGTTGTTTACCCCAAAAGTGACGGTATTGTCCTTGTCCCACTGGTACTCGGCGCCGATACTGACGATGAAATACGGGTCGTAGGAACCGTACACGCCGCTTACCACATCGCTGTTGTCGTCGCTGTTGTACCGTTTGCTGGCGTAACTGCCGGTCAGGTTGCCGCGCCACTTCCCCTTCTGGTAATCCAGGCCGAAGTTCAACAAGTGCTTCGGCACCTGCTGGACCTGTTTGCCCTCGGACGCCGCATTGGCCGTGTTCTTGCTGATGATGGCCCGCTGGTAGGTATAGTTCAGGAAAGTGGTCCAAACAGCGTCGAGACGGTGGCTGACTTCGAATTCCACCCCGTCTGTCTGCCCCTCGCCGGCGTTTTCGTATCGCTGCCAGCGATAGGTCGTGCCCGGTTTGTTGATGCCCAGGTCCCGCCGGTAGATTATGTCGGTAATGTCGTTGTGGAAATAGGTAATGTTCATATTGGTCCTGGCGTTGACTTTCCGGTTCCAGCCGAGTTCCACCGTGGCCACCCTTTGCGGCTTCAAGTCCGGGTTGCCGTCGTACAGGATGTGGGTGGAGCCTGGCGGCACATTGCTGGTCGAAAGCCACCCACGGTACATGGTGTACAAATCGGGGGCCTGGAAGGCTTTGCTCCAGGACAGATGCAGGCCGGTTTTCTCGTCGGCCTTGTACAGCAGGGCGACCTTCGGGCTGAAGGCCGAGTCGCTGCGTTCCGGGTAATAGGTCGGGTCGGACGTCGCCACGCTGTTGTCCTGGTTCATGCCGTCGTAGTTGGTCCACTTGTCGTAGCGGCCGCCGACGGTAAGACTCAGTTTGTCGTTCAGCTTGCGCTCATCCTGGGCAAAAAAGGCCAGCGTCCGGGAGCGGCCTTCGGCCTGGGAATAGAGTGTCGTTTTGCTGCTGCGGTCCAGCCAGTTGCCCAGCCGGTATTCCTGGTTGTGGATCCAGTCGTGGCGGTAGTTGACGCCCACCACCATGCGGTCCTTGTCGCCGAGGCGCAGTTCCTTCTGCAAATCGAAGTTCCAGCGTTTGTTGGGTGCGTCCGAGATGCGGCCGCTCCCGCCGCCGGGCGACGAAGCGCTGCTGATATACCAGCTGCTCAGCACGTCGGTCAGGCCGGCGTTGAAGGTCCAGCCTTTCTCCTTGTCCTTGTAGCCGAAAGTATAAAAATTGCTTTCCCGGCCGCCCGGCAACCCTAAGAAGGTATTGCCCGACACCGTTATCCGCTGTCCGCCGCCGACATCCACCGTCCCGGTGTAGGCGGCGCCGTTCAGCGTAAGATAGTTGTGTCCCGATCCGTAGCCGTAATCGTATTTGTCGTGGAGAACGCCGAAGGTCAGGCTGCGGCTGGCGTCGATCCTGTAGACCAGCTTGCCGCCGATATCGGTCTGCTTCCAGGTGTTGTCCCCGGTGTCGCCGACCAGGTGCTTGGGGGCGCCGGTGCTGGAACTGGTCGGCGTCCAGCCGACGACGCCGCTCGTGCCCGCGCCGGTGCTCGGGCTTGCCGTGGCCAGGCCGGAAGGGTAGCCGTTGGTCGTCTTGCGTTCAAAGTTGATCCGATAGCTAAGCTTATCCGAAAGCTTGTCGCTGACGCTCATCCGGTTTGTCCAGGTGCCGTAGGTCTCGAACTTGGACGATATAGTCGCCTCGCGTTTATCGGGCGATTTGGTGATGATGTTGATGACGCCGCCCATCGCCGTACTGCCGTACAGCGCCGAGCCGGAACCCTTCACCACTTCGATCCGTTCCACGCTCTCAATGGGCACGGCCGACCAGGTCACAGATCCTGAATACGCCTGGTTCATCGGCTGCCCGTCCAGCAACACCAGCGTTTGCATCGTGCCGCTGAAGCCGCGCATCGACACCGACGCCGTGGTGGACGTCAGCCCTTTCTGCCGGTTGTCGAATACCCCCGCCGCCAGCTTAAGCGCCTGGTCGATGGTCTGAATGTTCATCTTGCCGATGTCCGCGGCCGTTATGACGGTTACGCTGGCCGGTACGTCCTTGATCGCCTGCTCGACCTTCGTGGCGGTCACCACGACGGTATCCAGGTCGTAGACCGGCGCCTCCTCGGCGTGAGCCGCCGGCGCCAGCGACCCGGCGCCGAGCAGCAGCGACAAAAGTATCGCCCGCCGGAGATTTTTTCTGTTTTTCCTCGTCATCCCCTTACATCCTTCCCCTCTAATTTCTTGCCCAGTTTCGCCTGCCAGGCCGGCACTTCGTCGGCGGTAACGATATCTATGGAGCCTCCCTGAAACTCTCCGGCAACGTCGCCCATCCGCTCTTCCATCCAGCCTTCGATTTCCATATAGGTGTCCCTGAGTCCGTCCAGCACCTCGGGGTCGGCCTGCCATAAGCCCCGCTCGGCCGCCTCCAGCAGCCGCCGGTTGATCTCCTCCATCGCCCAGGGGTTATTGTCTTCGAACCACCGGCGCATTTCTTCGTCAAGAACATAGGTCTTGGCGAGGTCGTCGAAAACCCAGTCGGCCACCGCCCCGGTGGTGGCTTCCCAGCCGTAGACATGGGTGACGCGTTTGGCTATGTCGCCGGCGCCCTTGTAGCCGTGGCGTTTCATGCCTTCAATCCAGTCCGGGTTGAGGATCTTCACCCTGATGATGCTCTCGATTTCTTCCGACAGGGTGGTCACCGCCGGCCGCAACGAGTCGCGGGTGTCGCCGTAGTAGGTTTTCACCTCGCCGCCCTTGACCGATTGGGCCGCCGCCGTCAGACCGCCGTAATAGGAGAAGTGGCAACAACAGCCGAACAAGTCATATTCGTCGGTGGCCGCCTTGTTGTACGTAAGGTCGACCGTTTTCAGCTGGCGCTTGAACTGTCCGGCCGACTCCCGGCCGCCGCGGTCCTTGCCGTAGGCGTAGCCGCTCCAGGCGATGAAGATGTCGGCCAAATCCTGCTCGGTTTTCCAGGCCGAGGCATGGACCGCCAGGCTGACGCCGGCGCCGTAGGTGTTCGGCCTGCTGCCGAAAATCCTCGCCGTCGCCTGTTCCCAGGCTGCCGGCGTATCGTCGGCCAGCTGTTCCAGCACATGCTTGCGGACGTAGTTTTGCTCGTCCGGTTCGTCCAGGGCGGCAACCGCCCGCACAGCCTCATCGATATACTCGACGATCCCCGGGAAACAGTCCCGGGTCACGCCGCCGATCCTGAGGGTGACGTCGATGCGCGGCCTGCCGAGCTCCTCCGGGGGAATGACGCGGAAGCCCTTGACCCGCCCGCCGGCGAGCCACTTCGGCTCCACCCCCAGCAGCGCCAAAATCTGCGCCACCTGCTCGCCGTCCGTCCACATGCAGTCGGTGGCGAACAGCACCATACCGCAGTTTTCCGGCAGGCGGCCGGTATCCGCCTCGTGCCTTGCCAGCAGGGCGTCGGCCAACTTGCGGCCCACCTGCCAGGCCGCCCTGGTGGGGATGCGCTCCGGGTCGGCGCTGTAAAAGTTCCGGCCGGTGGGCAGGATATCGGCCCGCCCCCTGGTGATCAGCCCCGAAGGCCCGGCCGGCAGGTAGCCGCCGCTAAAGCCATGCAGCAGGCCGTCGATCTCTTTCGAGGCCGAAAGATTGGCGTCGATGGTTTTGACTTTATCCCGCCACTCCTCAAGCTGACCAATTTTGTCAGGATTTACAAGGCTGTCGCCCATAACCTTGCAGGCCAGATCATGCATGGCCGCATCGTCAGCCGTGAACCTGCCGATAAAAGCCTTGACATGGCCGTTGACCTGGTCCAGCAGGGCGCCGTAGTTCTTTTCAAAGCCGGCGTGCCAGGCATGGGGGCTGTCGATGAGCAGATCGTAGTCAAGGTCCATGAGCTCGGCCACCAGCCGGCCGAGGCTGCCGTCGACCCCGCTGTCGTGCCGCACCGCCGCCCGGATGAAGCCGATCCGCCGTTCGCCCTGGGGGATGTCGCCGAAAATGTGCATGCCATCCTGGTGCATGCGGTTTTTCAGGCGGATCACCTGGCCGTGCAGTTTTTCCGCCAGCGCTTCGAAGTCGGCGCTGGCGCTTTCGTCGATCAACTTTCCCTCGGCAGCCTTCCCGCTGATAAGGTGCTCCAGTTCGTGAGCGCGCGCCGGGTCGGCCCGTCTGGCCCGCGCGTATTCGTCCAGCAGAGTTTCCAGTTCCTCAAGCTGGCCGTAGGTGCCGGCCTCCGCCATCACCGTTTGCATATGCCCGACCAGCGCGGCGTAGCTGCGTCGCTTGGCGATCGTCCCTTCCGGGGGATTGTCGGTATTGTATATGTATAGGTGCGGTATCGTCCCCAGGACGAGCTCGGGGAAACAGGTCTCCGAAAGCCCGAGCGACTTCCCGGGAAGAAACTCCAGGTTGCCGTGGGTGCCGACATCCACCAGGACGTCGGCACCCCAGGAATCCTCCAGGTAGCGGTACGTGGCCGCATACTGATGGGTGGGGGGGCACTCGGGGTCGTGCAGCAGTTTGCAGACCTGGCCGTCGCAGCGCGCCCCGGCGCAGCCCCGCTTGGGCTGACAACAGACCACGACGTTGCCGTACTCGACGCCGGTTATCAGTATCTTGCCGTCATACACCATGGCGGCCGGCACGCCGTCTTTTTCCTCGCCCGGCGGCGCGCCCCAGGTCTCGGTCATCGCCGACCGCATCACTTCCGGGAAGCCGTCGAACCACCGCCGGTACTCGGCAGCTGTCATATAATGGATGACGCCGCCCTTGGCGACGATCTCCTCGATGGGGGTCCAGCGGAAATCGGATATCGCCTTCCGCTCCATGATCCGGTCGATCAGTTCCTTGCCGGAGGCCGGCATATCTTCAATACGGTAGCCCGCCTCCCGCATAGCGGCCATGATGCGGGCCACGCTTTCCAGCGAGTCAAGGTTGGCAGCGCCGCCCACCGCCAGTTCCACTCCGTGGCAGGGGCTGTTGTGGAGGATGAAAGCCACTTTGCGGTCGGCCGGCTTCTTGTATTTCAGATCGATCCACTTTTTCACCCGCCGGCACAGATAGGCCACGCGGCCCTCGACCGGCAGATAATATTCCAGCGCGCCGCCGATGTCCTGCTGCCGGACCCGGCTAAGGCAACCGATGACGATTGGCTCGATGACGCCGTTCACCTCGGGCATGGCCACCGACATGACCATGGTTGGCCCCGAGATGCCATAGACGTCGGCCCGCCAGTCGCCCTCGGTCTTTCCGTAGGCCAAAAGGCCTTTGATGATCGGCACGTCGAGGCGCTTGAGCAGCTCTTCGCCGGCCGGCTGGGCGGTACGCTCGGTGTCCCCGTGCTTGACCAAAAAGAAAGACTGCAGGTTTATCAGCACATCGATCGCCGGCTGCCCGTCGGTCATGAAATAGTTGGCGATGGCGAAAGCATTGTCTTCCGACCCGGTTTCGACGTCGCGCCTGCCGGTGCTGAAGGCCGGGATGACGTTGCAGCCGGCGGCCTCAAGCTCGGCGATTATTGCTTCGATCACCTCGGTGTTGCGATTCAGCCACAAGTGCCGGTAGCAGAGCACCCCCACCGTCGGGCGGTCGGCTTTCCAGTCCGGATGGTTATTGATGTACGCAGCCAAGTCTTCGTAGACGGCCTCATCGCCGGAGTAGAAGATGCCCTGCCAGGCGATCTCCTCCGGCGGCAAAACGGTAACCGCGGCCCCCAGCACCTCTTTCATGATGCATAACAGGGCATTTCGCGAGTTTTCCCGGCCGCCCAGTGTCAGGTAGCGCTGCACCGTCAGCGTGATGTCGGCCCGGACGGTATTGTAAGCGGCCAAGCCAGGGTCATAGCCGAAAGCTACCGTGGGTTTCTGCCCGCTTACAGCGCCGATGTCGGCCGCCACCGCCTCCCACACCGCGTTGGTGGCGGGGAACAGCAGCAATGCGTCGGCCTCCCGACGAAGAAAATTGATAAACCCCTCCCGAAAATCCATGTCTTCGAGGTCGCGGATGCTGCACATCCTTAGTTCCAGGCCGGCGATCCCCCCGGCCGCCTCGGTCAGAGCAGGCATATAGCTGGTCCACATGATCGCGCCGATTTTCACCGTATCTCCTCCTATAAGCACGTTCTGGCGAATTCGTACAACGGGCGCAGGGCCGAATGATAAAAGAGCCCGTACTGATAGCCCAGATAACTGGTTTTACTGACCACTGCCGCCGCCGCCAGCACGAGATAACCTGCCAGCAGAGCCTTCTCCGCGGCGTTAAACCGCAATTCCTCAAGATAAGTGCGCTGCCCGAAGGCCCGGAAAGCCCTGCTTTCCACGGTCACCGCCAGCGTACCTGCCCGCCGCAGGCAGTTGCCGAGAATGGGCAGCAGAGTTTGCATGCTGAACCGGCTGCCGCCCCGCAGCTTCGAGGCCGCCATCACCTGCAACGTCTCCTGCATGAGGATTGGTATGAACCTTACGGCCGTAACCGCCATGAAGGCCAGGCTGTAGGGCAGCCGCAGTCTGACCAGCCCCAACAGCAGCAGCCTGCTGTCCGTCGTCCAGCATACCAAGAGGCCCAGCGTGGTCATGGCCGCCATCCGCAATCCCTGCCGTAGGCCGTAGAATATCCCCTCCCGATACACATACAGGCCATCGGTCAGCGGGCCCAGCAGCGGCGTCTGGGGCGAAATAACGGTCAGGACGGCGGTGCGGGGCATCTGCTCATAAAACAGCGCCTGGCTGAACACCGCCCCCCAAAGACCGATGGCGACAACCGCCAAAACTATTTTTACTTTCAGCAGCGTGAGCCTGGCGGCGAATACGCCGGCAAGGCCGCCGGCCAGCAGGCCGGCGAATAGCCAGGGATTGTCGAGGAAGACGACAAGGAGGCCGGTAATAACCAGCATGAGTATCTTTACCCTTGGGTCCAGGCGGGTTATTGCGGTGGCCTCGACGCCGCTGTAGGTGAATTCTTGCCAGTTCAGCATCGCCAGTGTTCCTCCAGATCGGCGGGAGTGAATGCGTCGGCAATCCCCAGTTCTTTTCCCACCAGCCAGGCTTGGGTGGGCCTGAGACCGCTGCGGGCGAGCAGAGCCTCGTCGGCGAAAATCTTGCGGGGCTGATCGTCGGCGATGATCCGGCCGCCGTCCATGACGACGATCCTGGTGGCGTAGCGGATGGCGGTATCGACGTCATGGGTGCAGAAGACAAGTGTTTCTGCCTGGGCCGTCAGCCCGTCCATCATGCTGTCGATGTGCCTTTTATCCTGGCCGGTGGTCGGTTCGTCGAGCAAGACGATTTCCGGCCGCATGGCCACGACGGCGGCCACCGCCGTCCTCAGCCGCTGACCGCGGCTGAGGGCCAACGGCGGGTCGTCCTGGAACGGCACCAGGGCGAGACTCTCTATCGCCCGGCTGTAGCGTTCCGCCCTCACGGCGGACGGGAGTCCGAGGTTCAGCAGACCGAAGTCCACCTCCCGCCGGACGCTGGCCTGAAAAAGCATCAGGTCGGGGTTTTGCATCACCATCCCCACCGTTCCCAGCGGCAGATCGTAACTACGGGATATTGTCCGGCCGGCCACTTGGACCGTACCCCGCCAAGGCGGCGTCAGGGCCGCGATATGAGCTAGCAGCGTCGATTTGCCGGCGCCGTTGCGGCCCATCACCGCCACCCGTTCGCCACGGCCAACGACGAGGTTCAGGCTTTCCACCGCCAGCTTGTCCTGTTTGCCGTACCGATAGGACAACTCCCTGACCTCGATAGCCCGCTGGGGGGCGATTGGCCCGAACCTTACCTTATCCAACGGGACTTTGGTCCGAACCGCGCCGTTCGTTTTCAGCATCTCGGCCGCTTCCTGCACCGTCATGGCAACCCGGCCCAATTTGAAGCGACGGCTTATCTCCACCGTATCCGGCAGCCTCAGTCCCATACTGGCGAATAAGTCCGCTCGGGCCATGGCCTCACGCGTCGGCGCGTCGATCAGAATCCGGCCGTCCCGCATCACTATCATCCGGTCGACGAACTGCGCCACTTCGTGGATACGGTGCTCCACCATGACCACCGTCACCCCGTAATCCTTGTTCAGCTTTCGCACCACCGTCATGACCTCGTTCGCTCCCTGGGGGTCGAGCTGGCTGATTGGTTCGTCCAAGGCCAGCACCCTGGGATTAAGGGCCAGCATCGCGGCGATGGCCAGCCGCTGCTTCTGGCCGCCCGACAACGCCGCCGTGCTCCTGCGGCGGCAATCGTCCAATTCCACCGCCTTAAGCGCCCATTCCACCCGCTGTTCTATTTCGGGCCGGGGCAAACAGAGATTTTCCGGCCCGAACGCCACTTCGTCCTGGATGGCGGTGGCAAAGATCTGGTCGTCCGGGCTTTGCTGGACAAGTCCCACCTCGGCCGAAAGTTGAGCCATCGTCAGCGACCGGGTCTCCCGGCCGTCGATAAGAATCTCGCCCCGGCACTCGCCGCCGGAAAGGTGGGGAATGATGCCGTTAAGGCATTTGAGCAGCGTGCTTTTGCCGCAGCCGGTGGGACCGGTCAGGAGAACGAACTCGCCCGCCCGGATGCGCAGGTTGATTTCGCGTATGCTGGCCGTCTCCCGCCCGGGATAGCGGAAGCTGAGATTGTTGATCGCAATCATCGGTTTCTCCCCTAATCGGTGGCCGTGCGCCGCAAGGTTTCGCCCAGCCGGCAGCCGATGGCCGCGCCGGCGGCGGTATAGACGAAACCGGCGGCGATGACGGCGCCAATGTACCAATCGGCGTAATACAGCCGGTATAATGTCATGTAGGCCATAAAATTCATATAAGTTGTGACAACATCCACCAGCCCGCAGGCCAGAGCGATCATTACCAGGTTACTCATATTGCTTTTTCTCTGGCCGCGGGTCGCCCCGGCCAGGTACAATGCTCCCTCCAGGCAGGCCGCCAGCATGGCGTAGGAAAGAATCTGCACCGGCGTAAAATGGCCGAAAATAAAGCCATTCAGTATCATCCTGACAACAATCATCAGCGTCACCGCTCCCGGGCGGGGCAGCACGGCCGCCAGCGATACTATCAGCGCATACAGCACTGTCTGGCCGAAAATGCCGGTGAACAAAAAGCTGAAGGGACCGAAAACCACGTGAGCGATATCCCACAGGACGGTTTGCGGCATGTTGACCGTGACAAACGTGACTGTGCCGAACAAAGAAATGACGACAAGCTCCTTGGTGGAGAAACGGGCCAGCGCCGCTTCCTGCCGCCACAGCAGCCATCCGGTCCCCGTCAGGGCAACAAGCGCCATCACCAGGGTTACGAGCAGCGGCCGGTCGCTACGGGCGACCAGTTGCACCTGCCGATCGGCGCCGGCCAGCACCTGACTAACCCCGAAGATGGCCGTTTCGACCCGAAAAACGTAGTTGCCGTCCAGTAGACTGTTTTCATTCAGATAAATCGGCAAGATGACGTTATTGCTGCTACGCGGGCCGACGGCCGCCACATCGTAGCTGTACCCTTTCCCGCCGTTCTTGTGAGGCGGCGCGCGGAAGCTCGCTGCCAACTCGCCGGTCGCCGGGTCGACGACCTTGCCGGAGACAAGCGCGAGTACCCGTTCGTCGCCATCGTTACTGAGCTCTACCTTGGCATAAGCGAACGGTTCGTCGTCAAGCCTGCCGCCGGTCTGCACACCCCAAATATTTGACAAAAGGCTGGGGGGCGTATAGACGAACACGCCGGCCTGGGCTTTTGGATCAACCCGCCCAACGGAATCCACTGGCGCTTCCACCGCTGAAATCCTGATTTTGCCGCTGATTCCCGCCATTGTGGCAGTCCGGATAACCGCCTGGCCAGACTGCCGCCACTGCGACCGGCCGTCGTCCAACGCCAGTGAAGCCTGAAGTACGGCTTTCGTTCCGGCTTTGCCGCTCCTGAGCTGGAGTTGTTCATTCCAGTGTTCATTCCGCGCCGACAGCCTCCGCCGCCCTGTCAGACGAAGAGTGCCGTCACGTCCTTCGGCCCGCAGGCCAACCAGTACGCCCACCACTTCCAGGCCGTTGGGAACCGTTATGACGAGCGTTGCCTCGACAGGCTGGTCGGCGTTGTTGGTTACCAGCACATCAGCGGTAAGCACACTGCCTTCGGGTACGACGCCGCCCCCGTCCTTGCTGCTGAGTCCGTAGGGAGCCCGCAGGTTCAGCGAAACCCGGTCAAGCCTTTCGTTCGGGCTTTGGGTTGCCAACACCACGCTGCCCCCGTCAGCCAGGGTCAGGGTGAAATAATATTTGCGGCCCGGCTCCCATTTCATGAATATCGGTATCTTCTGGCGCATACCCGGTCCCAGGCCAGCCACGACAAGCGGCTGACCGCCTTCGCCGCTGACGGCGACCCTTGATACCGCCTGCGGTTCAGCAAGGCTGATATCCGCCCCCTGCCGGCCGAACCGGACGCTCCCTTCCGCGCCCTGCTCTTCACCGCCCAGGACGAACCAACATCCCGCCGCTATAAAGATAATCAATAATAAAAGCCACTTGCCCTTACCCATCGCTCGCTCCAATCCAAGCCTAACGCAGAATATGCAGGCGGTGTCGGCCGACCGGCCTGTCGTCCGCCTGCCGCAGCGGGACCTCCAAGCCGGCTATAGCGGTGCCGTCGCCGGCTATCGCCGCCGCCGCCGCCACTCCCTCGAACTGATAAAACCAGACCAGCGGGTCGCCGTCGCTTTTCGCCAGATCGAGGCAATATAAGCCGGCCCGGTCGTTTTGCCCGGTCACGTAATTGTGATATACGGGAAGGATAAGGTACCTGCTGTCGCACGAAAACCGCAGCTTGCTTATGCCTCCCTCGGTCTGCCATTTCCACAGCAGTCCGCCGTCGGCACTGTACGCGAACAGGCTAGTGGCGTCGGGGTGGACGATCGGCGGCGCGCCCGTCGAAGCCGTCTTGTCGGCCAGGAAGGTGCCGCCGGTCATGAAGAATACCCGGCCGTCGTCGGTGGTACGGGCGGTATTGCCGTAAGCATAGACCGGCACGCCGCCGACCTGGTGTATCTTGCTGATCTGCCGCAGCCACAGCAGACGAAACTCGCTGACGTGATCGACGCCCTCGTCCGTAACGCCGCTCACGTCGAAAAGCATGCCTCTGCTGTCCGCCGTGATTACGGCGAGATAATTACCGTTCGGCGAAAGGTGGACACCGTCGAAGAGGCCCACATAGCTGAAACGCTTCGGCGTTAACTGATGCAGGCCGATAAGCTTTCCGGTCGCGCCGTTCAGGATGCGCAACGCGCCGTCGACGTACTCCCGCCCCTTGCTCCACGAGTGATTGGCGAACACCAGCTTGCCGCCGTCGGCCGAAGCGGTCATCCGCGATACCCCGGTATCCATCGCGCCAGTCTGCGGATACCGCCACACGACATCGCCGTTCTTGATGTCGAAAGCTTTGACGACGCAGGCGGTGACATACTTAACTTTGGTTCTCGCGCCGTCTTTTTCCGTCACCCGCTGCGTATACTCCGCGCTGGCGACGACCCTGCCGCCGGCCGCGACGATGCCGGTGATTTTCGGCCGCTGATTCCAGCGCGGCGCGCTGCTGCTGCCGATATCGGCGGCGAAGGAGTATTGCCAGACGATCTTGCCGGACGAGATATCAAAAGCGTAAATATTGGCATCCGGGCTCGACTCGCCGACGAAGAGGCGGGAGCCGTCGGCGACGAACGCCACAGCCACTCCCACCCCGTTGGCTATGCGGTTTTGCCACAGTTTCTGGCCTTTGTCGTCGTATAGGTACACGTTGTGGTCGAAGGACGCCACTCCGATGTATTTGCCGTCAGGCGAAACGGCGACGTCTTCGTATACCGCCGGCGTCCATTCCTTGACGGAGGGCGTTTCCTCCAGCGAACCCAGTTCTTCGGCATTCACCGCCAACGACGCAGGATTGAGGGGAGCTATCCCCCGCCAGCTCTTTCCGTCAACCGAGACCTCGTAGCTGGTTCCTGCCTGCCACGGTTCCCGCAACAGGATGAACCGGCCGCTTTTTTGCCAACTAGCCGCCTTGGGCTGGTCGTTAACCCTGAGGCTTACCTCACGGGGGCTCTCGCCGGCGGTGGTCGCTCCGACAAGGGCGATGCCGTCCCTGGTAAACACCCCCTGGACAACGGTGCTTTTTTTGCCGCAGCCGGCACTCGGCAAAAGCGCGGCCAATATCATGATGATTGCCAAAACTATTTTTCGTTTCGCCATCGGCCGGCCTTTTACAGCCGCCACCTCCTTTCGCGGCAAATACCCGTAATGACAAATAAAAAACCATGAGCTGCCCATCTGCCGTGAGATGTTCACCTTCATGGCTTTCTTTTGAAATATGGCATTTTCCGCAAACCCTTGCGGGAAACACAAGGAACCGGGAAACTTACCCGCGGCACATTCTTGTGCCCCCGCAACCATTCGCGATTGCGTCATCTACTGGGACTTTCATTCATTTCACGTTCTTAGTTGAAACACTATCGATATCGTTGTGTAGCACCTTACGGCCCGGCCGGATTCCACCTCTTGAGCCGGAACGAACCGCCATGTCCGTATCGCCTGCAAGGCCGCCTCGTCGAAGCTGGCAAGGCCGGAGGAGCATACAACGATGATAGCTCCCGGATGGCCGTCCTCCCTAATCTCGATCTTGACGACCACCGTCCCTTCGGCGCCGGCCCGCCGCGCTTCCTCGGGGTAGCGGGGTTCGGTTCTGTGCAGAATCCGCGGGGCGGCGACCGTCTTTCCTCCTGCCGGAGCACTGGCTTGTACCGAAGCGCCGGCTGAACCGCCGCCGGCAGCCGCGGTAACGGCAGGCTGCGCCGTGGCGTTCTCGACAACCGTATCGGCGGAAAGCTCGGTCGCTGCCGCCGGTTTTTCGGTGATTATTGAGCGTTCCGCCTCAGGACGCGGCGTGTCTTTCGCCGGAACGGCCGACTGTGGGCCGGGATGCGGCACCCCTTCGCGCCGGTCGGCGATACTGATCAATTCGACTTCGATATAATCCGGGGGATGGGCCGACGTGAAAAGCATCCCGCCCAGCCAGCCAACTCCCGTCAGCATTAGGCAGTGGAATAAAACGGACGTCAGCAAAGCCTTTCGCCATCTATCTTGCCTAAGCACCCCCGTCACCTCTGGACCGCATCGGTAGCGACGGCCACCCGCCGGATTCCCAACGCCTTCAGTTCATCGAGAACGGCGATGACCTTGCCGTATTCGGCCTGCTTGTCGGCCCTGAGGAGAAACGCGGTATCCGCCCGGCGGGCGAGCTGGGCTTGGATGCGCGGCCGCAGCAGTTCGGGCGGAATGGCCTCCCGGTCGATCAGTATCATGCCTTCCCTGGTGACGGTAATCGCGGTATTCTGCTGCAAGTCGGCCCGGGCCGCGGCGGCCTGGGGCAGGTTCACCGGCAGCGTGCGCTGCTCGACCATGTAGAGCGTGCTCATTATGAAAAAGACCAACAGGAAAAAGATGATGTCGATCATCGGGATGATCATCAACTTGGGCGAGCTTTCGATCCGCAAATCACGCAGTTTCATGCCGGTCACCCCGGTTAAAGGCGTCGAGCAGGTAGGTGCAGCAACGTTCCATGCCGGTAATAATGGCGTTCAGGCGATGGATGTAATAGCTGTGGACAACCAGCGCCAGCACGGCGACAAGCAGGCCGGCCGCGGTAGCCACCAGGGCCTCCCCGACCCCGCCGGTTATCGCCTGCGGTTGCCCCGAGCGGATGTTCAGAACGCTGAAGGAGGATATCATACCGAAAACAGTGCCCAGAAGCCCCAGCAACGGGGCGAGCGTCACGATGGTGTCCAGGTAATTGAGGCGTTCGCGCAGCGTGGCGGCCGCCAGCGAGGCGGCGCCTGACAGGGCGTTCTCCAGGCCGCGGTTGTCGGCATAGTCATGTTTCAGTCCCTCCGCCAGGACGGTCGCTGCCAAGCCCTTGGCACCACGGCACACAGCCAGGGCTCCTGCCCTGTCGCCCTTATCCAGCCTGGGGCCGAGGCCGTCTAGCAGTTTATCTATATCTGTTTCAGCGGCGCGGTAGAAAAGGAACCGCTCGACGGCGACGGCCACGACGATTATCGAGCAGAGCAGCAGCGGGTACATGACCAGGCCGCCTTTTTGGAAGAGAGCGAACGTGTTTGCGACTGCATCCATTGATCCGACCTCCAGCTTGTTAAGCAAATTGGTAACAGTACGCCTCAGGAAGAGGGCCAAGAATCATCAAACAAAAAACCATGAAGGAATCTCCCCTTTTCTGGGGAAGGAAACCTTCATGGCATACTTCTAAAGAGTAAAGCTTTAGCTTTTAAAAAACCTTCTGGTAACTGCGGCAAACATCATGTCTGCCCTTAAGCGCCTATCGCCGGTATTTATTGAATATTTTACCTGCTTGCTCCACTCCTGTCAATACATAAGACCAGCACTTTAGGCATCATCCTTCACCGCCGCCTCAAGCCAGCGCCCGCAATTTGCCAGTACTTTACCATGGACAACCTTCAGGGGAGTCCCGTTCTTTTCGGCTATCGCGCGACAGTCTTCATACTCGGGCGCGACATTGACCACATCGCCGTCCAATCGCCCCAGTTTGACGCGTATCCTCCCCCAATCGGTATCGACGTTCACCGTTTCCCGTTTTATGTGTGCAGTATCGCAATCGAGAATGCGCACCCCAGAGAACTGGTTTCGCGCAAAATTATCTTTATCGCATCCTGAAGGCGTCATTAGGCACAAGAGCGGAAATCCTGGTGCCGGGACGGCCTTTTTTCGGTCACTATCGGGGCCAGGTAAACGTCGTACGTGCCGCGGGCCAAGAGTTTATCCATGACATGCCCGTAAAACTGGGGGTTCATATCATCGATATTTGTCTCGACGATTTTTACCCCGCCGTGGCTATCGGTAATCCTCTCCATTTCACCCACATAAGGCGGAGCACGTTGGGGATCGGTAAATCCATGCCGCCCGCGCCATACGCTATCTGCTTTACCCTGTAACCGGTTTCGTGTTCAGGCCGCCCGGCGTCAGCGGCAACCAATTCTCCCTTGTCCGTTACGTAGTAGTGTGCTGCACCGCCGACGCAGAGGAAGATGTCCGGAAAGAGGATCTTGTCGCTTTTGTAGTTGGTCATCTGCAAGGCAGAAGAGGTAAAGACAATAATTCCGCTGACGGAGTAGCGGCACCAAGAAAAATCTTGGCCGCCCGTATCAGAACTCTGCCATCTTCCTCAGAACTTGAGCAGTGGCGTTCAATTCCTCAATCGAAGCCGAGATTTCCTGCAAAGCCGCCGCCTGTTGGGCAAATACTTCATCCGATCCTTTCAAATGAGCTGCGATCTCTCCCACGCGCGCCTGCACGCTTTTCAAGGTGGTATTGATCTGGTTAATGCTTTCGGCGCTGGAATTGGACAGCTTCCGAATTTCTTCGGCGACAACGCTGAAGCCGCGTCCGTGTTCACCGGCGCGAGCCGCTTCGATGGCCGCATTGAGACCCAATAAGTTTGTTTGCGAGGCGATGTTGCGGACGACATTGATAATGTGGTCGGTATGCTCCGTTTCTTTGCCGGTCTTGTCCGCCAGTTGGGTTATGCCCATATTGGTTTCGACCAAACTTTGCACGCCTGAGGAAACCTGCCCAATGCCGGCAGAAACTTGCTCCAGCGAAGCGGCCAAGTTATCCGCCATCGTCTTGAGTTCATTCTGCTGCGCCAGGCTGTAGCCAACGCTGAGGCAGCCGACGATATGACCGGTTGAATCTTTAATCGGTACAGCGATGGTGCGGATAACCGTGCCGAGAATTTCCTTGGGGATAATCCTCATAATTGTTTTATCGGTGCGTATCGCCTCATGTGTCGAGGTGCCCGGATTGATCGGGTCGCCGACTTTAAGTGTCACGCCAAGCTTTTCGGTATTCATTGTCGCAATTGTTTTTTCCAGGTCGGTTAAGGCGAGCGATACGACCTGCCCGAAACAGTTTGAGATAACCGGCATCACCGCCTTGACCGCGGCAAGCATATCCATATCTAATTCCTGCATTTCTGCCACTGGTCCCACTCTCCTTATACTGGTTACCTCAGCTTTAATGCCAGGTATTTTTTTCGAGATTCCGCGTCGGTTTTGTCGATACTCGTTCGAAGTTGATTTCCTTGTCCAGCAGGTAGAATATCCCCTGATCTCTGGAGTGGAATAGACCGGGGCACGCCTACCCTTGCAGGTGTGCCCCGGTTTTGCGATTACGCTTCGAGACTGGCAGCCAGATCAGCCTGCGTTTTTGCGTTGCTGGTGCAAAGGCTTACTGCGACGAAAACGGCCATATTGACGACGAGTGCCACGAAGCCGGCATTGAGGTTCATCCCGGCAAAGCTGAACGGATCCATCTTGCCCAGAATGAGGGCGAAGACGATGATTTCGCCGACAACCAGCCCGCTGAACGCGGCGATCTTCGTGGCCTTTTTCCAGTACAGTCCCAAGACGAGCATCGGGAAGAACTGGGTCACGCCGGAGTAGCCGGTCAGAAGGAGGTTAACCAGCATATTCGGCAGGAAGATGGCTAAGCACAGGGCCACACCGGTGAGGGCGAGAACCACCATCCGCGCTATTTTCGTCATGTTTTCGGGTTTGGTGTCCTGGCCGATCGTTTTGCAGTAGATGTTGCGGGTGAAAAGCATCGATGTGGACAGGATAAGGTCGGCCGCAGGGATCATGCACGCCAGCGCGCCGGCGCCGCCTACGAGGCCGAGCGCCCAGCCGGGGAAGACCTGTTGAACGATGGTCATGAAGGCCATGTCAGGGGTTTTCAGCGCCGGTACCAGTACGAGCAGGGCGGTAAAGCCGATCATCATCGGGAAGATCATGCAAAGCTGGTAGAGGGGAAGGTACACGGCGTTGTGGCGGAGGACGTCGGGCGATTTAGCGCTGAAGCTGTTCGCCGAGAAGTGGGGCCACATATAAAAGCCCAGACAGGTAAGCGCGATCGTCGACATAGCCCAGCTTACATCCAGCGTTTTCGTGCCACCGGGCATCGCGAGGAAGCCGGGTTTGGCGGCCTCGATGGCTTCGAACATGCCACCGACGCTGCCGAAGTAGTGTATAGGCAGATACAAGCCGAAGAACACGACGGCGATAATCATCACGATATCCTTGATGACCGCAGTAACGGCGACCCCTTTGAGACCGCTGAGGTACACGAAGGAAGCCACCATCGTGAAAGCGATGAGCATTGCCGGAACCCGCGTGATCAAGCCGTAGGAGCAAGTTTCGATGATCAACCCGAGGCCGGTTAACTGAAGCTGCAGATAGGGAAGCAGGAAGGCGACGCCGATCACCGCCGTAAGCAGGCCCAGCGGCTTGCTGTTGTAAATATGCTCGATAATATCAGGCTGGGTCATCAGGCCGTGTTTCCTGCCTATCGGGGCCATGGACGGAAGGATGTAGAAGCCGATCAGGTAAGCCAGCGCGCCGTAGCCCAGTATGTAAAAGGTCGGGCCTCCGCGGGCATACGCCCAGCCGCTTGCTCCCAGGAAGGCGAAAGCGGTGTATATTTCTCCGGCCAGGATGAACCAGTTCAGCCAGCGGCCGAAGTTGCGCCCGCCGACGGCCCATTCTTCCAGGCTCATTTTTTTGTTCATCCCTGGGATCATGCCGACGATTGTCGATCCTACGACAAAGCAGAAAATGACGGCTAGAGCCATTACTTCATTACCCAACTAAGTCACCCCTTCATTTCGAACTTTCACCGACTATTCAGTCTTATTGGTGTACAGCTTGTACAGAATGCTGGTGCAGATAAAGGTTACGATAATACCGGTCATCAGCCAGAAGGCCACGAACGGCAGCCCAAGAACGAACGGTTTAACCCGGTTGGCGAACGGCAGCAAGCCGATTATCCAGATGAACGGAATAATCGTGAAGACTATTTTAGCCATGCTTTTCCACCTCCTTTTCAATAGTGGTCGCCGGCCTGTTGCCATGTTTGTCTGCTCCCATTCCCAAGGCCAGCGCCATGTTGCCAAGTATTGCCTCTTGCATCTTATCGATGCTGATGCTGTCCTCCACCGTGTGGCAGTGCTGTTCTTCCGAGGGGGCGAAAACGATTACCTTGCTACCCTTTGCGCGGAAATGCCCGCCGTCGGTGGCAAAGCCGCACATCCCCACCTTGACTTCGCGGTCGAAAGCAGTTTGGAGGATAGCCTGCGCCCTGACCACATCGGCGTCATCGGGACTAGTGACAAAACTCGGTTCGCCTGCGGGAGCCCGGCCCTTAAACCCGTTGTAGCAAACGAGATCCCGCATTTTTATTTCGATATCGGCGGTTACCCCTGGTATCAGGCAGTCGTCGACCAGCGCCCTGATCCGCTGCAGCAGACTCGCTTCCGAATCCCCGGGGATGTTACGGCAATCCAGGGACAGTTCCACTCTTCCCGGGGTAACGTTGCTGCTGGTCTGGTCGGTGGAATACAAAGTCGGAGCCAGAGAGGTCGTTCCGAACATGGGATCGGCTTTCATTTGCAGATTTTCCAGCGCCAAAATCAGCCGGGCGGCGGCGAAATGAGGGTTGCTGCCGAGGGCAGGCATGCTGGCGTGCGCGGATTTGCCGCGGAAAGTGATGTCGAACTGGCACCGGCCGCGGTGGCCGATCCTGATCTCGTTGTTGGTCGCCTCTCCCAATACCACGATCGCCGGGGCCAGCGTCTGCGAGAGGTGGATGCTGCCGAACCCCGCCGTCTCCTCGTGGATGACGCCAACGACCCAAATGTCGCCCGGCGGCACCAGGCCCGCTTTTTTCAAGGCGGCCACCGCTACGAGCTGGCAGGCGAACGCCCCCTTGGTATCGCTGGCCCCGAGCCCCCAAATCCTGCCGTCAGCCACCGTACCCGCGAAGGGGTCGTATTTCCAGGCTGAGCTGCTGGGGGCGACCGTGTCCAGGTGACAGTTGAACATAATCGCTTTTGCGCCGCCGCCTTTTATACAGCCGATGACATTGCCGGCTTCATCCACCGTGACGGAATCGAACGCCAGATCGCGCATATAACTGGCCGTAAGGGCGGCCATCCCACCCTCGTTTCCGGACACGCTGGGGGTTTGGATCATTCGTTGGGTCATCTTCACGGCCGGGTTCACCAGACTGGCGGCCAGTTCCCTAAGAAGTGCAATATCCATGTGCGTCCCCCTACAGTTTGGCAAGTGCCTGTTCGAAATCAGCCACGATATCCTCGATATCCTCGATACCGACCGACACGCGGATCAGGCCGTCGCCGACGCCGTAGGACTCGCGCTCGGCCACGGGAATGGCGCGGTGGGACGTCTTGCCGGGATGGGAAGTGGTGGTCGACGGCCCCGCCAGGCTGGGGACAAGTTCCACCAGCTGCAAATCTTCGATAACCGCGCGGGCGCCGGCAAGCTCGCCTTTCACCGTGAAGCTCAGCATGCCGCCGAACCCGTCCGCAAGCTGCTTGCAGGCGATTTGGTGGGACTTGGAATTTTTGAGCCCGGAATAGTTGACCGCTGTCACTTTCGGATGGCTTTCGAGATATTCCGCCAACTGCAGAGCGTTGGCGGAATGCCGCTCCATCCTGAGGGCGAGAGTCTTCAGGCCGCGGAGAACCAGCCAGGCGTCGAACGGGCTCAGCGTCGGGCCCAGCGTCGTGCCGACTTTTCTAACCTTGTCGATAAACGCTTTGGGGCCGACAACGACCCCGCCGGTGATATCGCTGTGCCCGTTGAGATATTTCGTGGCACTGTGGACGACTACATCCGCGCCGTGGGCGATCGGGCGGCAATGGAACGGCGAGGCGAACGTATTGTCGACGAATACCTTGGCGCCGACCTTGCCGGCCAGGCGGGCCACTTCGGCGACATCGATGACCTCCATCAGCGGATTGCAGATGGTTTCCAGATAAACCACCTTGGTATTGGGCTTGATGGCCTTTTCGACCGCGGCAAGGTCGGTGAAATCCACGAGGGTAACGTCAACCCCTACGCGGGGAATCTCGTTTTTCAACAGGGAATAAGTGCCGCCGTAAAGCACCTGGTGAGCGACCACGTGATCGCCGCTCTCTACGCCGGCCAAAAGCGCCATGGCGATCGCCGCCATACCCGACGAATACGCGGCTGCCGTCTCTCCACCCTCCAGCAGGGCGACGGCCTGTTCCAACTGCTCTACGCCGGGGTTGCTTATCCGGGAATAAATATAGCCGGAAGATTTCTGCTCATAAATGTCGTCGATCTGTTGCAGCGTGTCGAAAGTCCATACTGACGAGGCAAAAATCGGTGATACTTTGGCTTGAGTAACTGACTGGATAACTTTTGACCCCGCATGTACTGCCATGGTTCCCATTCGCTTTTTCATATAATCGCCTCCTGACATATAATACGTGCAATTTTTATGCCATGAATTTGAAAATCCATGGCCGCCGTTTTGGGTAAGTAATAATAAATTATAGGAAAATAGAAAACAAACCAGCGATAATTATCGGAAAAGGCTTTTTCCGGTCAGCGGCGAATGTAATTCTGCAAAAGTTCGTTTTTGCGAAGGGCTTTTCCCTAATCTGAGTAGGAGGAGTGACAATGCCTGTTGTTAAAAAGTCAAACCAGCCGAATCTTGTCCCTGCCGAAAGGATTGTGCACTACTCGGAATGGGAAAAGTTCATTTACGAAGGAGTCATCTCCGAGGGAGTCCGCGAACTCATCCGCGAATCGTGGGAACGCTGCGCGAGAATGAAGGTTGATCCCTTCGTTCTCGGGGCCCGCAGGATACTTACGGCGGCTGAACTGGAAGCCCGCAAACAGCGGCGGAAAAACTTTCTCGAAATAGGCACCCCCCACGTCAGAACCCTTTACGGGCTCGTCAGGGACAGCGGTTTCACGCTGTTTCTGACCGACGAGGAAGGGGTCATCCTCCTGCTGGAAGGCGACCCTAAGGAGCTTGAGCGGCAACAACGGATAAATCTCGTCGAAGGCGCCGTATGGACCGAGAGCGAAACCGGCACCAACGCCGTGGGCACGGCCATCGCCACCGCCAAACCCATCCAGATCGTCGGCGGGGAGCATTACTGCTCCTCCCAGCATGAAATCACCTGCTCGGCGGCGCCGATTTTCGGGCCTGGCGACGAATTCATCGGCATCCTGAACATGTCGGCGGCGAGCAAAAAGGTGCATTCCCACACCCTCGGCATGGTCGTCGCGGCCGCCAAGGCCATCGAAAACGAGCTGAGGATCAAAAGGGCCCTCGAAGCCCTGATAGCCGCCAATAATCTTATGGAGACGACCCTGGTCGCCGTGCCGGAAGGGATCGTGACCCTCGACAAACACGGCAACGTCGGCCATCTCAACCCGCGCGCCGCCCAGCTCCTGGGCGTTGCCGAGGGCGAAGTCATCGGCCGGCATATAAACGTCGTCTTCAATTGCATGCCGCCCCTCTCGCAGATTATCGAAAAGGGCGCGGTGATGGAAAACGTTCAGGTCGCTTTTGAAAGAGGGCGGGACACCGTCCGCTACACCATCAACGCCAGAGCGATCGCCTCCCAGTCCACCGGCATCACCGGCGCGTTGATCGTCATTCACGGCAAGGAGGTCCACCGCCTTGTCAACGAAATGACCGGCGCCCATGCCCAACTTACTTTTCACAACATCATCGGCGGCAGCAAAAAAATGGCCCAGGCCAGAGATCTGGCCCGTAGCGCCGCGCTCACCAACTCCACCGTACTGCTGCTGGGAGAAAGCGGCACCGGCAAAGAGCTGTTCGCGCAAAGCATCCATAACGGCAGCCGGCGCAAGGGACCGTTCATCGCCGTCAACTGCAGCGCCATTCCCCGTACCCTCATCGAGAGCGAACTATTCGGCTACGAGGCCGGCAGCTTCACGGGCGCCAGCCGCACCGGCCGCCCTGGCAAATTCGAGCTGGCCCACGGCGGGACCATTTTTCTCGACGAAATTGGCGACATGCCGCTCGATCTGCAGGCCATCCTCCTCCGGGTGCTTCAGGAACGGGCCGTGGTTCGGGTGGGCGGCCACAAGCCGATCGACATAAACGTACGCGTAATCGCCGCCACCAACAGAGACTTGCTCGCCAAGGTCCGCGACGGATCTTTCCGCGAAGACCTCTACTTTCGTCTCAACGTCGTAACCGTTAATATTCCGCCGCTCCGGGAACGGAAAGAAGACATCCCCCTGCTGGTCGAGTACCTGCTGCCGCAGATCAGCAGGCGGATGGGGAAAACCGTGCAAAGCGTCACGCCGCGCGTGCTCAGGCACCTCCAGGAATATCAGTGGCCGGGAAATGTGCGCGAACTGGAAAACCTGCTGGAGCGGGGCGCCGTCGTCGCCAAGGGCGCAATCCTCGATACCGGCGACATCCCCGAAGCGAGGGTGAAAATAGAACCTTTTCAGCCTGGCCGGACGGAAGAAATGCTGACCCTGTCCGAAATTGAGAAAAGGGCCCTGATCGCCACCCTTAAACAGACCAACAACCTGGTAAAAGCCGCCGGCATTCTCGGGATCAGCAGAAGCACGCTTTATCGGAAGATAAGCGAATACAACATCACCATCGCCGAAACCTGACCTATCTTGCCGCCGAATCGGTCCGGCAACCACGAACTGATCTAAAATCGGCCATCCGTGACCTGAAATGGGACATTTTTCGACCAGAAGTCCGCCGGGAGGAATCCCGGCCCTTTTTTATGCAAAAAAACCCGGCGATTTTTTGCGCAAACCGCTGGTCGACGACTTGGCATGATATTTGCAATGTATAGGGGCGGCAAACCGCAGCAAAGGAGTTGATGTTTTTTGCAGGTCGACAAGTACAGTTTTCCCGACGATTATTATTTCGACAAGCATCACTTCTGGGCCAGGCCGGAAGGCGAGCTTGTCGTCATGGGCATGACCGAATACGCCACGGCTATGGCGGGCGAGATGGTCTTCGTCGAAGTCGTTGGCCCCGGGAAAAAGGTTCAGCAGGACAAGGCGTTCATGTCGGTGGAATCCGGCAAATGGGTGGGCAGAGTTTTTGCCACCTTTTCCGGGGAAGTTGCCGAATTCAACGAAGAGCTGGAATTCGAACCTGCCCTTATCAACCGCGATCCATACGGCGACGGCTGGCTGGTGAAGATCAGACCCGACAACCTGGAGGCGGAAGTGGGCAAGCTGCTCACCAACGAAACGCTGAAAGCCTGGCTGGAGCCGGAAATCGAAAGACAGAAAAAGCTGGAAGCGAAAAAAGCGCTGTAACCGGCTAACGAAACCGACTTCGTGATTTGTTCCCTTGCCACTTCAAAAAGCAAATAATCATAAAGGGAGAGGTAAAAAATGGCGGAAAACAGAGCAAAAGCGATTCTCAAGGACTTTACCGACGGGTTGGCACGGGCCCAGGTGGCTATGCCGAAAACCATCCAGGCTTACATTGACCTGGAAAAGTATTCTCTCGCCAATTACGGGGTATTTGACGGCAAGACGAAGGAACTGTTCATGCTGGCCCAGGGCGTCAGGACCCCCTGCAAATATTGCATCGTCATCCATACCTACAACGCGATCCGCGAAGGCGCTACAAAAGAGGAAATCTACGAAGCCGCCAGTTCGGCCATTCCTTTCGGCGGGGCCAAGACATTCGCCTACGCCTGCACCTACCTGACCGAAGCTGTCGAGGCTTTCTGGGTCGACTGACCCAGGGAGAGCCCAATTTGCACTTTGGTTGATCATTCCGGGCACCATGGTTTACGGCTGTGGTGCTTGGTGTGTTATTGGCGGTTTAGGCGGGGTGATATAGATGAACTTGCGGGTGGCGAATGCTGGTCAGGGGCAGGAAGGGCGCTCTTCCCTCCTGGTCGGCGGCGACGGGGCGTGCGGAATAAATTGTTCCTATTGCAGCTTATGCCGGGACGGCACCGCCTCCCTGGACGCCGAGATCCTGGCAGGCTGGCTGAAAATCGGCCGGCAGACTATACGGGAGATCGAGCTTATTACCGCCGGCTATCCCGGCTGCGCGGACGACCTTTGCCGCCTGGCCGGGGATTTTAAGAGCGGCGGGACGAAGACGGTGGCCGTCTGCCTTGGCCCGGGGACAGCGAGGGAAAAAATCGACTTTGCCGTCTTGGCCGCGGCCGGGGTCGACGAGGTAGCCTTTTCGCTGACCGCTGCTTCGCGAAACATTGACCAAAGGCTCCGGCCTTGTCCCGACGGCTGCCCGTGGTGGGACGACTGCTGGGAAATGGCCGAAGCCGCCCTGAGGGTTTTCGGCGCCGGCAAGGTCGCCTTCAATATGGGGCTGGGACTGGGAGAGACGGAGCAGACCGCTTTGCTGATAATGCAAAAGGCGGAGAGGAAGGGGATACGATCGCGGGTCAGCCCCCTGGCGACCCGTTCCGAGCCGGGCGGCAAGCCGGCGGTAAGCCGCGGCAAGTTTTTGCGCGTGCTGGCCGGCCTTCACATCCTTTCCCGCGGCCTGGCTGTGGTCGAGCAGATGCAGTTCGGGGACTTCGGCCAAGTTATCCACTTCGGCTTGCCGGCAGACCATTTTCTCACGCTGATAACCGGCGGCGAGGTTCTCGATTCCGCATGCGGCTACGTGGATTGTGCCAACTTCGGACAGCCGCCGGCCGCGGGATCAGGCGCGGGCAGCGGGGGCGACGACGTCCTCCGCCAGATCTGCACCGTGGACTGGGAAGAGGCCTGGATGACACAGCGCAAGCTCCACCAAATTGATGAGCGCGACTTTGACGATGAGGAAATCGAAGCCGAAAACGGCTCAGTTTACGCGATGATCGCGGAATTGGGCAAGACCAGCTTCCCGAAATAGGACAGGGGGCAGATATATTGCACAGTCCGGAATACGTTAAAACAAGCCTTGCGGCCGCGATGACCCTTGGCTTGAAGGAAGGAAGTTTTTTCCGCGGCGCAAGGCTGCGGGCGCTCAATCTGCTGCTTACCTACCCCGAGGGCTGCGCCGCCAATTGCGCCTACTGCGGACTGTCCCGCTCCCGCCGCCGGGATGAAACTTTCATCCGCGTCGCCTGGCCGATCTACGGGGTTAAGGAGATCGTGCGGCGGTCGCTGCTTATCCGCGATCAGTTGCAGCGCGTGTGCGTTTCGATGGTAACCCATCCCCGCGCCTTGGCCGATTTATGCGAGATCGTCGCCGCCGTCCGCGGCCGCACGCCGTTTCCGGTAAGCGCCCTCGTCACGCCGACCGGGCTGGATGCCAAACAGTGCTTTCAGCAGATCCGTGCAGCCGGCGCCGACAAAGTAGGCATCGCGGTCGATGCTTCGTCCCAGCCCCTGTTCGAGCAGTACCGAGGCGCGGGTGTGGACGGGCCGCATCGGTGGCAGGCCTACTGGGCGGCGGTCGAAGAGGCAGTGCGGGTTTTCGGCCGCATGAACGTCGGCATCCATCTCATTGTCGGGCTGGGCGAGAGCGAATACGAAGCCGTCGCCACCATTCAGAAGGCGCATACGCTCGGCGCGGCGACGCATCTTTTTTCCTTTTTCCCCGAGAAAGGAACGAGCCTTGACGATAGGGGGCAGCCGCCTCTCGGCGCCTACCGGCGCGTTCAGCTCGCCCGTTATCTCATCAACAACGGCCTATCCGAGCTGGAGCGGATGACCTTTAACAGCGCCGGCCAGGTAGTCGGTTTCGGCGGTGACGGGCCGGACCTGGACGTGGTCATCGCCGGCGGCGAGCCCTTCCTCACTTCCGGCTGCTCCGGCGCCGACGGCGCGGTGGCGTGTAACAGACCATACGGTAATGAGCGCCCCTCACAGGCGATACGCAATTTTCCGTTTGCTCCAGCCCCGGCCGATATTGAAGACATTCGCGCCCAGATCATCCAGTATTGACGCTGCCTTCAGCCGTCGTTCAGACTCGGCGGACGGACTGAAGGGGAGGGATCAACATGAAAAGAGAATTCGACTTTGCCGCTTGGCAGTGCTTGCCCACCAGCACGCTCCTAAACGAAGCCTGGCAGGTGCGGCGGCAAAACCATGATAACTCGGTCGTCTTCGCAGCACCGGGCGCCAAACACTACGAGAACGAATATCACCTCAATGCCCGTGAACGCTTCGTCACCATCAGCGTTACCGGCACGGCGTGTTCCCTGAACTGCCAGCATTGCGGCAAAAAGCTGCTGGAAACAATGGTAAAATGCGATAGTCCTGAAGCACTGATAAGCACCGCCCGGCATTTGCGGGCAACCGGCTGCCAGGGGATACTCCTCAGCGGCGGCGCCGACGAAACCGGGGCGGTGCCCCTGTCGCCCTTCCTGGGGGCGGTCAAAGAAGTTAAAGACATGGGGATGAAAGTGCTCGTCCACACCGGCCTCGCATCGGAAAATACGCTGATCGGCCTGAAAGAGACGGGCGTCGATCAGGTGCTTGTCGACATCATCGGCGCGGAAGAGACCATCCGCGAAGTGTATCACCTCAACTGCCGGCCCGAGGATTACTGCGATTTTTTGCGGCTATGTCAAAAGCATCGCCTCAACGTTGCTCCCCATATCGTTATCGGTCTCCATTACGGCAAGATGGTCGGAGAGATCGAAGCCCTCAAAATGATCAGCGCCATGCAGCCGGCCCGCATCGTTCTCGTCGTGCTCAACCCGCTGAAAGGGACAGGTATGGAAACGGTAACGCCGCCGGCCGCCGAAGAATGCGGCCGGCTCATAGCGCTGGCCCGGATTGCCAACCCCAACGCTTTCCTGTCACTGGGCTGCGCGCGGCCGGCCGGCGTCCGCGCCGCCCTGGTCGAGCAATATGCACTCAACGCTGGCGTCAACGCCATCGCTTACCCCAGTCCCGACACTATCAGCCTCGCCGAGGAGATGGAGTTGAAAATCCGTTTCAACGACTTATGTTGCACCTTGTCTGCCGAGCAGTTTGAGGAGGCTGGCGGGGGCGAAAGACAACGGCTCTAATCCGTAGTCGGCCCGGCGGTCGTTGATGTCGGCGCCGGCCGGCATGGCTAAGCCGGTAGCGGCGATGGCGGCCAGTCCGGCGGCGACCGCGGCGGGCGGAGTCCGGCGCCGCTGGGCGGCGATCAGGCGCTGCCGCACCTCGATTTTCCGCGGGCACACCTCCTGGCACAGCCAGCAGTTCGCACACACCCACGGGTTGGCCTGCGGGCCGCCGGAGGGGGGGCCGTAGCGGTAGGCGGGGCATACTTTGTGGCATACTCCGCAGTCGTTACAGTCCGGCATTGTGGATAAGCCTCCTTGCCGCAAGACTTTTCAGGCCCAGTTCGGCCGGAGAATGGCCGAGCGACAGGGCGATCAGTTGGGGGAAGAAGAGAACGGGAAAGGGCTTTGCCGCGAAACGGGACTGCAGCCGGTCAAGCAGTAGGTGGCAGTTGCCGCAGGCGGTCACGGCCGCGGCGGCGCCGGCCCGCCGCATGCTTTCGATGCGGTTTTTGCCCATCGCCAGCGCGAGGGCTTCATCGGTCATATAGAAGCTCGCCCCACAGCACTCGTGTTCCTGCGGATAAGCCACCGGGGAACACCCGGTGAGGGAAATCAGCTCTGTCAGCTCGCGGGGCCGGAGCGGGTGATCGAACTGCATGACTCCGCCCGGCCGGAAAACCTGACAGGGATAAACGGGCGCAGCCTTGAAGGCCAGCGGCCGCGTCGCCATCGTCGCCAAGTCGTCGGCCCGCTCGTGAAGGACTTCCAGCAGGTGCCGCACGGCAACGGAGCCATCCAAGGAAAGCCTGGCCTGCCCCAGCCGGCGGGCAACCGTGTCGCGGACGGCGGGCTCGGCCGCCAGAAGGTGCTGAGCGCGGCGCAGCGTATTGGTACAGCCACCGCACAGCGTGACGATGTTGGCGCCAAGCCCGCCGGCCATGGCCAGGTTGGCGGCGGCGTAGTTTACCCAGTCGGCCGACGCCCCTTCCAGCATGGCGCCGCAGCAAAGGGCGTACGGCGGGAGGGAGACCCGGTACCCCAGCCTCTTTAGCAACACCGTCGCCGCGGATTCGTATTCCGGGAAGCGATACGCGACCAGGCAGCCGGGAAATAGCAAGACGTTCGCTCTCATATAAAACCTCCGTGTAATGACAGACAGTATTCATGCAATATCCGTACCACATTCACCCGCTTTGCGTTTAGGCTAAAACAAGAAGATTGGGCCGGCAGGAGGGAAAACATGGTTCAGGATCGGGACGGCAACTGCTTCCGCGTGCTTGACTCCCCGCCCCGCGGCGCCGCCGAACATATGGCGCTCGACGAAGTAATCATGCAGGCTCACAGCGAAAATCTCGTCCCTAACACGCTGCGCTTTTTGCAGTTCAAACCCTGCGCGCTTGTCGGGCTGCATCAAAATACCTACCTAGAGGTGAATGTTCCTTACTGTCGGGCCAACGGCATCGAGATCAACCGCCGGATCACCGGCGGCGGCAGCTTGTACTGGGGGCCGCTCGAACTGGGCTATGAACTGTACGCGGCCAAGAGCACGCCGGGCATCCCCGCCGATGTCGCCGGCCTATACCGGCTGATGTGCGAGGGAACGGCGCTGGGCCTGCAGAAGTTGGGCCTCAAGGCCGCTTACCGCCCAGTCAACGACATTGAAATCAACGGGCGGAAAATAGCGGGAACGGGCGGCACCGAGCTTGGCGGCACTTTTGTTTTCCAGTGCAGCCTGCTGGTCGACTTCGACGTTGAAGAAATGCTGCGCGTTCTCCGCCTGCCGGTCGAGAAGCTGGGCGACAAAGCCGTGAAGACTTTCCGCGAGCGCGTCACGACAATGTCGGCCGAACTCGGTCGGGTGCCGGCCCATGCCGATATCAAAGCCGCCATCCTGGACGGCCTGCGGATATCGTTCGGGTACGAATTTAACCACGGCGAACTGACCGCCGCCGAGCTTGCCCTCTATGCGCAGGTGTTGCCCAATTTCCGTTCCGAGGAATGGATTTTCGGGAAAAACGGCGGCATCATGGCCACCGTCGATACTTTCGCCAGTCATAAGGCGCCGGGCGGGCTCATCCGCGTTCACGCCCGGCTGGACGACAAGATCAATCGTATCAGGCAAATCCTCATCACCGGCGACTTTTTCGCTTACCCGCGCCGGACGGTCAACGACCTGGAGAATGCCCTCAAGAACGCTGCGGCCGATAACGACAGCGTCGCCGCAGCCGTAAATGCCTTTTTCCGCGAACACCGCCCCGACATCCCCGGCGTGGCGGCCGAGCACGTCATTGCCGCGGTGGAAGCCGCCATCGACAGTGCCCGGCAGAAGGCCCGCCCCGCCGCTAAGGGGCAAGGAGGACCCGCCGGTGGCTGACGTCGTCGTCGTCGGCGCGGGGCCGGCGGGCAGCAGCGCCGCCGGGCGGCTGGCGAAGGCCGGCCTGAAGGTTTTACTGGCCGATCAGGCCGTCGCGGTAGGTGACAAGGTGCAGTGCGCCGAATACGTACCGAAAATGATTCTCCAGCACGCCGGAATCTCGCCCGCCGACGTCGTCCAGCCGGTGACCGGCCTAAAGACATACATCGGCGGCCGGCTGGCCGGAACCTTGCCGGCCCCCGGCTACATCCTGCACCGTTGCCGCTGGGACAAAAACAACGCGGCCGCGGCCGTCGCCGCCGGGGCGGAGCTCGCCACCGGCGCGCGGGCGGTCGGCTGGAACGGCGAGGCAATCGCTCTCCGGCGAGGAACGGCGGCGTTCAGCGTGCCGGCCCGCATCGTCATCGGCTGTGACGGCCCGCGGTCGGCGGTGAGCAGGTGGCTGGGCAACGGCGAGCAGCCGTCTGCCTGGGGCTGCAATGCCAGGTTCCCCTGAAAAGACCGGCGGACTACGCCGCGGTCTATTTCGATCCCGCCTTTCACGGCGGCTACGCGTGGCTTTTTCCCAAAGGGGACACGGCCAATGTCGGTATCGGGATATCTTTCTCCCGCAGAAACGACGCTGACCAGTTGCTCAAAGGCTTCCGGACAGAGCTCGCCGGCCAGGGCGTTATCGGTGACGAAGTTTTGGCCCGTACCGCGGGGCTCATCCCGTGCGGGGGGCTGCGCGACAGGCTTGCCTACGGGCGGCTGCTCATCGCCGGCGACGCCGCCGGTTGCACTCATCCGATAACCGGCGCCGGCATCATGAGCGCCGTCGTCAGTGGCAACCTGGCTGCGGAAGCCATCATTGCCCACTTTGGGAGCGGCGACCGGGAGGCGGTAGCCCGCGACTACCAGCAGGCGCTCAGGGCCGAACTCGGACGCCAACTGGAAAGGGCTTGCCGCCGGGCGGCCGGCCGCGACAGGGCCTGGAACGCAAGTCCGGCCGTCTTTCCCACGATTGTCCGCCGCAGTTGGGTGGCTTTCCCCGAATATTACACACACGAATAGAAAGGACTGGAGCCCGTTGACCTTCCGTTACACTACCCAAAACGTCTGTTCCACCGGTATCGCTTTCGATGTCCTGGAGGGCAAAGTAAGCAACGTTATTTTTCACGCCGGGTGCCCCGGCAATCTGGCCGGCATCGCCCGGCTGGTGGAAGGCATGCCCGTCCGGGAAGCGGTGCGGCGCCTCAAGGGAATAAGCTGCGGCGGCAAACCCACCTCATGCCCCGACCAGCTTGCCCGCGCCCTGGAAGAGTACCTGCGGTCCTACGCCCCGGAAGAGACCAACCCTGCGGCCGGCGCCACCGCCGCCGCGCGCGCATAAACGCGGGGAATCCATAAATCGGCTCAGAACATTCACAGTTTGGGAGGAGTAGGCATGGCCGGATTCAAACGCACCCAGGAAAACCTCGGGCTATACGCCGTCGCGCGGAATGTTCCCGTTACCGTCGGCGGCAAGGAGGTCATCGCTGACCGGGTGGTGAAAACCGCCTGTCCGCACAATTGCTACGATACCTGCGGGTATCTGGTCCACGTGAAGGACGAGCGGGTCATCAAAGTCGAAGGCGACCCCGCCCATCCCATCACCAAAGGACACCTTTGCGTGAAGGGCTACTCGAACGTACAGAAGATCAACAGCCCGGAGCGGGTAAAATATCCGCTCATCCGGACGGGAGAAAGGGGCGAGGGCAAGTTCCGCCGCGCCACCTGGGACGAGGCGCTGGACGTGATTGTCGCCAAGCTCAAGGAGCTGAGGGACACCTATGGCGGCGAGACCCTGACCGAATACTGCTATTCCGGCAACCGCGAACACATGGCGAAAACGGTGAGCGGCCGCTTTCTCAATCTCTTCGGCGCCAGCAAGCTTGTCGGCAGCTTCTGCCTCCTGAGCGGCGCCTCGGGCTCTTATTACAGCGTCGGCGAACAGCATACCATGTCGCCGGAAATCTGGTCCGAGAAAACCGACCTCATTCTGCTTGTAGGCAGAAACTCATCGGCCACAAACCCACACATTTTCCCCTTCCTGTATAAAGCGATGGAGCGAGGCGCCAAGCTGATCGTCATCGACCCCCTCGTCACCGCCGTCGCCTCCAAGGCCGACCTTCACCTTCAGCCCCGCCCCGGCACCGACGCCGCCCTCGTCCTCGGCATGATGAACCATATCCTGGTCCGCGGGCTCGAGGACAAAGAATTCATCGCCAACCACACCTTCGGATTCGAGCAGCTGTCCGCCCAGATCCGCGAGATGCCGGTGGAAAAAGCGGCCGAAATCACCGGCGTGGCGGCCGATAAGATCAAGATGGCGGCCGAGCTGTACGCGACCCACAATTCCCAGACCGAATGCGGCTACGGCCAGCAGCGGTACTCCAACGGCCACCAGACGCAGCGCGCCTATGCCTGCCTCGCCGCCCTGTGCGGTCACATCGGCAAAGAAACGGGCAACTACAACTTCATCGACCAAATGGGCTTCCCCGCTCTGCCTGGCTTTATGAACGCGGCCAAGGTCGCCGCTATCCCCGGCCAGCCGGCCGCGAACACCCGCCTCATCAACATCGCCACTTTCGCCGCCGCCCTCCATCATGCCGACAACCCGCCGATCAAGGCGGTCATCTCGTACCGCGGCGGGCTGCTTTCCCAGCAGCCCGAAGTGGCCTACACGCTGGAGGCTTTGAAAAAACTCGAACTGTTCGTCGTCATCGAACAGTTCATGACCGACGACACCGACTGGGCCGACGTCGTCCTGCCGGCGTGCCACTTCCTCGAGCAATACGGGCTTCACCCATCCTACTGGCACCATTACCTGCAAATCACCGTGCCGGTCTGCCAAAGCGCCTACGAGGCGGTCCCGGACATTGAAATCTGGGCCGAGCTCGGCCGGCGCATGGGTTGGGAGGAACACTTCCCGCGCGAAACCACCGGCCTCGACTACATCCGCGCCCTGCTGCCCGACGGCTTCCCGGTCGACGCGGCGGTTTCGCCCAACGGCCCGCTGCGTATGCCGGAAGAGTGGTGTCCGCGCGGCGGCAAAAAATTCCCCGGCGATTTTTCCCCTGTTCCCTACCCGCTCGAACCGGCCGAAGGACCGATCAGCACGCCGGAACTGGCCAAAAAATACCCTATCACGCTCATCTCCCAGCACCCGGCCGTCCGCACCCACTCCCAGTTCTACAACCTGCCGTGGATCCGCGAGATCGAGGGGCCACCGAGGATTTTCATCAACGTGAACGACGCCCGGGCCCGCGGCATCCGCGAGGGCGACAAAGTCCGCATCTTCAACGACCGAGGCGCGATCAGCGAGGTATACGCCGCCCCGACCGAGCGGGTGCGGGAAGGGGTCGCCGAACTGTCCAGCGGCATGTGGATCAAGCTGGGCGCGAGCGTCAACGTCCTCGCCTCCCGCACGACCGGCGGCCCGCGCGACGTGGGCGACGGGATCATGAAAGAATACCATCCGCTCCTCGACGGCAACACCACCGCCTATTTCAACACCCTCGTCCAGGTCGAGAAAGTTCAGGGGGGAGAAGCATGAGCGCCGCACAAAAGACACTGTACATCGACACGAAACGCTGCATGAACTGCCGCGCCTGCGAAACGGCGTGTAAGCTGGAGAACGGGGCTCCCCAGGGGGCGCGGTGGACGATGGTCACTGAAAACGAAATCGTCGAGAACGGGGTGCACAAACTCGCCTTTCTCCCCGTCCCCTGCATGCACTGCGGCGACCCGGCCTGCCTGAAAGCCTGCCCGACCGGCGCCATTTACAAGCGGCCCGAGGACGGCATCGTCCTCGTCAACAAGGACAAATGCATCGGCTGCCGCCAATGCCTGTGGGCTTGCGACTTCGGCGTGCCCCAGTTCGGCGACGACGGCAAAATGCAGAAATGCAATCTATGCGTGCACCGGACGGCGAAGGGTCTGCCGTCGGCCTGCCAGGCGGCCTGCCCGGCCGAAGCCATCCTGGTGGGCAGCGAAGAAGAAATATCGAAAATCATGCGCACGCGCTACGCCAGGATTAGCCGGCGGCGGCCAGCCGCCGGAGGGCCGGACTGTGAATAAAGCGCTCGGGGTGGATCAGGAGCTCTGCAACGGCTGCGGGCTGTGCCAGAGCGGCTGCAACCTGAAAAAAACCGGCCGGGCCGGATTGCCCGCCGCCTGTATTACCGTCGACCGCCCCACGGCCGGGGAGGGAATCGTCAGCGTCTGCCGGCAGTGCGAGGAGCCGCTGTGCGTAACCGCCTGCCTGATGGAGGCGATCACCAAAAGCCCGGACAGCCTGGTCGCCCGCAACGAGGAAGCCTGCATCGGCTGCCAGTCGTGCGTCGTCATATGCCCGTGGGAAGCCTGCCGCCACGACGACCGGCGCGACGTGGCCGTCAGCTGCGACCTCTGCGGCGGCGAACCCTATTGCGTCAGCCTGTGCCCCACGGGGGCGCTCACCCTGGCCGCGCCCGGCGACGTCAGCCGGCGCAGGCGCCAGGCGGCGGTACGCCGCCTGTACGCAACGTGAGAGGAGAAGGCATATGTTTGGCTGGACAGGCAAGGTTCTGATTGTCGACCTTACGGGCGGGAACTGTCGCCCGCAAGCGATGCCCGCCTCGTTTTACCACGAAAATTTCGGCGGCCCGGCCCTCAACCTCGCGGCTTTGGCGGGGCAGATACCCGGCCGGGCCGACCTGGCCGGCGGGGCGATATCCTTCGCCGCCGGCCCGCTCGCCGGCTTTCCCGTTTTCGGGGGCGGCATATGGGCGGCTGCCGCCCAGGACGGCGCAGGCGGGTACGCCGAAGCATACGGGACATCCTCCTTCGGGGCGGCGTTCCGTTACGCCGGCTGGGATCAGCTTATTCTCCACGGCCGCGCCGCCCGGCCGGTCTGGCTGGCGATAACCGGCGACCATGCCGTCCTGCACGACGGCGAGCCGAACGAATACAGCCAGGAAGAACCGGCCGCAGCCGACGCCGTTTTCCTGGCGGCCGACGGGACGTTGGCCGTCGACAGCGGTCTGGTGTGGGACGACGGCGTCGGCGCGGCCCTGAGGCGCCGCAACGTCACCGCCGTCGCTGTCCGGGCCGGCGCGGACCCGGACGGCGTGCCCGCCGCCCGGGCGGAAGAGCTTATGGCCCTGCTGGCCGCCGGCGCGGCCGGTTGGCGCGAAGGAAAATTTCTCAGCGGCGGCAGCGGCTGCCACATGTGTCACGGCCAATGCCACAGGCTCGACCTTGGCGGCGGCGACGCGGCCACGGCGAGAATCCGCCGGTTCTGGCTGGCGGCCGGCATCTGTCCGGCGCTGGCCATGTCCGGCGTCAGTCCCTGGCGGCCGACCGACGTCGCCGCGCTGGTCAACGCCGTCGCCGGCTCCGCCTATACCGCGGCCGAATTGTGGGAAAAAGCGGCCAAGGGCCGCGAACAATACGCGGGGGGAGGCTTAGCGAGATGAGCGAACGCCAACGCATCGTCATCATCGGCGACGGTATCGCCGGCCATACGGCTGCCCGCCATATCGCCGCCGCCCGCACAGAAACGAAAGTCACGCTCGTCGGCGCCGAAAACGAAGGCCCGTACTCGGCCTGCGCCCTGCCCGACCACCTCGCCGGCCGGCCGCGCAGCGGCATCTTCCTGCCGCCCGTTCCCGAGCGAGGAAAGGTCGAAATCCTCGCCGGAACGGTCGCCGACGGCATCGACCCGGCCGGCCGGCTGGTCAGCGTCGCCGGTTCACAGCTGCCCTACGACAAACTGATCATCGCCACCGGCAGCCGGGCCTTCGTCCCGCCTGTGCCGGGTTCGGAGCTACCGGGCAACTTCACGGTTAAGACGCTGCGCGACGTTGAGAATATCAGCGCCTGGGGCGGCAAAGCCGCCGTGGTTATCGGCTCGGGCGCCATCGGCCTGGAAACGGCCATGGCCCTCAAAGAACGCGGCTTGGCCGTGACTGTCATCGAGATGCTCGGCCGCATCCTGCCCACCGCCTTCGACCAGCCGGCGGCCGACCAGCTGGCCCGCGAGCTGGAAGCTCACGACATCGCTGTACTTGTCTCCCGCAAAGTGGTGAAAGTGGCGGGGGACGCGAAAGTGACCCAGGTCTGCACCGACGCCGGCGACATCCCCTGCGACTTGCTGATCTGGGCCGCCGGCGTCAGGCCGAACACCGATCTCGCCGCCCAGGCCGGCCTGGAAATCGGCCGCCTCAGGGGGATCAAGACGGACGCTTCCATGGCGACCAGCATGCCTGACATATACGCCTGCGGCGATTGCGTAGAAACCTTCAGCCGCCTGACCGGCGAGCCTACTCTCAGCCTTTTGTGGGGGGCAGCCAAGGAACAGGCCGTCGTCGCCGCGAGCAACTGTAGCGGCGAACCGCGGCAGTATCCCGGCGCCTTCGGCGTCATGATCGAAATCATCGGTAGCCTGACGGCCGTGTCGGCGGGCTTTACCGCTTCCGCCCCCAATGTCCCCGCCGACGTAGAGGTGGAAGATGCCTGGACCCCGGGGGGATACCGCCGGCTGGTGACGGCGGCGGGAAAAATCATCGGCGTCCAGCTCGTCGGCGACTGCCGGGGAGCCGGCGCGCTGATTGCCGCCGTCAAAAAGGGCCTGCCGAGCACGGCAATCGCCGCCGTGCTCGCCAACCCCGTGGAGCGGAAAAGAGCGCCCTGGTTCCAGAGCGCTTCCCGTTTCGCCTAAGCTGTCGTCACACCGGCCGCGCCGGTACCCACTAAGAGAGGTGAGCCCATGGATATAGAGCTTAGCGAACTCCTGCCCGGACGCGCGACGGACGAATGGTGGGAAAGGACGGCCTATGGCCGCGACCTGGCTGTCGTCCCGCCGATCATGGGAAAACTATTGAATTTGCAGACAATGCCGGACTTGGTGGCGCGGCCGGTAAACGTCGCCGAAACAGCCACGGTCGTCCGCTACGCCGCGGAGCGGGGCCTGCCGGTCGTACCGCGTGGTGGCGGGGCGTCGGCCTTTTACAACAGCGTCCCTGTGCGAGGCGGCATCAGCCTTGACCTATCGGGCCTGCGCGACGAATTCCACCTTGATGAGGACCAGGAAACGGTCACCGTGGGCGCGGGGTGGCGCTGGGGTATGTTGGACGCGAAGCTGCGCCGGCGAGGCTGGGCGGTGAAAAGCTATCCCTCCAGCGCACCGGTGGCCACGGTGGGCGGCTGGTTCAACATGGAAGGCTTCGGTATCGGCAGCCTCCAGTACGGTTCTCTGGGCTCCCAGACGAAAAAGATTGAAGTAGTGCTGGCCGACGCCTCTATTCAGGAGGCGACCGCGGATTCCGTTCCCGCTCTGGGCTGGTTCGCCGGCTCGGATGGTACGCTGGGGATAACGACCGCCCTGACGGTCGGCGTACGGCGTGCGCCAGCGGCCGAGGGCCATTGGCTGATCGCCTTCGATGATATTGACGGTCTGGCGGGCGCTCTCCAGCGGGCCGCCGCCGCCACTCCCCGCCCGTACAACGTCACCTTTCACAGCAAACAATACTTCGACTTTCTGCGTAAGCTGGGGTGGGAGGTCCACGACGGGCACATACTGGGGATCGATTACGAGGGCGACCGGGAAGCAGCCGCATTCGGCCAAGAGCTGGCCGCGCGGCTGGCCGCCGAATTTGGCGGTCGTGTACTGCCGGCCGAGGTCGCCGCGGCGAAATGGCAGGAACGGTTCTACCATATGAGGATGAAGCGCCTGGGACCGACGCTGCTGGCGGCGGAAGACCTGCTGCCGGTGACGAAAGTCGGCGAATACATGGGCAAGATAACACAACTGTCGCGCCAACTCGCCACTTCGTTCTACTCCTACGGTACCGTCGCCGACAGCGGACACATCAACATGTTCACCGGCTACCGGACCGACGCAGCCAAAAGTTTACCCTACATTATCGCCATGGCGGTAACCGGCCGGCTTCACGGCACCGCGATCGCCCTCGGCGGGCGGCCCTTCGCGGTAGGGCTGTGGAATACCCCCTATTTGGCGGCGATATACAGCGCCGACGAACTGGCCGAGCAACGGCGGCGGAAAAAGCAACTCGACCCCGACAACCTCTTCAACCCGGGGAAACACTACGCCCATCCGCCGCTGCTGGCGCCGGCAATGTTCCGGCTGGGGACCGGCTTCGCCAGCATGCTCCAGCGGTTTACCGGAGGAGAAGAATAGTACATGGACAAAAAAAGTTATTACACCGGGCTTGAACAGGAAGCCGCCATCTGCGGGCGGTGCGGCTACTGCCGGGATGTATGCCCCGCTTACGAGGTCGGCGGCTGGGAGACTTTCTCGCCGCGCGGCAAAATCGCCCTGGTCCAGAGCGCGGCCGAGGGAGAACCGCCGCAGAAGCTGGTGGACCGGGTCTACCAGTGCACCCTGTGCGGCGCCTGCCGCGAAGCCTGTCATGTGAACATCGACACGCGGCAAATGTGGCTCGATCTGCGGGCCCGCCTCGCCGCCGCCGGCCGCGCCCCTGAAGCCATGAGCCTTCTGCGCGGCGCCGTGCTCGACAAAGGCAACATCTCGGGCGAAGACCAGGCGAACAGGGTCCTGTGGGCCGAGAACCTCGATATGCCCGCCAGCGACCTGCATGGCCGCGAGCAGATGGACGTCCTCTATCTGCTGGGATGCGTTTCCGCCCTCTTCCCGGCCGCGTACGCCATCCCGCAGGCTTTCGTCCAGGTGCTGGAGCGAAGCGGGGTCTCCTACACAACCGCGGGGCCGGAGGAAGTCTGCTGCGGCTTTCCGCTGCTCGCCGCCGGCATGGGCGGGGACATGGCCACCCTGGCCGGGAAGAACCTGGCGCTGATCGAGCGTCTCAATCCCGCGGCCATCGTCACAACCTGCCCCTCCTGCCTGCATACCTTCCAGCATGAATACCCCAAAATGCTGAACCGGCCGTTGCCGGCGCCCATCATGCACAGCAGCCAATACCTGCTCCGGCTGGTGCGGGAAGGGAAACTCAAATTCCGCGGCAGCGACATCAAGGTTACCTACCACGACCCCTGCGACCTGGGGCGCAACAACGGCATCTTCGACGAGCCGCGGGCCGTACTGGCGGCGATCCCCGGCCTGGAACTGGTGGAGATGGAGCGGAACCGCGAAAATTCGCTGTGCTGCGGCGGCGGCGGAAACCTTGAAATGGCCGACAAGGACCTGGCCGGCGGCATAAGCGAACTGAAAGTGCGCATGATTCAGGAAACCGGGGCCCAGACCGTCGTCACCGGCTGCCAGCAGTGCAAACGCACCATCACCGCGGCAGGCCGGAAAGCCAAGCTCCGCGTCAGGGTCCAGGACCTGAGCGAAATCGTCCTGGCGGCCCTGGAGGACTGAGGTTTCACGTCCTCGGTATTTGCGGTGTTCGCCTCGCCTCCACCATGGAAAAACAAAGTCACTTCCCGAGCACCAAAGGAAATGAGCTTTCGAATGTTCGAGAGCTTATTTCCTTTTTTCCTGTCTTGGTCTTTACGCTTTCTTTATGCCCGGAGCAGCCTCTCTGACGCCTTTTATACGGCCGCTGGGGGTAGAATATGTCTGTAGCCGGATATCAAATGTGGCCGGCAACAATCGAAGGAGGCGTTCCAGTATGGCTGACCTATGGCTGGCAGGAATGGTAGCAGGGCTGTTGTTAGTCTACCTAGTCTATGCGTTATTGAAACCGGAGGAATTCTAGTATGGCACAGGATTACGTTGTTCGTCCTATATCTGGTGGTACTGCTGCTGTTGGCCTGGCCGCTGGGGAAATACATGGCCAAGGTATTCTCCTTGGAAAAAACCGCACTTGACCCGGTTTTCGAGCCGGTGGCCAAGGCGATTTACCGCCTCGGCGGCGTGGATGCCTCCCAGGAGATGAACTGGCGGCAATACGCGGCGGCGGTGGTGCTGTTCAACCTATTCGGCATGGTGCTGGTGTATCTGATCGAGGTTGCCCAGGGGATGCTGCCGTTCAATCCCGAAGGGCTTGAGGGCGTGGCGCCATGGCACCTGGCTTTCAACACGGCGGTAAGCTTCATGACCAACACCAACTGGCAGGCCTACGGCGGGGAAAGCACCATGAGCTACTTCACCCAAATGACTGCGCTGACGGTGCAGAACTTCCTGTCGGCGGCCACCGGGATAGTAGTCGCCGTTGCCCTGATGCGGGGCCTCACCCGCAAGACGGCGAGCACTATCGGCAACTTCTGGGTCGACCTGGTGCGCAGCGTGGTGTGGATATTGCTGCCGCTGTCGATCGTGTTCAGTATGATCCTGGTTCAGCAGGGTGTGCTGCAGAACCTTTCCCAGTATGTCACCGTGCATACCTTGGAAGGGGTGGAACAGAAGCTGGCCATGGGGCCGACGGCCTCCCAGCTTGCCATCAAGATGATCGGCACCAACGGCGGCGGCTTCTTCAACGCCAATTCGGCCCACCCCTTCGAAAACCCGACGCCGCTCAGCAACTTCCTGCAGATGGTCAGCATCTTCCTCATCCCGGTGGCGGTCGTCTTCACCTTCGGCCACATGGCCCGCGACCGACGGCAGGGCTACGCGGTGCTGACCGCCATGCTGATGCTGTTTGTGCTCAATCTGGGCGCCGTATATTTCAGCGAGCTGTCCGGCAACCCCATCCTGGCGGCGCAGGGTTTGAGCGGCCCTACGGCCATGGAGGGCAAGGAAGTGCGCTTCGGTATCGCCAACTCGGCTCTTTTTGCCACTATCACCACGGCGGCGTCCTGCGGCGCGGTCAATTCGATGCACGACAGCTTCACCCCGCTGGGCGGGCTGGTGCCCATGCTGCAGATGCTGCTGGGCGAAGTGGTCGTCGGCGGGGTCGGGGCCGGGTTCTACGGCATGATGATGTTCGCCGTCCTTACGGTCTTCATCGTCGGCCTGATGGTGGGCCGCACGCCCGAATACCTCGGCAAGAAGATCGAGGCCTGGGAAATGAAGATGGCGACGGTTGCCGTCCTCATCCCCGCTGTCGTCATCTTGCTCGGCAGCGCGCTGGCGGCGGTAATCCCGCAAGGCACGGGCGCCATCGCCAATCCCGGCCCGCACGGCCTGAGCGAAATGCTCTACGCCTTCGCCTCCGGCGCCGGCAACAACGGCAGTGCTTTCGCCGGGCTGGGCGCCAACACCCCGTTCTACAACCTGGCGCTGGCCACAGCCATGCTCCTCGGCCGCTTCGGGGTCATCCTCCCCGTGCTGGCCATCGCCGGCAGCATGGCCGGGAAGAAAATCGCCCCGCCTGGGCCGGGCACCTTCCCCACCACCGGCTGGCTGTTCGCCGTCCTGCTCGCCGGCATTGTCCTGGTAGTGGGCGCGCTCACCTTCATGCCGGCGCTGGCCCTCGGTCCGGTGGTCGAACATCTGCAAATGCTCGGCGGCGTAACGTACTAAAGAAGGGGATATATCATGAAAACCAACATCGGCATTGACCGTCAAATCATCGGCGAAGCGATTCGCGACGCCTTTTATAAGCTTCACCCCCGTACCCAGGTCCGCAATCCGGTCATGTTCATCGTCGGCGTCGGGGCGGTGATGACGACGATATTCCTGATGCGCGATGTCTGGCAGGGAAATACGGTGAACCTCTCCTTCACCCTGCAGATAACCCTCTGGTTGTGGTTCACCGTGCTGTTCGCCAACTTCGCCGAAGCCATCGCCGAAGGCAGGGGCAAGGCCCAGGCCAAGGCGCTGCGCGGTACGCGCAGCCAGACCAAGGCGAAAAAAATCTTCGGCGACGCGACTAAAACCGTCGACGCCAACGATCTGCGCAAGGGCGACATCATCCTCGTCGAGGCGGGCGACATCATCCCCAGCGACGGCGAAGTTATCGAAGGAATGGCGTCGGTGGACGAAAGCGCGGTAACGGGCGAATCGGCTCCGGTCATCCGCGAATCGGGCGGCGACAAGTCGTCGGTCACCGGCGGCACCAGGGTGCTGTCCGACTGGATAAAAGTCAGAGTGACCGCCAATCCAGGCGAGACTTTCCTCGACCGGATGATTTCGCTCGTGGAAGGGGCGAAGCGCCAGAAGACGCCCAACGAGATCGCGCTGACCATCCTGCTGGTTGGCCTCACCATCGTCTTCCTGGTCGCCGTCGCCACCATCGAACCCTACGCGATTTACTCCGGTACGAACATCTTGGTGACCACGCTGATCGCCCTGCTGGTGTGCCTCATCCCGACCACCATCGGCGGGCTCTTAAGCTCCATCGGCATCGCCGGCATGGATAGGCTGCTCAAGCGCAACGTACTGGCCATGTCCGGCCGGGCGGTGGAGGCGGCAGGGGACGTGAACGTCCTGCTGCTCGACAAAACGGGCACCATCACCCTCGGCAACCGGATGGCCACCGATTTCATCCCCGCCCCCGGCGTCGACAGGGCCAAGCTGGCCGACGCTGCCCAGCTCTCCTCGCTGGCGGACGAAACGCCGGAAGGAAGAAGCATTGTCGTGCTGGCCAAGAAGGAATACAATCTGCGGGAGCGGGATCTTACGGAACTCGGCGCCGAGTTCGTTCCCTTCAGCGCCCATACCAGGATGAGCGGCGTCAATCTCAAAGGCAGGGAGATCAGGAAGGGCGCCATGGACGCCATCCAAAAACATCTTGCCGAAAAGGGCGGCCGGTTCCCTGACGAGGTCAGGCTGGCGTGCGAAAATATCGCCAAAGCCGGCGGCACCCCCCTGGTGGTGGTCGAGGGTGGGACGGTGCTGGGCGCCATCCAGCTCAAGGACATCGTCAAGGGCGGCATCAGGGAACGGTTCCGCGAACTCAGACAGATGGGCATCAAGACGGTGATGATCACCGGCGACAACCCGCTTACCGCCGCCGCCATCGCCGCCGAAGCCGGGGTGGACGATTTCCTGGCCGAGGCGACGCCCGAGGCCAAGCTGCGGCTCATCCGCGAGTATCAGGACAAGGGCATGCTGGTCGCCATGACCGGCGACGGCACCAACGATGCGCCCGCCCTCGCCCAGGCCGACGTAGGCGTGGCCATGAACAGCGGCACCCAGGCGGCCAAAGAGGCCGGCAATATGGTCGACATGGACAGCAATCCGACCAAACTCATCGAAGTGGTGGAGATCGGCAAGCAGCTCCTGATGACCCGCGGCTCGCTGACCACCTTCAGCATCGCCAACGACGTGGCCAAATACTTCGCGATAATCCCCGCGATGTTCGTCGGCGCCTATCCGGCCTTGGACGTCTTCAACGTCATGCGGCTGGCGACGCCCGAGAGCGCCATCCTGAGCGCCGTAATCTTCAACGCGCTGATTATCGTCGCGCTGATTCCGCTGGCGCTGCGCGGTGTGAAGTATCAGCCCGTGGGAGCGGACGTCATCCTGCGGCGCAACCTGCTGATCTACGGGCTGGGCGGCCTGATCGTACCCTTCGTCGGCATCAAGCTCATCGACATGCTGCTGGTAGCCCTGCGGCTCGTATAACAAAAAAGTCTTGGAGAGGAGACGAAACAACATGATCGGCGACACTATCCGCATTCTCCGTCTGGAAAGGGGCGTCAGCCCGGAGGAACTGGGCGACGCTATCGGCGTCGGCAAAGAGGCCATAGAGTTTTACGAAGCGAACAAATGGCAGCCGGGAATGCCGACCATCGCCAAACTGGCGAAGTTTTTCGGCGTCACGGTGGACGGAATCGTCAAGGGCTGCAGCCTTGTCTACGACAGTGACAAACACGAGTTTCTGGTTGTAAAGAACATGGGCGGCAACCAGATCAAGGTAATCGGCAAAGTCAGGGACGAGAATCACAAATCCGAGTAAAGGAAGTTGAAGATACCATGTGGAAACAGATTATCAGCACGATCGGCATGCTGCTCACCATGACCGTTCTCACCGGACTGGTTTACCCGCTGGCGATGACCGGCCTGGCCCAGGCGCTGATGCCCTTCCAGGCCAACGGTTCGCTTGTCGTGGAGGACGGCGAACCGGTAGGTTCGCGGCTGATCGGGCAGAACTTCGCCAGCGCGGCGTATTTCCACGGGCGGCCTTCGGCAGCCGGCCAGGACGGCTATGACGCCGCCGGTTCCGGCGGTTCCAACCTGGGACCGACCAACAAGCTGCTTACCGATAACGTCAAGGACCGCCTCGCCAAGGTCCGCGCCGACAACGGGCTGAGCCCCGCTGCCGCCGTGCCGGCCGACCTGGTCACGGCTTCCGGCAGCAGCCTGGACCCTGATATCTCACCGGCCGCGGCCCGCCTGCAGTCCGAGAGGGTCGCCAAGGCCCGCGGTCTTTCCACCGACGCCGTCCGCGACCTCATCGAAGCCCATGTCAAACCGCGGCAGCTAGGATTGTTTGGCGAGCCGCGCGTCAACGTCCTGGAGCTGAATCTAGCGCTGGACGCCATGAAACGGTAAAGGCGACCGCGCGAGTACCGGGGGTACGAAATGCCGACAAATAAGAAACAGGAACATCGCCCCGACCCTGACGCGATTTTGGAAAAAATCAACCGGGCGGCAAGGGGCAAGCTTACCGTTTTTCTCGGCGCGGCGGCGGGAGTGGGCAAGACCTACACCATGCTGGAGGGGGCCCACGAACGCTGGCGCGAGGGCGCCGATGTCGTCATCGGCTGGGTAGAGACCCACGGCCGCCAGGAAACCGAGCGATTGGCCGCCGGCCTGCCGGCGGTTCCGGCCAGGACGCTGGAATACCGCGGCAAAGAACTGCGGGAAATGGATGTAGACGCCATCATCGCCCGCAGGCCGGAACTGGTGTTGGTCGACGAGCTGGCCCATACCAACGTGCCCGGCTCGCAGCACGTGCGCCGCTTTCAGGACGTCGAGGAACTTCTCAAAGCCGGCATAAACGTCTACACCACCTTGAATATCCAGCACATCGAGAGCCTCAACGACGTGGTGGCCCAGATCACCGGCATCGTGGTCAAAGAAACGGTCCCGGACCATATCATCGAGCAGGCCGACAGCGTCCAGCTTATCGACATACCGCCGGAGGACCTCATTAAACGCCTCAAGGAAGGCAAGGTCTATGTCCCCGGGCAGGCCGAGCAGGCGCTGAAGCACTTTTTCCGTCCGGGCAATATCAACGCCCTCCGGGAATTGTCCCTGCGGTTCACGGCCAGCAGGGTCGACAAAGAACTCAGCGAATATATGCGGGACCACAACATCGACGGCCCATGGCCGGCGTCGGGAAGGGTCATGGTATGCGTCAGCGCCAGCCCCTTTTCCGCGCAGCTCGTTCGCGCCGCCAGGCGGTTGGCCGCGGGGCTGCAGGCCGAATGGCTGGCGGTGCATATCGAAACCGCCAGGCGCTTCCCGGCGGGCGACGCGGAACGGGACCGCGTCGCCCGCAACATGCGTCTGGCGGAAGAATTGGGCGCCAAGACGCTCAGCACCACCGCCACCGATCTGGCGGAAGAAATACTGGAGGTTGCCCGCGCCCACAACGTCACGTCGATCGTCATCGGCAAGCCCCGCCATGACCGGTTCCGGGAACTTTTCTACGGTTCGGTCGTCGATAAGCTGATCCGGCGTAGCGGCGGCATCAACATTTACGTAATCCGGGCCAGCCAAGAACAGGAACAGGTGGCCCGTATCGCCACCGCGCCGGTCGCCAAGCCGGAAATCTGGCTGCCCTACGGCGGCAGCCTGCTCATGGCGGCGGCGGTGACGCTGTTCAGTTGGCTGCTCAGGGGCCAGATCGAGTACGGTAATATCGCCCTGCTCTATCAATTGTCGGTGGTGCTCAGCGCCTTCTGGTGGGGGCGATGGCCGTCGTACTTCACCGGTGTTTGCAGCGTACTGGCTTTCGACTTCCTGTTCATTCCGCCGATCTTTACTTTTACGGTTGACGACATCCGGTACTTATGGAGTTTTCTTACCTTCCTGGTCGTGGCTTTCGTGATCGGCGGGCGGACGGAGCTTCTGCGGCACGAGGCGAAAACGGCCAAGCTGCGGGAGAAAAGCACCCGCGCCCTGTTCGATTTCAGCCGCGAGATCGCCGCGGTAATCGACCTGGAGGCCATTGTCCGCGAGTTGGCCATGCAAGCGGCCGATACCCTGGGACGAAAAGTAATGGTCCTGCTGCCGGACGAAAACGGCCGCCTCGTGGTTTGGGCAGAGCATGAACCCGGCGTCGCGGACAGAAAAGACGCGCGCGACGGCAGCAAGGCTCCGTTGGCCGACAGCGCCGAAGCGGCGGTTGCCATTTGGGCTTTTGAACACAGACAGGTTGCCGGGCGGTCGACCGAGACGCTGCCTGGCGCGCAATACTTGTATTTGCCGCTGAACACCAGGGACAATGTGGTCGGCGTACTCGGCATCCGGATAATCGAAAGGCTGATTACCCCCGAACAGCGCCGCCTGATGGACGCCTGGGCGGGCTTGGCCGCCATCGCCATCGAGCGGGTGAAGCTGACGGAAAAAGCGCGGGATGCGGCCCTGCTTTTCGAATCGGATCGCCTGCGCACCGCGCTGTTCAACTCGATTTCCCACGAACTGCGCACGCCGCTGTCCTCGATCATCGGGTCGGCCACGACCCTGTTGGAGGCTGAGGCCATGTATTCCAGGGAGGAACGCCGTGAGCTTCTGGAGAATATCAGAGACGGCTCCGCCCGGATGAACCTCATTCTCATCAATCTGCTGGACACGGCAAGGCTCGAAAGCGGCATGATCAAGCTGAAAAACGATTGGTGCGATATCGAGGATATCATCGGTACGGCGCTGCGCAATTTAACCGAGCAGATCAAGGGTCGGCCGCTGGACATCAACATCCTCGAGGGCACTCCCTTGCTGCGCGGCGACTGTGTGCTGCTGGGACAGGTGGTTATCAACCTGGTCGATAACGCCGTGAAATATTCCCCGCCGGGCAGCGGCATCGCGATCGGCGTCGCTGGCGACAAGGACCGGCTGCGGGTATCCGTATCCGACCGCGGCGTGGGAATACCCGAAGCGGATTTGCCGCACGTTTTCGATAAGTTCTACCGGATTCAACATGGTATAATCAATATACCGGGAACAGGACTGGGGCTGTCCATCTGCAAGGGGATAGTGGAGGCGCACGGCGGCGAAATCTGGGCGGAGAACCGCGCCGGCGGAGGGACGACAATCAGTTTCAGCGTCCCTGTCGGCGATAACGGCAACGCCGCCGTGCCGTCCGAAAGCGAGTGATTTTATGCCTGAAAAGGGAATGCGCATCCTCATCGTCGACGATGAGCCGCAAATCCGCAAATTGCTCAAAGTTTCGCTGGGGGCGCATGGCTATGATATCGGCGAAGCCGCCACCGGCCGGGACGGGATCAATCAGGCCGCCATTTTCAAGCCGGATTTGATCATTCTCGATCTGGGACTGCCAGATATCGAAGGCAAGGATGTGGTCCTGCAGGTGCGGGAATGGTCCCAGGTGCCGATCATCATTCTTACCGCCCGCGATCAGGAACAAGAAAAGGTCGAGACTCTCGACGCCGGCGCCGACGATTACATCACCAAGCCCTTCGGGGTAAGCGAGCTGATGGCTCGCATGCGGGTGTCGCTCAGACGCGCCGCTCATTCGGAGAATGAGCCAGTTATCACCTGCGGGGACCTGTCGGTGGATTTGGCGCAGCGGCGGGTGACGGTCGGCGGGCGCGAAGTAAAGCTGACGCCGACCGAATACGATATTTTGAAGGAGCTGGTGCAACACGCCGGCAAGGTGCTTACTCACAAACACCTGCTAAGAACGGTGTGGGGCAACTACCATAACGAGGATACCCATTACATCAGGGTTTATATCGGCCAGCTGCGCCGCAAGATCGAGGAAAACCCCACCCAGCCGCGCTATATCATCAGCGAGCCGGGGGTGGGGTACAGGCTGATGGGCAAGTGAAGCTTACGAATATAGTTAAGGGGATACTGATATTGACCAGGAGAGAAGGCGGCAAAATTCTACTTAAAAGGCTATAGCGAAAAGCTTGTAATTGTACAAAATATTGGCCCCATCAGCGGGTTGGCCTTAGCTACCCTATGGAAATAACTTACTATCGGCCCGCTTCTTGCGAACTGACTGTCACAGATGGTTACGACGAACACGGCAAGCAGCGACTATATCGAAAGACCGTCCAGGCTGAAAGTCACAAAGAAGTCGAAGATATATATGGATTGACTTTGCCTCTGCGGTCCACCACGGTAAAGTTCTATCTTGGGGCAAAGGTAAGATGACCCTAAACGAGTTCTATGACTAAGGCCCGATAAAACATAAAAACCGCGTCCACGCAAGGTAGACACGGTCCAAAAATGTCCGCGAAAAATATCTTAAGGCGCAAATACGAAAAAAGGCCTCTAGGTTAAGTCCTAGAAGCCTTGATTTTACTGGTGGAGGTAAGCGGGATCGAACCGCTGGCCTCTTGAATGCCATTCAAGCGCTCTCCCAGCTGAGCTATACCCCCGTATTCACTTGCGGCGGTTGTCCTGCCGACATAGAGTATAATATCATAATGGATGAAGTAATGTCAACAGGTTTTCGGGTGGTAGTTTTTAGGGGGATGCCGGCCGGCATCCCCCTCCCCGTTCCCTCACAGTAGCCGGCCTTCGGCCGCCTCCCAGTTGATGTTGCGGAAGAAGGCTTCGATGTAGTCGGCTCGTTTGGCGGCGTAGTCGAGCATGTAGGCGTGCTCGAAGACATCCATCACGAGGATGGGATTGCAGCCGGCGGGATGCCCGGTGTCGTGCTCGTTGATCCAGAAGTTGATGAGCCGCCCGTTGTTGACATCCTGGTAGAGGACGACCCAGCCGATACCCCGCATGGCGCCGGTGGCTTTAAAGTCTTTGGCCCATTCATCCGGGCCGCCGAAGTCGTGAGTCATCTGCGCGGCCAGATCGCCGTCGCGGCCGAGGACGCCGTCGCCGCCGAGGTTTTCGAAGTAGAGCTCATGCAGGCGCATGCCGTTGAATTCCCAACCTAGCCGGCGTTTGAGCTCGGCGTATTCGGGGGTGGCGGTTTTGCCGGCCAGCGCCGCTTCACGGAGGATGCCGAGGAGCTTGTTGGTGTTGGTGACGTAGCCCTGATAGAGGCCGAAGTGGGTTTTGAGCAGGGTTTCGCTGAGCCCGGGCATGCCGATGAGGTGGGAGTAGTCGTTGGCGTTATAAAGGATCTCCGCGCCGGTCAGGTTGGCCTGTTGTCCCAAGGGGAATCCCTCCTTCACTGTTGTCGGGCTGCTCGCTAAGGTATGTCCAGCCTTCGCGCTGTTCGGCCAGGCCGGCTTTCATCAGGCGGCCGAGGGCCCGCTTGAAGGCGGCTTTGCTGATGTTGAATTTCTGTTTGACGATCTCCGGCGGGGTGGCGTCGCTGTACGGCATGCCGCCGCCGCGGGAGCGGAGCGTGGCGAGGATGGCTTCGGCGTCGATATCCATGGCCTCTTGCCTGACCGGCCTGGTGGAGACGTTGATGCGGCCGTCGTCGCGGATAAAGGTGACGCGGGTGGCGATCTCTTCGCCGAGGCGGGGGCGCACGGCGGTTTCGCTGTGGTGGAGGAAGGCGATGTGCCGGTCGGCGGTGAAAAGGAAGGCGCCCTCGTCGGTGATGTTGTACACCGACCCTGTTATCTGGTCGCCGAGCTTGACGCCGGCGGCCGGCCGCGACGCCCGCCTGAGTTCGTCCTCGACTTCCATGGTTACGGCCAGGCGGCCGGATTTGTCGCGGTAGAGCTTTATCCATACCTTGTCGCCCCGGCGCACCCTGCCCTTCATGCCGGCGAAGGGCATGAAGATGCCGCGTTCGGCGCCGATGTCGACGAACGCCCCGTCTCTGGTGGTGTTGATGACGGCGGCTCTGGCGACCTGGCCCTCCCGCATCTGCGGCAGGCGCATACTGGCGGTGAGGCGGCCCTTGGGGTCGAGGTAGAGGTAGACGGGCAGCTTCTCGCCCACGGTCACTTCGCGGGTCTGCTGGGCGCGGTGGAGAAGGATGTCGTCGGTCGTCCTGCCTGTGCCGGCGTCGAGGAAGGCGCCGAGTTCGCCCGTCCGTACTACGGTAAGCGTGCGGACGGCGCCCGGCTTGAGTTCGGTGTCGGTAGTCATTATATCACTCTTGGTAGGAGTATGACTTGGCGTCGCCCCAAAGACGCTCCAGGCTGTAATACCGGCGGTCTTCCTCGACGAAGACGTGTACGACGCAGGCGCCGTAGTCCATCAGTATCCAGCGGGCCTCCCGGTAGCCCTCCTTGCGCAGCAGGGTCAGCCCCTCTTTTTCGAGCCGTTCCTCGATATTGTCGGCGATCGCCTGCGCCTGGGTGGTCGAATTGGCGCTGCAGATGACGAAATGGTCGGCAACCAGAGAAACCCCGTCCATGTCGAGGATGACGATGTCGCGGGCTTTTTTGTCGCTGGCCGCCGCCGCTACCAATTCGGGCAAGTTTGCTTCGGTCATGCTTTACCTCCTGAAATCGGTACCTTCCCTTAGTAATCTCATTCTTATCATATTCTATTCTTGCTGGTTATGCCCGTTTCCTGCCGCCTGCCCGCCGCAACCGACGGAGACGGCGGAAAAGGATAAAGCCCCTGCGGGCGGAATTGCTCCGCATCGCAGGGGCTGGGCGTCCTTCGTTCGTCAGTTGCTGCGCGTTTGGCCGGGCAGGGTGCCGCTGACCTTGGCGCCGCCGGCCGAGAAAAGAGCCTGGACGAGCGCTTTGGTCCCTTCCTTATCCGCCACCCAGTAGCTGAGTCCGTCGATGGTGGCGAAGTTGCCCGGCAACAGCTCGGCCTTGAGCCCGCCGTCCTTGAATCCCTTGAGGGTGTTGGCGAGCTTGAGCATGGTGAGCGGCGGCATGTCGCTCGCCACGTACTGCCTGAGGGTGGCGGTGAGCGCCGGCAGCTTCAGCAGCGTGCCGACCTGGAGCATCTCGTCGGTCATGGCCTTCAGGAAACGCTGCTGGCGGTGCACCCGGCCGATATCGCCGAGTTCGTCGTGGCGGAAACGGATATACTGGCCGGCCTTTTCGCCGTCCAGGTGCTGGTAGCCTTTCTTGAGGTGGATGCTCAAACCCGCGTACGGGTCGTCGTAGTTCATGTCCTGCTCGACGTACAGGTCCACCCCGCCGAGGATATCGACGACGCTGACGAACCCCTTCCAGTCCATGGTGACGTAGTAGTTGATCGGCGCGCCCAGGAAGGCCTCAACCGTCCGGGTGGCGAGCTCGGGGCCGCCGTAGGCGTAGGCGTGGGTGATCTTGTCGTGGCCGGTGCGGCCGGGAATGGCCACCCGCGTATCGCGGGGAATCGAGAGCATGCTCACCGACCCGTCCGCCGGGTCGACGCTGGCGACGATCATCGTATCCGAGCGTTTCGGCGCGCCGGGAGTTTCGTTGTCTCCCTCGTCGACGCCGAGGATGAGGATGTTGACCCGCTGGCCGAGCGCGGCATCGGCCGTCTTCCGGGTCTCGGGCGCGGGGCTGCCGCCGGGGGCGGCGGCGGTGTCGAACATTTTAAGGTAGGCGTAGAGGGCGGCGCCGGCGAACGCCGTCACGAAGGCGGCGAGAACGAAGAGGACAAGAAACACGCGCGTCCAGCGGATCTTGCGGCGCGCACGGGTCGCGTCCAGGCGGCTGCGCATATTAGCCCTCCTCTCTGGAGCTTTCCTACAGCCTCCAATTAGTAGTTTATTTAGTCTTCATCTTCACAAGCAGGGCGTTGCGCCCTTCGACCGTCGCCGGGTGGATAAGCCACCGCTCGGCGAGAAGATGGTTAAGGGTCTGGTCATAAGCGGCCAACAGGGCCGCGGGCAGGCTCTCCTCGGCCAGCGCCCGCAAGCGGTCGACTCCCGGGAACGACCTTGTCGGTTCGATATAATCGGCGAGAAAGATAATTTCGTCAAGAAGCGTCATCGCCGGCCCCCCTGTGGTGTGCCAGCGGATGGCGGCGAGCACCTCCGGATCGTCCACTCCGTAATCGCGGCGGGCGATCACCGCGCCTACCGGCGCATGCAGCAGCATAGGCTCCCGCTGTTCGACATCATTCACCACTATACCAGACGCCCCGGCGACCTGCAATAGGATGTTGCTGGGCATGCCGCGGGCGCAGTCGTGGAGTAGCCCCGCAAGCCGGGCCTTGCCGATGTCGGCGCCATACCTGGCGGCCAAAGACGCCGCCGTTTCGCTGACGCCCTTGGAATGCGCCAGGCGCTTGGGCGACAAAACTTTCGTCAATTGTTCGAGAAGCTTTTCGGTCATTTTCTTCACCTTATGCTAAAATTCGCTATAATGCGCCCGATTCCTGCGTCCCGCAGCCGGCGGCGGACAGAGGAAAGGACCTGGCATTCGCCAAGTCCCTGGAGAAATAAAATGCCTCCGATGACGGAGGCACTTGTTTCAACTAAAATTGTCCTTGCCGCGGCTTAGCTTCGTTTACGACAACCTGGCGGCCGCCGAAGTCGGCGCCGTTCATCGCGGCAATCATGTTGTCCACATCAGCGTCCTCGACCTCGACAAAACCAAAGCCT
>JALHDI010000010.1:130820-132019 GCA_022839045.1 Sporomusaceae bacterium
AGGGCAAGTTACCGACATAGAGAGTTTTCGCCATTAAAGGAATCACCCCTCTTTCCAATGAACTCGACAATCGCTTACACCTTCAGTATCTGCCGATTCACGGCCTTTATGCCTGCCTTATAATGGGAACATAAAGGACGGGGCAAATCTGCAGGTAATCCGGACCGGTAGTGCCGGGTGTTTCCTCCCGCTTCCCGCGAGAAGCTCTTAGAACAGGTGTATTGCTTCAATATCACCAGTTCCAAGATCATTGGCATGAGGATTTTTATTGGTCATTTGCCCAGAACGCTCCCCATCCTAAATTTATCCCCCCTTCCGTATTACCTATTTTAGATATCCCTGGGCGGATTTCCTTTTAATTCGGTTATATAAATCGACATAAATTTGCGTAAGTTCGTATTTCTTTGCCGTGCCAGCGCCCGGAATAAAAAGAGAGCGCGTTTAAGCTCTCTTTTTATTCCTCACCAGTTCCACGTCCCGTCGCGGTTCCAGCGGCTTGGGAGAGGCGACAGTAGGCCGAGGCTCTGGAGGAGCGCTCCCGACATGCTACGGCCGGGCTGCCGAAAGTAGCCCATACTCTTGGCCCCTGGATCAGGGGCGTACTTCATTTTCTTCGCTTCGCCGACGGTGGTCAACAGCAGACCGGCGGCGTCCCGCCCGCTGTCCTTCAGGTAGGGAGGCGCGTAGTACACCCCATCGCGGATGTCGGCGTAGACCCAGGCGGCATCGGGTACATGGACGGTGTTTTCGAGGAAGAAGCCGGCCACGAACACGCACAACACGACGACGAGCAGCCTCGCCAGCCCCCGGGGGCGCTGGTTTCGCTCATACTCGGCTAAGTACCTGTCCGCCATTTCCTGCCGCCGGCTTTCCCGGCTGCTTTGTTCCGGCCCCTTGGGGAACAAAGTGCTTCCCGCTTTCACTCGATCACGTTCCCTCGCGCTGACCGAGCCGTCGCAGCAGTCCGGGCACGTCCTGCTGGGCGACCGGCCGGCTGTAGTAGAAGCCCTGGACGAAGTCGCACTTGAATTTTATCAGTTTCTCGTGCTGGTATCGGGTCTCGACACCCTCGGCGACCACCTGCCGGCGCGCACGGTGGGCAAGGCTGATGATCGAACCGATCATCTCCCGTTGGCCGTCGGCGGCACCCAGGTCGTCGACGAACGACTTGTCGATCTTGATGATATCGACCGGCAGCT
>JALHDI010000282.1 GCA_022839045.1 Sporomusaceae bacterium
GAGGATCGCCTCGATCCGGGTCCGCAGTCCCGAGGGAAACGCGTTCGTCACCGGTCCAGCTCCCCGCCGATCATGTTCATCGAGCCGAAGGTCGGAATGATGTCCGCCAGCAGCCGCCCCTGGATCAAGCCGGCCAGGGCGGAGACCACGTGAAGACACGGAGCCCGCAGGTGGAGCCGGTAAGGCCGGTCCGTTCCGTCGGAAACGAGGTAAAATCCCAGCTCGCCGTTGCCCCCCTCGATCGCCGCGTAGACCTCCCCGGCCGGCGGCCGCAGGCCGTGTCCCTTCATGAAATATTGGAAATGGGAGATCAAGCCCTCGATCGTTCCGTAGACGGCGTCTTTTCCGGGCAAGCCGTATCCGGGAGCGGATGGTCAACGAGGCGAACGATCTCGTCCAGCAGGCCGGCCACCACATGAGTTTCAGCCGATGGCTCGATGCCTTTTATTCCTATGAAAAAGCCCTCCAGGTCTGCCGCCAGCTCGACGACGTCAGAGGCATGGCGTTCTGCGTCGAGAACATGGGAGTCGCCATGGAAAAGTACGGACGCCTTGACATCGCCAGGGAATACTACCAGCAGGCGGCGGCCCTGCGGTCACAGCGGATCGGGACCGCATCCCCGTAAGCCATTGAACCCCCATGAAGAACCTGCTTCTGGAAAAAGTGGAATACAAGGTCGAGCGGACCTATTTCGGTTCGTGGCGCACCTATGTCTACGAGACGGGCGCGAGATTCGCCGAGTTCAAGTCTCATGACGGGATCCTGGGACTTCCCTTCCTCCACTACGCGGCGGGGATCTGCCCCGAGACGGGAAAGCGCCTTGTCGCAAGGGGGGTCATCGCGGTGGGCAGGAAGGCCGTAGGCGTCATCGCCGTCGGCCAGGCCGCGGCGGGGGTTCTGGCCCTGGGCCAGCTGGCCATCGGTGCCGTGGCGCTCGGGCAGGCCGCTTTTGCCGTCGCCGCCGTCGGGCAGCTCGCCGTAGCGACCGTCTTCGGCCTGGGGCAGGTTGCGACCGGCTATGTCGCCATCGGGCAGTTCGCCTTCGGTTACTACACGCTCGCCCAGTTCGGCTTCGGCGAGCATGTCTGGAGCACGCGGGGCGCGGACGCCGCGGCCGTCGACTTCTTCAAGAACCTTTTCTGCAAGGTCAAGAGTTTCTTCGGAGGGTGAGTCCGGCCCGGTACGGCGCCGCGATCATGCCCGGCCGGGGGCGATCCCCGTAACGAAAAAAGGCAGGGCTGCGAAGCCCTGCCTTTCTTTTCGGCGGAACGGTTCGGACAGGTCCCGCGTTCCCGATGATCCCTTTCCCTATTTCTTCATGGATTTCTGGAAAATGGCCTCGGTCTTCTTCGCATTGTCCTCCGCCATTTTCGCAGCCGCCTCGGCCCTG
>JALHDI010000122.1 GCA_022839045.1 Sporomusaceae bacterium
GTCAATTGCGGAAGCTCGTCGATCAAATACCAGCTTTTCAACATGGCCGACGAGTCGGTATTGGCCAAGGGCTTGGTAGAGCGCATCGGACTGGAAGGTGCGCAGCTGACCCATCAGCCCGCTGGTAAAGAAAAAGTCGTTCTCACCGCCGACATCAAAAACCACAGCATCGGCATCAAAATGGTCCTCGACGCCCTCACCCATCCCGACCACGGCGTCGTCAAAAGCATGCAGGAAATCAACGCCATCGGCCACCGCGTCGTCCACGGCGCCGAAAGATTCGCCGACTCCGTTCTCATCACCCCGCAAGTCATGGACGCCCTGGAAGAATGCATCGACCTGGCGCCCCTCCACAACCCGCCCAACATCCTCGGCATCAACGCCTGCGCCGAACTGATGCCCAAAACGCCCCAGGTCGGCGTCTTCGACACCGCCTTCCACCAAACCATGCCCAAGCACGCCTTCCTGTACGGCCTGCCCTACGAAGCCTACGAAAAATACAGCGTCCGCCGTTACGGCTTCCACGGCACCTCGCACCGCTACGTTTCCCAGCGGGCCGGCGAACTGATGAACGAACACATGACCAACCTGCGGATCATCACCTGCCACCTCGGCAACGGCGCCAGCATCGCCGCCGTCAAAAACGGCAAATCCGTCGACACCAGCATGGGCTTCACCCCCCTCGAAGGCCTCGTCATGGGCACGCGCTGCGGCGAAATCGACCCCGCGATCATCACCTACCTGATGAAAAAAGAAGGCCTCACCCCCGACCAGATCGACACCTACCTCAACAAAAAATCCGGCGTCCTCGGCCTCTCCGGCATCTCCAGCGACTTCCGGGACATCGAGGAAGCCGCCAGCGAAGGCAACGAGCGGGCTCAACTGGCCCTCGACGTCTTCGCCTACAAAGTCCGCAAATACATCGGCGGCTACGTCGCCGCCATGGGCGGCGTCGACGCCATCGTCTTCACCGCCGGCCTCGGCGAAAACTCCATCTCCATGCGCGACAAGATCTGCCAGGGGCTCGAATACCTCGGCACCCGCATCGACCCCGTCAAAAACAACGTTCGCGGCAAAGCCACCGAAATCAGCGTCGACGGCGCCAAGGTCAAAATCTTCGTCATCCCCACCAACGAAGAGTTGGTTATAGCCAGGGACACCGAGCAAATCTGCGCCAACATCGTATAATAACCGGCCGTCGATAAGCCACCATCTGCGGCGTTGCTCCTCGGCGGTTTGCTCGGCGTACGCAACCAAGTACGCCGTCGCGGCACCGCCTTCGGTGCGCCTAGCATCTGGCGGCTTCTGAACGGCCTGAGTCGAAAAGGCAAATAGCACGGATAGGGGAGGGGAGACCCTCCTCTTTTCTTCCTCCTATTTATAATGAAACAATCCATATTCCACCGTCTCATAAAGCCGTCTCCCCGCAGCGAAATCGACCGCCGATGGGAATAATAACGGCGAACAAGCCGTTTTCTTGACAAACTCCGGTCGTGTCGCTATAATTAATGAGGGTTGGGGTGGAAAATGATGAAAATTAACATCGCGCAGCTTCGACAAGCGATTGGCGCCAGCCAATCATTTAGTTTTCATAGCCCCGTCGAAGCACTCGCCGGCGAAGCCGGCGAACTCTGGCTGCAAGGCCGGATCGAAGTAACCGGGGAAGCGGTCAACACCGGCCGCCTGCTCGCCGTATCAGGCGTCATCAAAGGCGCCGCCGCCCTGAACTGCAACCGCTGCCTGGCGGACTTCACCCGCGAAATCGCCATCCCCTTCAGCGAAACCTTCCGCGAAGAAGGCTGCGCCGCCACCGACCCGGACGCGCTCGTCTACCACGGCGACGAAATCGACATCGCCGAAATAGTGCGCGAAGCGCTCATCGTCGCCGAGCCCCTCAAAGCGCTATGCGACGAAGAATGCCGCGGTCTGTGCCCCGTATGCGGCGTAAACCGCAACGAAACGCCCTGCACCTGCGTCACCGCCAGCATCGACCCGCGACTCGCGGCGCTGGAAAAATTACTACTGAAAAAATAGCGCATCCTAACAACGATGCACGGACACGAACGGCGGCTCTAGCGCCGGCCCGCAAGGAGGTGGATACGGACCATGGCAGTACCCAAGCGCAAAATGTCCAAAGCTCGTCGCGACAAGCGCCGCGCCAACTGGAAACTCACCGCACCCGGATACGTCGAATGCCCCCAGTGCCATCAGATGAAAATGCCGCACCGCGTGTGCCCCGAATGTGGTCACTACAAAGGCAAGGAAGTAGTGAAAGCCGCTGAGTAACCCCCCGTATAAAAAGGCTCCGAATGAGCAAGATAAAAGGCAAAATGCCAATTTTATCTTGCTTTGTTTTTTTCTTGCAAAACAGCAGAACCCCCGCTATACTAGTAATAGGTTATAATACTTACTGATAAAAAAGGTGATAATGTGACACGCCCCCAGAAGAAGCTCAGGCATGAAGCCCTGCTGGAAAAACTTCACACCAGCCCCTTTATGACCGACGAAGCGCTGGCGGAAGCGATGGGGGTCAGTGTCCAGACCATCAGGCTCGACCGTCTGGCCCTCGGCATTCCCGAACTGAGGGAAAGGACCAAGCAAATGGCCGAGGAAGCGCGCACCAAGCTCACGGCCATCGGCACCGGCGACGTCATCGGCGAACTCGTCGACCTGGAACTCGGCCGGTCCGGCATCTCCGTCATGACCGTCGGCGACGACATGGTCATGGAAAAGACCAGGGTCGCGGGCGGGCACTACATCTTCGCCCAGGCCAACTCCCTCGCCCTCGCCGTTCTCGACGCGCCGGCGGCCGTCACCGGGGTCGCCAACATCAAGTACAAAATCCCCGTGGCATCAGGCGAAAAGCTGGTCGCCAAAGCCGAAGTCGTCAAAAAAAGAGGCAATAAATATTTTGTTTGGGTAAAGACTAGGAACGAAAAACAGGAAGTATTCCGCTCAAAATTCATAATGGTCTCGCTAGACAATGAGGGGAGATAAAATGAAAGTTGCCATTGACGCAATGGGTGGGGACTTTGCGCCGGAGGAAATCGTCCGCGGCGCGCTCGACGCCGCCGGTGAGTATCACTGCCAGATAGTCCTCGTGGGCGACGAAGCGAAGCTAATCCCCCTGCTCGATAAAGCCGGCGACTGGCGAGACAAAGGCATAAGCGTCCATCACGCCAGCCAGGTCGTCGAGATGACCGATCATCCCGGCGCCGCCGTCCGCAAGAAAAAGGACGCCTCGGTCATCGTGGCCACTCGCCTCGTCAAACAAGGCGAATGCGACGTCGTCATATCGGCCGGCAGCACAGGCGCGGCCGTAGCCGCCGCCCATTTCGGCCTCGGCCGCATCGCGGGCATCGAACGCCCGACCATCGCCACACCGATGCCGAACCTCTCCGGCACCACCGTCCTGCTCGACTCCGGCGCCAACACCGACGCCAAACCCAAGCACCTCCTGCAGAGCGCCGTCATGGGCTCGATCTACGCCGAATACGTCCTCGGCATCAAAAAACCCCGCGTCGGGCTGCTCAACATCGGCGAAGAAGAAACCAAGGGCAACGAGCAGGCGCTTGCCACCTACCCGCTGCTGCAGCACGCCAAAACCCTCAACTTCATCGGCAACGTCGAAGGGCGCGACATCCCCAAAGGCGGTGTCGACGTCGTCGTCTGCGACGGCTTCGTCGGCAACATCGTCCTCAAATTCGGCGAAGGGCTGGCCAGCGCCATCCTCCAGCTCGTCAAAGACGCCATCAAAAACGCCGGTTTCCTGGCCAAAGCGGCCTCACTCCTCGTGCTCCCGGCCCTCAGAGGCCTCAAGAAAAAACTCGACTACGCCGAATACGGCGGCGCGCCGCTCCTCGGCGTCGACGGCGGGTTCATAATCTGCCACGGCAGCTCAAAAGCCAAAGCCATAAAAAGCGCCATACGGGTCGCCAAAGAATTCGCCGAAAAGAAAGTTGTCGAACACATCCGCGAAAACATCGCTAAGGAGGGCAACATCACCAATGAAGAATGATATGGGAGTAGGGATACTGGGGCTGGGAACCTATGTACCGGAAAAAGTCCTGACAAATAAAGACCTCGAAAAGATGGTCGACACCTCCGACGAGTGGATCGTCGAGCGCACCGGCATCCGCGAACGGCGCATCGCCGCACCCGAGCAGGCCACCTCCGACCTCGCCACCATTGCGGCCGAACGGGCCCTGGCCGACGCCAAAACCAGCCCCGACGAAATCGAACTCATCATCGCTTGTACCGCCACCCCCGACATGTTCTTTCCCTCGGTCGCCTGCCTCGTCCAGGCCAACCTGCAAGCTACGGGCGCCGCCGCCTTCGACCTCGCCGCCGGCTGCTCCGGCTTTATGTACGGCATCAACACCGGCTCCCAGTTCATCAAAACCGGCCTTTATAAAAAAGTACTCGTCGTCGGCGCCGAAACCCTCACCCGCATCATGGACTACACCGACCGCAACACCTGCGTCCTCTTCGGCGACGGCGCCGGCGCCGTCGTCCTCGGCGAATGCAAAAGCGGCTGCGGCATCATCGGCTTCAACATGGGCGCCGACGGCGCCGGCGGCGACCTCCTCAAACTGCCCGCCGGCGGCTCCCGCCTGCCGGCCACCGCCGAAACCGTCGCCAACCGCCAGCACTTCGTCCACATGAACGGCAACGAAGTCTTCAAATTCGCCGTCAAAGTCATGGGCGAATCGGCCTTCAAAGCCCTCGACAACGCCGGCCTCAAGGCCGAAGACGTCGACATCCTCATCCCCCACCAGGCCAACATCCGCATCATCCAATCCGCCGCCAAACGCCTCAAACTGCCGATGGAAAAAGTCATCGTCAACGTCGACCGCTACGGCAACACCTCCTCGGCCTCCATCCCCATCGCCCTCAGAGAAGCCCTCGACGACGGTCGCATCAAAGACGGCGACGTCATCGTCGCCGTGGGCTTCGGCGCCGGCCTGACCTGGGCCTCGTGCGTCATAAAGTGGTGCAAGGAGGATAAAACTATTGCTTAAAAGCAGGCTCTGTGAGCTACTGCGCATCGAATACCCCATCCTGCAAGGCGGCATGGCCTGGGTAGCCACCGCCGAACTCGCCGCCGCCGTCTCCAACGCCGGCGGGCTCGGCCTCATCGGCGCCGGTCACATGCCCCCCGAACCCCTGCGGGCGGAGATCCGCAAAGCCAAAGGACTTACCGCCAAACCCTTCGGCGTCAACATCATGCTCATGTCGCCGTTCGTCAGGGAAGTAATGCAGGTCATGCTCGACGAAAAAATCCCCGTCATAACCACCGGGGCCGGCAACCCCGCCGAATACATCGGCGCCCTCAAAGAAAACGGCACCCGCGTAATCCCCGGCGTCGCCTCGGTGGCCCTCGCCCGCAGGCTCGAGCGCACCGGCGTCGACGCCGTCATCGCCGAAGGCCTCGAAAGCGGCGGCCACGTAGGCGAAGTCACCACCATGACCCTCGTGCCCCAGGTCGCCGACGCCGTCAAACTGCCCGTCATCGCCGCCGGCGGCATAGGCGACGCCCGCGGCGTCATCGCCGCCTTCGCCCTCGGGGCCGAAGGCATCCAGATCGGCACCCGCTTCGTCGCCTCGCAGGAATGCACCGCCCACCCCGACTACAAAGACGCCGTCATCAAGGCCAAAGAACGCTCCACCGTCGTCACCGGGCTGGCCGGCGGCCACCCCGTGCGCGTCCTCGACAACAAACTCGCCAAAGAATTCGCCGCCCTCGACCGGCGCGGCGCCCCCCCGGAAGAATTCGACCGCCTCGGCGCCGGCAAGCTCAAAGCCGCCGCCGTCGACGGCGACATCGAAAACGGCTCGGTCATGATCGGCCAGGTAGCCGGCATGATCACCGACATAAAACCCGTCGCCGCCATCGTCGCCGAAATCGTCGGCGACATTCCCCGCGTGCTCGCCGGCCTCAACCGGCTGTAAACCAACACACCAAACCCACCGGCAAAGGGGATGAATAACAATGACAAAAACGGCCTTTGTCTTTCCCGGCCAAGGCTCCCAGACCGTAGGCATGGGCAAAGACCTCCACGACCTATACCCCGTAGCCCGCGCCACCTTCGCCGAAGCAGACGAAGCCCTCGGCTTCTCCATCACCGACCTCTGCTTCGGCGGCCCCGAGGAAGAACTGCGCAAAACCTTCAACACCCAGCCCGCCATCCTGACCGTCAGCGTCGCCTGCCACCGCGTCCTCGCCGAAAAAGGCCTCACCCCGGCCATCGTCGCCGGCCACAGCCTCGGCGAATACTCGGCCCTCGTCGCCGCCGGCGCTCTCAGCTTCGCCGACGCCGTCCGCCTCGTCCGCAAACGCGGCCAATTCATGCAGGAAGCGGTGCCTCTGGGCGAAGGCAGCATGGCGGCCGTCCTCGGGCTCGAACGCGACGAAATCATCGCCATCTGCCAAAAAACCGAGCAACAGGCCGGCCCCGTCCAGGCCGTCAACTTCAACTGCCCCGGCCAGGTAGTCATCGCCGGTGCCACAGCCGCGGTCGACGCCGCCGTCGAAGCCCTCAAACAGGCCGGCGCCAAACGGGCCATCCCCCTGCCGGTCAGCGCCCCCTTCCACAGCACCCTCATGAAGCCGGCCGCCGAAAAACTCGCCGCCGAACTCGACAAAATCACCGTCGCCGACGCCGCCATCCCCGTCGTCGCCAACGTCGACGGCCGCATCGTCACCAAAGGCGACGCCATCAAAGCCTCCCTCGTCCGCCAGGCGGCCAGCCCCGTCCTGTGGGAAGACTGCGTCGCCGCCATCACCGCCTTCGGCGCCGCCGTATTCGTCGAAGTCGGGCCGGGCAAGGTCCTTACCGGCTTCACCAAAAAGATCGCCAAGGACGCCGTCACCCTCAACGTCGAAGATGATGCGTCCCTGCAAAAAACCCTTGATTATTTCAAGGAGGTTCGCTAAAATGCTTTTAGATGGGAAAGTGGCAATTGTAACCGGCGCTTCCAGGGGCATAGGACGGGCCACCGCCCTCCGCCTCGCTCAAGAGGGCGCCAAAGTAGTGGTTAACTACGCCGGCAACCGCGCCGCCGCCGAACAGACGGTCGGCGACATCAAACAAGCCGGCGGCGAAGCCATCCTCTTCCAGGCCGACGTCGCCGACGCCCAGGCTGTCGGCGAGCTCGTCAAAGCAGCCACCGCCGCCTTCGGGCGCATCGACATCCTCGTCAACAACGCCGGCATCACCCGCGACAACCTTCTCGCCCTCATGAAGGAAGACGACTGGGACGCCGTCATGAACACCAACCTCAAAGGCATCTTCAACTGCACCAAGGCCGTCGCCAAAATCATGATTAAACAGCGCGCCGGCAAAATCATCAACATGACCTCGGTCGTAGGCATCATGGGCAACGCCGGCCAGACCAACTACGCCGCCGCCAAAGCCGGCGTAATCGGCTTCACCAAATCGGCGGCCAAAGAACTCGCCGCCAGAGGCATAACCGTCAACGCCGTCGCTCCCGGATACATAACCACCGACATGTCGGCGGCCATCTCCGAACAGGCCAAGGCCGACCTTGCCCAAAAGATACCGCTCAGTCGCCTGGGTAAGCCGGAAGATGTCGCAGAAGCCGTGTTATTTTTGGCATCCGATGCGGCAAACTATATTACCGGCCAAACAATAAATGTCGACGGCGGCATGGTAATGTAACCTGACTACCCAGGGTGTTCCGGAAGGAGGTGAACATAATGACGACTTTTGACAAAGTAAAAGAAATCGTTGTCGAACAACTCGG
>JALHDI010000283.1 GCA_022839045.1 Sporomusaceae bacterium
CCCCGCCGGCGGCCTCAGCTTCGGCGCCGTCAGCAACCCCGACGCCCTCGTCGACCAGCCCTACCAGTTCGACTTCTACGACGGCGGCGGCCTCGACCTTGCCTACCTCGGCCTGGCTGAGACCGACAAGCACGGCAACATCAACGTCAGCAAATTCAAAGGCCGCGTCGCCGGCTGCGGCGGCTTCATCAACATCACCCAAAACGCCAAGCGGGTCGTATTCTGCGGCACCTTCACCGCCGGCGGTCTCAAAGTCGCCGTCGAGGACGGCAAACTCCAAATCGTCGCCGAAGGCAAAGCCCGCAAATTCCTCGACCACGTCGAACAGATCACCTTCAGCGGCGACTACGCGAAAAAAGTCAAGCAGCCTGTCCTCTACATCACCGAGCGGGCCGTCTTCGAACTCACCGCCCAGGGCATGACCCTCATCGAAATCGCCCCCGGCGTCGACCTCGAAAACGACATCCTCGCCCAGATGGACTTCAAACCGATAATATCCCCCAAGCTCAAAACCATGGACGCACGAATCTTCAAAGCGAACAAAATCAGTCTCAAGGACATGTTGCCTGCCAATGGCAATAAGTGATAAAATAAAATAGATAATCTGCATGCGGAATAAGCTAACAAGTAAACCAAAAGGAGATGATAATTGTTGAAGGAAGTAGTAATCGTCAGCGCCGTCCGTACGGCGATCGGCACCTTCAACGGCGGCCTGGCATCCCTGTCCGCCCCCGAGATGGGCGCAATCGTCCTTAAGGAAGCCATGGAAAAAGCCGGCGTCAAAGCTGAAAATGTTGACGAAATAATCTTTGGCAACGTCCTCCAGGCCGGCCTGGGCCAGAACCCCGCCCGCCAGGCGGCCATCAAAGCCGGCATCCCGGCGGAAGTGCCGTCCATGACCATCAACAAGGTCTGCGGCTCCGGTCTCAAGACCGTAAACCTCGCCACTCAGGCCATCATGTGCGGCGACGCCGACATCATCCTCGCCGGCGGCATGGAAAGCATGTCCCAGGCTCCCTACCTCCTGTCGAGCAAAGCCCGCTGGGGCTACCGCATGGGCCACGACAAAGTCGTCGACGTCATGATCAACGACGGCCTGTGGTGCGCCTTCAACAACTACCACATGGGCATCACCGCCGAAAACGTCTCCGAGAAATACGGCATCACCCGCGAAATGCAGGACGAACTCGCCTACGAATCCCAGGACAAAGCCGTCAAAGCCATCCAGAGCGGCGCCTTCAAGAAAGAGATCGTCCCCGTCACCATCAAAGGCAAAAAAGGCGACATCGTCTTCGACACCGACGAATACCCCAAAGCCGGCACCACCGTCCAGACGCTCTGCAGCCTTAAACCGGCCTTCAAGAAAGACGGCACCGTCACCGCCGGCCGCCCTCGTCGTCATGAGCGCCGACAAAGCCAAAGCCCTCGGCCTCAAACCCCTCGCCAAAATCATCGGCTACGGCTCCGGCGGCGTAGACCCCGCCATCATGGGCATGGGTCCCGTCTCCGCCACCCGCAAGGCGCTGGCCAAAGCCGGCCTCACCCTCAACGACATCGACCTCATCGAAGCCAACGAAGCCTTCGCCGCCCAGTTCCTGGCCGTCGGCAAAGAACTCGGCTTCGTCAAGGAAAAAGTCAACATCCACGGCGGCGCCATCGCCCTCGGCCACCCCATCGGCGCCAGCGGCGCGCGCATCCTCGTAACCCTGCTCCACGCCATGGAACTCCGCGGCGCCAAACGCGGCCTTGCCACCCTCTGCATCGGCGGCGGCCAGGGCGTAGCCACCATCGTCGAAAAACTGTAGGTTCCCTGAAGGCAATTCGCGTAATCTTTTAGTGCCAATGGGATATCCTATTGGCACTAAAATAAAAAACTCATGTGATTTTTTTCACATTTTTTAATAATAACTTTATCATTTTAATAAAGACAGGAGAGGATTCACATGCGATTCGAATTGACCGACGACCAAAAAATGATGCAGAAAATGGTGCGTGAGTTCGCTGAAAAGGAAGTCGCCCCGGGCACCGAAGAACGCGACGAACATGAAAAATTCGACCGGGCCCTGTTCGACTCCCTCGGCGATCTCGGCGTAACCGGCATCTGCTTCCCCGAGC
>JALHDI010000284.1 GCA_022839045.1 Sporomusaceae bacterium
GATGCCGATGGCGCCGGCGTTGGCCATGAGGGCGGAGGACATGGGTTTGTCGTAGCCGGCCTCGGCCATGGCGGGGATGAGGATGGATCCCAGAGCTGCAACGGTCGCCGGGCCGGAGCCGGAGATGGCGGCAAAGAAGCAGGAGGTGATGACGAGGACGATGGCCAGGCCGCCGGTGATATGGCCGACGCAGACGTTGGCGAAGCGGATGAGGCGGCTGGAGACGCCGGCCTGCTCCATGACGACGCCGGCGAGGATGAAGAAGGGGATGGCCAACAGGGTGAATTTGGCGGTGGCCGAGTACATGGTGAAGGCCATGATGTCGAGCGAGCTGCCGCTGAGGAAGATGGTGATGACGCTGCCGAGGCCGAGGGCTACGGCGATGGGCGTGTTGAGGCACAGGAGGATACCGAAGATCAGGAACAGGAGAATGCCGGGTTCGATGTCCATATCAGTTGCCCCCCTTGTGCCAGGATTTCCAGCCGGCCTGGGCGAAACGGATGAAGCAGAAGGCGGCGCCGACGGGGACGGCGATACCCATGGTCCACTCGGGGATGCCGAGGGCCGGGGTGGTCTGGCTGCTGGCCAGCTGCGAATTGACCATGCCGATGCTGGTCCAGATGATGACGGCGAACAGTACGAGCGACATTATCGATACGATGAGGGCGACGAGCCGCTGCCATTTGGCGGGCAGCAGGTCGGTGAAGACGCTGAGGCCGAGGTGGGCGCCGCGCTTGGCGGCGGCGGACGCGCCTAAAAAGCAGCTCCAGACGAAGAGGTTTGTGGTTATCTCTTCGGTGAAGGACATGGACAAGTTAAGAAAATAGCGGGAGAGGACGTTGCCGAAGTTGAGCAGCAGCATGGCACCGAGGGAGATGGCGAGAAACCATTCTTCGATGGCGTCAAACAGTTTGGACATGACAGCCTCCGCTTTTCTAATAGTCGAGGTGGCCCGGCTATGGGCCAAGCCACCTCGCTAATGCTGTTGTTGATGAGGCTATTTCCCGGCGTTCCGGAAGGCGTCAAGCAGGTCTTTGCCGATGGCGGATTCGTATTTGGCGTAAACCGGGCCCATTTTGGCCTGGAAGGCTTTGACCTGGTCGGCCGTGAGGACGGTGACCTGCATGCCTTTGGCTTTGAGCTCGGCGAGCTGTTTGGCTTCTTCTTCGCGGTTGAGCTTGATCTGGTATGCGCAGGCTTCTTTGGCGGCGTCCTGGAGGATCTTCTGGGTTTCTTTGTCGAGGGAGTCGAAGAGTTTCTTGTTGATGCCGAGGACGAGCGGGTCGTAGGAGTAGTTCCAGATGGTCATGTATTTCTGGACTTCGCCGAGTTTGCTGGTGTAGATGACGGGGATGGGGTTTTCCTGCCCGTCGATGGTGCCCTGC
>JALHDI010000285.1 GCA_022839045.1 Sporomusaceae bacterium
CGTATTGCCGGAGTAGACTTACCGCGTGATAAACGGATCGAAGTTGCTTTGACATACATCTATGGCCTCGGCTTGACCCTTTCGAAGGAGATTATCGCCGCCACCGGCGTCAATCCCGATACCCGGGTGCGGGATCTTACGGAAGAGGAGATTTCCAAGCTGAGGGAGGCCATCGATAAGAATTACAAGGTCGAGGGCGACCTGCGCCGCGAAGAGCAGCTCAATATCAAGCGGCTGATTGAGATCGGCTCGTATCGCGGCAAGCGTCACCGCATGGGCCTGCCGGTCCGCGGCCAGCGGACCAAGACCAACGCCCGGACCCGCAAGGGGCCGAAGAAGACGGTCGGCGTTAAACGGAAGTCGAAGTAGGAGGGATAAAGATTGGTAGCGAAGAAAACTGCCGCCAGACCCAAACGGAAGGAACGCAAGAATATCGAGTATGGCGTGGCCCATATTCGTTCGACCTTCAACAATACCATCGTGACGATCACCGACCAGAAGGGCAACGCCATTTCCTGGGCCAGCGCCGGCGGGATGGGCTTCAAGGGCTCGCGTAAAAGCACGCCTTTCGCTGCCCAGATGGCGGCCGAACAGGCGGCCAAAGCGGCGATGGAACACGGCATGAAGCAGATCGAGGTTTTCGTGAAGGGGCCGGGCTCGGGACGCGAGGCGGCGATCCGCTCGCTGCAGGCCGCCGGGCTCGAGGTCAACCTTATCAAGGATGTCACGCCCATTCCCCACAACGGCTGCCGTCCGCCCAAACGCAGAAGAGTCTAAGATTTCGGAGGTGTTAGACAAGAATGGCAAGATATATTGAGGCTGTTTGCAGACAGTGCCGCCGCGAAGGTTCGAAGCTGTACCTGAAGGGCGACAGATGCTATAGCGATAAGTGCGCCTTCAGCAAACGCGGCTACGCACCCGGCCAGCACGGCCAGGGACAGGCCCGCAAGAAGGTTTCCGAGTACGGCATCCAGCTGCGCGAGAAGCAGAAAACCCGCCGTATCTATGGTTTGCTGGAGCGCCAATTCCGGAATTATTTTGAGAAAGCCGAACGGCAGAAGGGCATCACCGGCGAGAATCTCCTCGTCCTGCTGGAAAGGCGGCTGGATAACGTGACGTTCCGTCTCGGTTTCGCTTCGAGCCGCACCCAGGCCAGGCAGCTGGTTCGCCATGGCCATTTCGCCGTGAACGGCCGCCGCGTGGATATCCCCTCTTTCCTGGTCAAGGCGGGCGATGTGGTTACCGTGGCCGAGGCCAGCAAGGACGCGCCGATTATGAAGGAGATGGCCGAAGGTCTGGCCACCAAGACGGTGCCGGCTTGGCTGGAGCTTAACGCTGCCGGCCTCACTGGCAAGGTTCTGCGG
>JALHDI010000123.1 GCA_022839045.1 Sporomusaceae bacterium
CCGAAGCGAGGAGCTTCAGGTCGCCGCCAAAGTAATAGGCGCCAATCAGCAAAGAAGCCACCCAGGACACCGCACCGGATTTACCGCCGCTCATCCGTAGACCCATCATGAGGACGAGAACGAGAATGATCGGGATCCAGGCGACGAGCCAGCGTCCAATAGTAAGTTCTGGCAAACCTTGCACTTGGCATCTCCCTTTCTTGCATAGCTAAACCCGAAGAATGGGAAGAGAAAGCCCCTGGTGCCTTTTGTTCACGGAAGGCACCAGGGACTCGCTCCGATGCTATTTTGCCGGCGGCAGCGGCACTTCCAGGCCGAGGGTCTGGACGCGGGCATTGATCCAGGCCTGCAGCTTGGCGACGTGCTCCGGCTTGAGGTGCGCGAACCGGCCCTGCGTTTGCAGGTATTCTTCCACCGGCTTGAGTTTTTTCGGCAGGATGCTCCATTTTTTGACGCCGTCTTCGATCTCGTACATGAACCACATGCCGGTCTCGACCGCGAGGCGGCCGATTTCGACGGTGCGGTTGGCCGGGAAGGTCCAGCCTTTAGGGCAGGGGCACTGGACGTGGAGGAAGGCGGGGCCTTCCTGGGCCAGTCCCTTGCGGACCTTGTTCATGAGGTCGACCGGGTAGGAGACCGAGGCGGTGGCGCCGTACTTGACCGCGGGATGGCCGCCGCCGCAGAAGATGGCCATCGGGTCTTTGGGGAAGAATTTCTTGGCTTCGGGGATCTCCGGGCCGGCCGGGGTGAACATGGTGGTCGCTCCGTAGGGAGTCATCGGCGAGGTCTGGATGCCGGTGTTGGCGTAGGACTCGTTGTCATACATGATGAACAGCACGTCGTGGCCGCGGTACATCATGGCCGAGGCGGCCTGGAGGCCGATGTCGATGGAGCCGCCGTCGCCGGCCATACAGATGATGTTGGGATACTCATCCTTGATTTTGCCTTTTTTGATCATCATTCTGAAGGCTTCGGCGATGCCCGAGGCGACCGCCCCGCCGTTGGTGATCTGGGCATGGGTCCAGGGCACGGCCCAAGGACCGCAGGCGTAGCTGGTGTTGGCGACGTACATGCAGCCGGTGGGACCGATGAAGATGGTGTTTTTGCCCGAGGCCTTGGCGATGAGCCGGTAGGCCAGAGCCGGGCCGCAGCCCGCACAGGTGCGGTGGCCGGGGAGATAGAACTCCTTATCCGGCGCCTGCGCGATCGATTTGATCATTTCGGCAGTTGCCATTGTCTTTTCCCCCTTCTCATTCCTTGGTCTGGGCGACCTGTTGCTCGGCGGCCTTCACTTCGGAGACGGCCGGGAGGTAGTCGTTGAAGTTGACCCAGGTGCCGTCCTGGATGATCCGCCCCGCTTCGAGGGTCATCTTCATCATTTCGGCCATTTTGAAGAATTCTTCGTGGGTGATGGTTTCGCCGCCCAGGCCGGAGGTGAAGCCCTGGATGAGCGGTTTGCCCGGTACCTCGGAGACCGAGGCCCTGGTTTCGACGAGCAGCACGCCGCTGCCGCCGGCGGCACCGTACGAGGTGTTGGTGTCGACGACGCCGACGACTTTGAATTTGGGGAGGATGGCCTTGAGGGCGGTGTCGGGGAAGGGACGGAACCAGCGGAGGCGGCACATCCCGACTTTGTAGCCGGCCTGGCGGAGGTAGCGGATGGCGCTGCGGCAGGTGACGGCGTGGGCGCCCTGCAGCAGGAAGACCATATCGGCGTCTTCGGTCATGTATTCGTCAACGAACGGCGCGTATTTGCGGCCGAAGATCTTGTTGAATTCGGCGGTGACGGTGACGATTTTTTGCTTGACGCGGTCCATGACGACGTTGCGGTCCCACTCCAGGGGAGGACCCATTTCGGGCTCGATCTGCGGGCCCATGATGACCGGGTTGTTGACGTCGAGACGGAACTGGGGCTTGAACGGGGGCAGGAATTGGTCGACCTGCCCCTGGTCGGGCATTTCGTAATCCTGGGCGATGTGGGTGACGAAGTAGCCGTCCATGGCGACGATCTGCGGCAGCATGATCTCGGGGTCCTCGCCGATGCGGAAGTACATCAGGCTGTTGTCGATGGATTCCTGGGCGTTTTCGGCCCAGCCGTAGATCCAGCCGTTGTCCCTGAGGGTCAGGCAGTCGGTGTGCTCGGAGCCGAAGTCGCCCGGCGGGTCGAGCGTGCGGTCGCCGACGAGGGCCTGGATGGGGCAGCGGCCGCCGGCGATGGGGGAATAAGTCTCGAAGGCGTAGGTGACACCGACGCCGGAGGAGCCGGTGGTGGCGCGCGCGCCGGCCATGGAGGCGCCGTGGGCGATGCTGAACTGGGCGTGCTCGCCTTCGCCGTGGACCATTTCGCACTTCATAACGCCGTTGGCGATACGTTTGGCGACTTCGGCCATGACGGCGGTATACGGCCGGATGGGGTAAGAAGCGGTGACGTCGATATCGGCCAGTTGCCAGGCGTCGGCCACTGCCGTTAATCCTGTTCCTCTCTTCTTGATCGGCATTTTTTTCACTCCCTATTCGTCAAAATCCAGCTCGGGCACCCGGCTGATCGCGCCGACCGGGCAGACGCTGCTGCAGACCCCGCAGCCCTTGCAGTATTTGAGGTTGAAGTCCACCCCGTCATCCTTGGAGAAGTCGACGCAGGCATCGGGGCAGAATATCCAGCAGGTTTTGCACTGGGTGCACTGGGCTTTGTCGATCACGGGGCGCAGGTAACGCCAGTTGCCCGTCACCATGTGCTCGTTGGCCACGGTGGGCGAAGGCACGATGGCCGCGAACGGGACCTGTTTGTAGGTCTTCGACATGTAGACACCTCCTAGTCAAATTTCCGGGCCCGGATTATTTCCACTTGATTTCCCGGTGGCCGTCCGGCCGGCCGCAGGCTAAGGTTAGCCTTTTACCGGCAGAACGGTGACTTTCTCGTAGCCTTGCTTGACGGCCGCTTTGTTTTCGGCGATGCCGACGAGCGAGTCGAGTTTGACGCAGCCGGTGGCCTTGGCTACCGCCCCGGCGATGGCCGCGCCGACGCCGGCGCCGATCTTGGTGTCGTCGCCCGAGCCTTCGGTGCCGTCGAAGGTGAGCATGACGCCGGCCCCGAGGGCGTTGGCGTCGATGCAGGCCACGGCCTTGAGGTGCTTGAGGTTCTCTTTGGGCGAGATCCATTTGAGCAGTTTCTCGGGGTCGCGGGCGGTGTTGATGATGACGACGCAGCCCGGCTTGGCCCCTCTGAGGATGTTGTGGCCTTTGACGAGCGTCTCTTCGGCCAGCACGACGATGTCGGGACGATAGTTCTCGTACTCGTAGAAGGTTTCGATCGGGTCAGGGCTTATGCGGGCGTAGCTCTTGCAGGGAACTCCGATCCGGTCGGGCAGGTCGACGTAGTTGTCGAACGACTGGACATGTTTGCCTTCCGCCTTGCCGGCCTTGGCCAGCAGGGTGGCGGTGTCGCGGGCCTCCTTCGCCAGGGTTACGCCCCTCGTCCATACGGTGATTTCCAGCATATTGGGGTCGATAGCAACCGCCAGTGTCATTTTTTCTCCTCCTTTTTGCTTTGGTAATGATCGCCGATGATGATACCCACTCCCATGTGCCACCCCCTTATTATTCAGCGTGCGAACACGCGCCCGTTTCCCGCAAGGCTGCCGCGAAGTCGTCCGCCCGCACCACCGGATCCCCTTCGCCGGCCTCGCGCCCGGCGGCGATGTAGCGCTTGATGGCCGACATGGCGGCGTGTTTGCACAGCGACTCGATGTCGGCGCCGACCAGACCGTCGGTGCTCCCGGCGAGGAAGGCGAAGTCGATGTCATCGCCAATCGGGATGCCGTCGGTGTGGATGCGGAAGATTTCTTCCCGCTCGGCCGGGCCGGGCTTCGGCAGTTCGATGCGATAGTCGAACCGCCCGGCGCGCATGAGGGCGGGATCGAGGATGTCCGGCCGATTGGTGGCGGCGACGACGACTACGCCGGCGGCATCCATGAGGTTGTCGAGTTCCATCAGGAGCTGGCTGACGAGCCGTCCTCCCCCCTGCCGGTCGCCCGTACGCACGGGGGCGAGGGCGTCGATCTCGTCGAAGAACAGGATGCAGGGGGCGACCTGTTTGGCGCGTTTGAAGATCTGCCGCAAGCCTTTTTCCGCTTCGCCCAGCCAGCGAGAATTGAGGGTGGAGGCGTCGACGGCGATGAAGTGGGCGCCGCTGGAGCCGGCCAGGGCTCGGACGATAAGCGTTTTGCCGGTGCCCGGGCCGCCGGTGAGCAGCACTCCCTTGGGCATGCGCTGCCGCGTGCGGTGGAAGAGGTCGGGGAAGGCGAGCGGCAGTTCGACGACGGCCTGGAGTTTTTCCTTGATGTCGCCGAGACCGCCCACTTGGTGCCACTGGGTCGTGGGCCGGTCGCCGAAGAATTCTCTGGTGGCGGTGGGTTCGACTTCGCGGAATGCCTGGAGGAAGTCGTCGGCGGTGATGGTGCACCGTTCGAGTTCGTCCGGACGGAGACGGTCGGCTCCGAAGTCGAGCTCCGGCAGGATACGGCGGATGGCGTTCATCCCGGCTTCCTTGCAGAGGATGGCCAGGTCGGCGCCGACGAAGCCGTGGGTGGCGCGGGCCAGCCGTTCGAGGTCCACCGAGCGGTCAATCCTCATGGACCGGGTGTGGATCTTGAGGATGGTGAGCCGCCCCTGCCAGTCGGGGGGGTTGGTGGAGATTTCGCGGTCGAACCGCCCGGGACGCCGCAGGGCGGGGTCGACCATGTCGGGCACGTTGGTGGCGCCGATGATGATGACCTCTCCCCTGCTCTTGAGCCCGTCCATGAGGGCCAGCAGTTGGGCGACGATCCGCTTCTCGACGTCGCCGATGACTTCGGTGCGTTTGGGGGCGATGGCGTCGATCTCGTCGATGAAGATTATCGCCGGGGCCCGCCGCTGGGCGGTCTCGAACAGTTCACGCAGCCTGGCCTCGCTCTCGCCGTAGAATTTGTTGACGATTTCGGGGCCGTTGACGTGAAGGAAGGTAGCCCGGCTCTCGCTGGCCACCGCCCGGGCCATGAGCGTCTTGCCGGTGCCGGGCGGCCCGTACAGGAGCACGCCTTTGGGCGCTTCAACCCCCAGTTGGCGGAAGACTTCCGGGTATTTGAGCGGCAGCTCGATCATTTCCCTGACCCGCTGCAGCTCTTTGTCGAGGCCGCCCACGTCTTCGTAGGAGGCGCAGTAGCTGAAGTCTTCCTGGGCGTCGGGCTTGGTGACGGTGATTTTCGTCGCGGTGTTGACGACCACCGGGCCCTGCGGCGCCGTGCCGAGGACGGTAAAGTACTGAGCACGGGCCCCGGCGAGGGTTACTTTGACTTTGTCGCCGATGATGACCGGCAGGCCGTTGAGGATTCTCTCGAGGTGTTTGATGTCCTGACCCGCGCTGAAATCTATCGTGGTATCCAGCGGACTGAGGACAAGGGTCTGGGCTCCTTTGTGGGCGGTTTTGCGGATGACGACCCGTTCGTCGAGACCCACTCCGGCGTTCTGGCGGATGACGGCTTCGATCTGCGCGAGGTTTTGGCGCTTGAAGGGCGTGTAGCAGGGGACGACTTTGGCGACGGTGGTTTTTCGCCCCTGTATTTCAGCGATGTCGCCGATGATCAGGCCCAGTTTTTCCATCTCCTCGTTGTCGAGCCGGACATATCCCTGGCCGACGTCTTCCGGCATAGCGTCGGCCACTCTAAAGGACAGTACTGATGTGTTATCCAACCGGCGACCCTCCTCTAGAGGTTGTTTGTTCTCTGCCCTGATTATAAATAAGTTGTCTGAATTTTGATATCATTTGTAAAATTAGGTTATTATTGTTAATAATGTTCATGGCTGTCCACCGTGAACAAAAAAAACATAACGGCATTGAGCCGTTATGTTTCGGGCATAGTATTAGTTCATGAGCCCTTTGATTACCTGGAATTTCTGCTGCGGCCGGCCTACCGGTCCGTAGGCAAGGGTTTCCTGCAGATAGCCGCTCTCCCGGAGGAAGTTGAGGTAGCGCTTGACGGTGATGCGGGAGATTCCCAGCGTGGCGGCGATTTCCGGGGCGGTGAAGTAGCTGTTTTTCTTGCGGAGGAGTTCGAGGATGAGGTCGAGGGTTGTCCGCTGCAAGCCTTTGGGAAGGGCATTCGTTCTAGCGGCCTGCCCGGCGGCCGCCTTGAGGGTGTCGATATCCTGCTGGGAAATCAGTTTGCCGCCGGCGCGCAATTTGTCGAAATAGTTGCGGTAATGCTCGAGCGCCTTTTTGAACCGGGGGAAGGTGAACGGCTTGATGATGTAGTCGGTCGCGCCGTATTGGATGCCTTGCTGCACCGAATCGGCGTCATGGGCCGCTGTCACGAGGATGACGTCGGTGTTCCAGCCTTGTTTGCGGATGTGCTTCAACAGTTCCAGACCACTCAGCCCCGGCATGTAGATGTCGACGATTGCCAGATGGGGCCGCTGCCGGCCGATGAGCCTCAGTCCCGCGTCGCCGTCGGCGGCGCACCCCAGCAGGCTGAAGCCGTTGACCCTGCCGATATACTGGCGGTGCAGTTCTAGCACCATCGGGTCGTCCTCGAGGATGACGACGCCGATTACTTTTTCTAGGGCTACCACCCTACTCACCCCTTCCATATGGGTATTTTTACCGCAAACCTGCTTCCCTGGTTTTCGCGTGAGTGGACGGCGACTTTGCCGCCGCTCGCCTCGACTTCCTGACGGACCAAGGCCAGGCCGATGCCGCGGTTGCCGCGCTTGGTCGAAAAGCCGCGCTTGAAAACCTGGCGGATGATCTGCCGCGGGATGCCGCATCCACGGTCGGATACGACGATGTTGAGGAATTTGTTCCCCTGCGTTATCCGTACTTCGATGAACCGCCGGTCGACAGGCTGGTCGACGACGGCTTCCATCGCGTTGGCGATGAGGTTTCCCAGGACGGTGACCATCGAGGCGCTGGTGAATTGTTCGGGCAATTTCTGTAGCCGGCTGCGCGGGGCGATCCTGAGGGTGATCCCCTTCTCCGACGCCTGGCTGACCTTGCCAAGCAGCAGGCCGGCGGTGGCTTTGTCGTGGATGCGGTGCACGATGAAGCCGATGAGTTCCTGTTTGGCCTCGTAGATCTGTTTGACGAGCTCGACGACTTTGTCGTACTGTTCCATCTGGATGAGGCCGGAGATGGCGTGCAATTTGTTGATGAATTCGTGGGACTGGGCGCGCATGGATTCGAGGAGGTTTTTGACGCCGACGAGTTCTTCGGCCATGTGTTTGACGTCCTGCTTGTCGCGGAAAGTGGCGATGGCGCCGATGACCTTGCCGTTGACGATCACCGGTACGCGGTTGGTGATGACGACCGTGTCGCCGAGTTTGTGTTCCTGGTCGTATTCGGCCGTCCGGGAGGCGACGACGGCCGGCAGCCGGGAGTCGGCGATGACTTCGTTGATGTGCCTGCCGACCGGGTCGCCGATCCGTCCCAGGAGGCGGACCGCTTCCTGGTTGGCGATGGTGACGGTGCCGGCCGCGTCGATGGCGATGACTCCTTCGCGCATCGAGTGGAGGAGCGCCCGGTTTTGCTCGAGCAGGATGCTGGCTTCCTGGATGCGTTCCTGGAGTTTGCGGTCGGTGTGGCCGTACATCTGGGCGTTGTGGACGGCGATGGCGGCGTGGTTGTCGACCCGCAGTTTGAGCAGGATGAGCACTTCGAGCCCTTCGAGCCCGATGACGTCCTTCAGGCAGGGGTCGCCGTCGTCGGTGCCGGTGACGATCAGCATGTCGGGCGCCGGCAGGGCGCATTGGGCAATCAGCCGGGGCGAGCCTTTCTCCTGCCACCCGTGGGCGGCTTTGGTGACGAAATCGCCGTCGGTGCTGATGAGGGAAACGCTGCCGCAGCTGGCTTTGAAGAGGCGGAGGGCGTTTTTGACGATGAAGTTGAGCACCCGGTCGAGGTCGAGGGAGGAGACGAGCCTGGTGGATATTTCGTTGATGATGCGCAGCTGCTCGAGTTGCTTGAAGACCGTTTCCTCGTAAAGGATGAAGAAGTAATCGGTGACGTATACCCTGGCCCGGTCGAGCAGGGCGTCGATTTCCCGCCGCAGGCTGTTGAGGGTGACGAGGTCGTAGCGCAGGTAGCTCGACATGGCGTCTTTGAGGGATTTTTCGTACAGGTCGAATACGGCCATGATGTCGGACAGCCTGACTCCTTGTTCGAGGCGCAGCTTGCACAGCCAGCTGAGGTGGCTTTTGAGATGGGTGAAGGAGTCGCGGCTGACGGTGTCGATGACCGCCTGGGTCATTCCTTCGAACTCGGTCACGAGTTCGTCGTCGGTCATCCGCAGGTAGGAGGCTGGTTCGCCGGCGCTGACCAGCTCGGCGACCGCGCCTTTGTTGACCTCCGCTTTTATCGACTCGAGGATTTGCGTGACAGCGGCGATAATATCGCCCCCCTCCCAAAACAAATTCGATATTTTCAAAATATTGACACAGAGGGCTTGTCATCTTTATTATAAAACTACCAGTAAATAATTTCTATATATTGAATTTATTGTCTTGCAAAATAGTCATGGTCTTGCAAAATAGTCATGGCTTACCCGGGGTGGAGAAAAAACAGAGGGGTGATTCTCGTGCCGGAAAAAGAGTTTTCGCCGGTAGCTGCTCCCGATGTTCCCGCCGCCGACGGATCCACCGACCCGCCCGGCGGCGCACAGCCCGAAGCCGGCGGGCCGGAAACGGTAAAAGCGACTTTTTCCCAGAAGGTCAAGAGTCTCGTTGACGATTTCGTCGATTACGCGAAAAAAGCCGACCTCTGCCTCTGATCATCCGGTTTTCAGCGCCCTATCGCCACCCAGCCCGGCAGCCTCCCCTGCCGGTCGGGTTGTTTTGTCCGCGTCGACGCCGGTCACGTTTGCGCAGACAGGGGGGTAGCCGCCCGGATGGCCGCGGAGGGGGAAATTTCCCGGACGGCTAAGACAAGGAAAAGAGCGGGTATTTTCCCGCTCTTTTCCTTTGGGGCTCGATATGACGGATTATCTGCGGATGCCGGCGAAAGGACGGCCGTCAGCGGAAGATGTCGTCGCCACTAGGCGGCAGGCGGAAGGCGCCGGCAGCGGAGGCGGCGGCGAGGGCGGCTTTGGCGTCGACGACGAGGGGGCCGGCGAGGGTGAGGCGGATAGAGGCCGTTTCACCGGTTCTGACTTCCACCTCCCTCTCGCCGTCGAGGGCGATGACGCAGGGGGTATGAACGACCGGTACGAGTTCGCCGGGGATGATGGTGCGGAAGGTTTGATAACGGACGGGGACGACGACGCCGGGGGCGATGGGGGCGAGGGTGCCTTTACCGCCGGGGCCGAGGTCGATGGCCAGGCCCCGTTCTTCGTAGGGGCCGACGGGGTCGAGCTGGCCGCCGATGGCGGAGATGCCGATGGTGTGGGGCTCGCCGCGGGTGAGGACGATCTGGCGGATGGGTTCGACGTCCCAGATGGCGCGCGAGCCGATGAAGCTGCCTTCCAGAACGACGGCGTCGACGAGGGCGATGTCGGCGGGGGTGCCGTCTTTTGCGATTTCGAGCTTTTTTGTGCGGCGGACGACGGCCGGGCCGCAGGCGACGGCTCCGGCGGCGAGGCCGGCGATGGTGCCTTCCATCATGGCGGGGAAGACGTTGTTGGTGCCGGTGGATACGGGCAGGAGCGGTACGTCGCCGCAGCCTTTGGCGACCATGCGGTTGGTGCCGTCGCCGCCGAGGGTGACGATGCAGCCGGCGCCGCTGCCGCGCATGGCGGCGGCGGCGGCGGCCGAGTCCTGCTGGGTGCAGGTGAGGGGGACGTCGGCGGGGACAATGTCGAGCGGCGGGCGGTCCTTGCTGCTGAGCCCTTCGACGGCGCGGGGGACGATGCCGTAGTAGTCGGGCATGTAGATGACTTTACGGACGCCTGCCGCGGCGAGGCCGAGGAGGATCCTTCTGACGATGTTGACTTTTTCGAGGTTGTCGAAGACGGTGCCGTAGGCCACCAGGCGGCGGATGTCTTTGCCCGAGGCCGGGTTGGCGATGATTCCTACCGTGGTCACGTTATTCCTCCTTAGGGGAGCCGGGATGCCCGGCCGTCATGGACCGCCGCGAGGACGGTCTTAGAATAGTTCTTTGACGGCCTGGATGATTTTCCCTTCGTCGGGCAGGAAGGCTTTTTCGAGCACCGGGCTGAAGGGGACGGGGGTGTCGGGGGCGGTGACGCGCCTGACGGGGGCGTCGAGGAGGTCGAAGCCTTCCTCGGCCACGACGGCGGCGATTTCGCCGCCGAAGCCGCTCGTTTTTACGGCTTCGTGGACGATGACGAGTTTGTGGGTTTTGGCGATCGAGGCCAGGATGGCGTCCTTGTCGAGGGGGACGAGGGTGCGGGGGTCGATGACTTCGGCGCTGATGCCTTCCTGGGCGAGGGCCGCGGCGGCGGCGAGGGCACGGTGGACCATCCACGACCAGGCGACGATGGTGACGTCGGCGCCGGCGCGCTTGATGTCGGCTTTGCCGAGGGGGACGACGTATTCGCCTTCGGGGACGTCGCCGCCGAGGCCGAGGAGTTGTTTGTGCTCGATGTAGATGACGGGGTTGTCGTCGCGGATGGCGGCGGCCATGAGGCC
>JALHDI010000011.1 GCA_022839045.1 Sporomusaceae bacterium
CCAGACGATGTAGTCGTCCGCGTAGTAGCGGGCGACTTCGCCGAGCAACGAGCCTTTCCGGAAGGTAACCCGGCGCCTCATACCCTCGAATCCGTTCCATGACCAAGGCTCGAAGCCCACTTCCTGCCAGAACAGGGGCAGATCGGCTAACCGCTCCGCGACGGTTTTATCCATTATTCACCTCATAACTACAGCGAATATTCTGTTAATTTTACATAATAAATTTCCGATTTCCAAATTATCTCTCTTTTAGTATAACGTCCCAAAAGATCAAATAGCAAGATATTCCCATTTAATAGCAAGAAAAAACCGGTGAATTACAATTTTCACCGGTTGAAATACTTCTTTCATTTTCCGCCGCCGGCGAAGACGACTCTGTTTTCGCCGGCACCGGGCGAGCCGTTTTTAGGCGTGCGTTGTCGGTACATCGTCTTTATTCGACAACACGGCCCACGTTTCTTTGAGGAGCAGGACGGACAGTACGAGGAGCAGGACGCTGATGCCGCAGATGATGGGGTTGGTCAGGTTGGCCTTGATGAGCAGGAACAGGGCGGCAACAGTCGTGACGAGCATGAATACCATCGGGACCATGAGGAAGGTCGCCGATTTTTTGAGTCCTTTCATCACCCAGACGCCGACGGTCATGAGCGACAGCGCGGCGACCAGTTGGTTGGAGGCGCCGAACACCGGCCAGATGAGCGCCCAGGCGGGTTTGTTGCCGGTCTTCCAGAAGATCAGACCGACGGCAACGGCGACGCCGATGACGGTGGCGGTGTAGCGGTCGAGCTTCATGTCGAAGAACTCCTGGAGCTGGTAGCGCGCCAGACGGGTGGCGGTGTCGAGCGAGGTGAGGATAAAGGAGTTGAGGGCCAGCAAGCCGAGCGAGGTGCCGATTTTCGGGTCGATGCCGATGAGGGCGGAGAATTTGCCGAGGCCAGCGCCGTATACGACGGTGGGGCCGCCTTTGAGCATATCGCCGGCGATCATGATGGTGCCGATGGCGATGACGGCCACGAGACCTTCCACGAGCATCGAGCCGTAGCCGATGGCGACGGCGTCGGTCTCTTTGCGGAGCTGTTTCGACGTGGTGCCGCTGCCGACGAGGGCGTGGAAGCCGGAAATGGCGCCGCAGGCAACGGTTACGAACAGCAGTGGCCAGAGGAACTCGCCGCCGGCGTTGGTGAAGCCTTTGAAGGCAGGCAGTTTGACGTCAAACTGAGAACCGAACAGCATCCCGACCGCGCCGATGAAGAGCGAGAAGTAGAGCAAGTATGATGCAAGATAGTCGCGGGGCTGCAGGAGGAGCCATACGGGGAGAACGGAGGCGCCGAAGATGTAAACGACGAGGAGCCAGCGCCAGGTGTCGATACCGAGTTTGAAGGTGGACTGCACCCAGGGGTTGTAGGAGCCGAAGAAGACCGCTCCCAGGATTATCGGCACCATGATCAGGGACGCGACTTTGAGGGAGATGCCGTAGCGGTAGATGGCGACACCGAAGACCATAGCCAGGAATATGTACAGAATACCGGAGAAGGCGACGGCCGGGTCGGCGGCGAAGGTCTGGGCCGCCAGTTCGAGGAACACGGCGATGACGAGGGTGAGCGCCAGCCAGGTGAAGCAGAGGAAGAGGCGCTTACCTTTTTTGCCTATCCACTGGGAGACGACCTCGCCGATGGACAAGCCGCGGTGCCTGATGGAGGCCACTACAGCACCCATGTCGTGGACACCGCCGAAGAACACCGAGCCGATGAGGACCCAGATGTAGGCGGGCAGCCACCCGAACATCGCGGAAGCGGCGATCGGGCCGACGATCGGACCGGCGCCGGCGATGGACGAGAAGTGGTGTCCGAGCAGCACCGCCGGATGGGCCGGACAGTAGTCCATGCCGTCGAACATGCTCTTGGACGGCGTGTCCCGGCTGTCGTCAAGCTCGTAGACTTTTCTCTGATAGGCCCCGTAGGTTTTGAAGGCCACGATGAAGACTACTGCCGCGATCAGGAACAATGCCATTAACACGTTGATCACCCCTTTGTAAAATTGGACTGACGATTACTCTTGCTTTGCCTGCATCTCCCCTTTCGTCTTTTGGATATGTTCCCGGGCTTTATTCACTAGGAAAGTGAGATCGCGAAAACTGTCAACCGCTGGATCGCCGAGACGGTATGACAGCACCTCGATCCAACCCCGGAAGCCGAGAAGGAAAAATTTTTTCTGCGGTTTGCCGCTTGCCCGGCCGTCGAGGAGAAGAAAGCGGTGGCTCATGACTTCGTCCGCCGGTCGCCATTTCTCGAGGATTGTCTTTTCGGCGCCCAGAGCCTGCAGCGGCCAGACGATGTAGTCGTCCGCGTAGTAGCGGGCGACTTCGCCGAGCAACGAGCCTTTCCGGAAGGTAACCCGGCGCCTCATACCCTCGAATCCGTTCCTTCCAGGTCCAAGGCTCGAAGCCCACTTCCTGCCAGAACAGGGGCAGATCCACCAAACGATCCCGGACGGTTTCAGTCATTTGTTCCACTTCCACTTCATAAGAATATATGAATTGTTAGTATATTTACATAATTATCATATCTTTCCTGTACGACCACCTGCAAGTTTTCGCCGTTAAACGGCATAAAAAAACCGGTGAAATGTACATTTCGCCGGTTGAATCGCCTTGATCACAAGCCGAACATTTTCTTCAGCTTCGGCGCCTGCTGGCGGCTGACGGGGACCTCTATGCCCGTAAGGCCTTCCATCACGAGGTTGTAGGTGCCGTTGAACCAGGGGATGACCTCGCGGATTTTCTCGATGTTGACAAGGTAGCCGCGGTGGCTGCGGAAAAACTGGTTTTCGTCCAGCCTGGCCTGGAGGTCCTGGAGGGTGATGTTGACCTGATATGTTTTCGGTACGGAGTAGATGGTGACCTGGCCTTCCGAGCTGCTGGCGGCGATGATGTCGGCGGTGTTGATGATCTGGGCCTTGCCGTTTTGCTCGATGGCGAGTTTTTGCCGGCAGGCGCCGGGGTGCGCGGCGTCGCCGCCGGCTTTTCCGCTTACCGGAACGGGGGCCCTGGCGCTTAGCAGGGCGCGCACTTTATCGATGCACTGGGCGACGCGCTTGGGGGCGAAGGGCTTGAGCAGGTAATCGGCGGCGTTGAGTTCGAAGGCTTTGTGGGCGAACTCCTCGTGAGCGGTGGCGAAGACGATGAGGGGCTGGAGGATTTCCTGGATTTTTTCGGCGAGGATGATGCCGTTCATGCCGGGCATTTCTATGTCGAGAAAAACTAGGTGTGGCCTGGTCTGGCGGAGTGCGGCCAGGGCGTCCTGGAAGTTGCCGGTTTCGTATACGATGCATACGTCGGGGTGTTGTTCGAGCAGATAGCGGAGCTCGCTGCGGGCCGGTTCTTCGTCGTCGACGACCATGGTGCGGATGATGGCTGCCGTCACGCGACCACCCCCCTCGCGGCGGCGGGAATGTTGAGGCTGACTCTGGTCCCCTGCCCTTCCACGCTGTCGATGACCAGCGCGTGTTTCGGCCCGTAGATGTTTTTCAGCCGCTCGTTGACGTTGGAGAGGCCGACGCCGGCCCCTTTGCCGAAGCCGCTGACGAGCACCTGGGCGAGGGTGGTGCGGGAGATGCCGGCCCCGTCGTCGGCGATGACGATGTCGACGGAGTTGCCGTTGCGGCGGGCGGTTATGCTGACCGTCCCCCCCGTTTCCTGGGCGAGCAGACCGTGCTTGACGGCGTTTTCGACCAGCGGCTGGATGGTGAAGGTGGGGATGAGGACGTTGAGGGCTTCTTCGTCGATGGTCTTTACGATGGTCAGCCGCGGCCCGAAACGGGCTTTTTCAAGGGTGAGGTAGGATTCGACGTGTTCGAGTTCTTCTTTTAGGGTGACGAAGTCGCGCGATGTTTTGAGGCTGCGGGCTTCTTCGGGATTTGTGCGACACAGGGATACGATGGTGTTGAGGGCGTTGAAAAGGAAATGAGGGTTTATTTGGGCGCGCAGGGCTTTGAGCTCGGCTTTGGCGGCCAGCTCGGCCATCTGTTCGAGGTTGGCGAGTTCGAGCTGGGTGCAGAAGATCTGGCCCAGGCCCTGGGCGAATTCGATGTCGAGGGCGGTCATGGCTTCTTCGCGGGCGTAGTAGAGCTTGAGGGTGCCGACGATTTCGTCGCGGCAGTGGAGCGGCACGACGACGGCGGATTTCAGGGGACAGCCTTCTTCGCAGCAGCCGATTTCGCTGGCGCGCTGGGCAACGGTAACCTGGCCCGTTTCCAGGCAGGATTTGGTGGCGTTGGTCATCAGGAGGTTGGCGGGGCGGTGGTGCTCTTCGCCGAGGCCGACATGGGCGAGGACGCGTTCGCGGTTGGTGATGGCGACGGCAGCCGCCGAGGTCATGCTGCGGATGGTTACGGCGACTTTTTCCGCCGATACCTGGTTGAGTCCCTGGCGGAAGTACGGCAGGGCGGCGTTGGCGATCCGCAGGGCTTTGTGGGTCTGGAGGGCGCCGATGCGGGTCTGGTGCTCGCGGGCATTGTGGATGATGATCATGAATACCGATATGCCGATGGCGTTGGCGAGCGACATGGGCAAAGCGACGTTGGCGACGAGGGCCTTGGCGGCAATGTAGGGTTTGCTCATGTAGAGGATGAGCCCCATGCTGAAGAGGATGACGCCGACGCCGGTGACGGCGCCGACGATCCAGTCGGGCGTTCTGGGTTGCATCCGGGAGTGGATGTAGCCGGCGACGATGCCGCCGACGATGGTGGCGACGCCGCAGGCTTCGGCGGAAAAGCCGCCGAGGGTTATGCGGTGAATGCCGGCGATGAGACCGGTGACCGTGCCCACTAGCGGGCCGCCGAGCAGCCCGGCGACGATGCTGCCGGTGTCGCGGACGTTGGCGATGGCGTCGTCGATCGGTATGCCGATGTAGGTGCCGGCGATGGAGATCGAGGAGAAGAACATTATGAGGACGGCTTTCTCGCGGTAGGTGCTTTGCTCTTTGAACATGAGCCGGAAGGCTTTGGTATGGGAGAAGACGTAGGCGACGACGGCGATGATGGCGATACGCTGCACAAGCACGAGCGACAGGTTGTCTTGCATTGCGGTCAGCCTCCTTCCTTGGCCAGCATCCTGGCAATCTCGCCGATTACGTGTTCGTTTATGTATTCTACGGCTTCTTTGTCAGTCCTGCCGGGAGGGACGATTACCGGGGCGGCGAAGCTGACGATGAACCGCGGCAGGATATGACCGCCGCGGAAGATTTTGTTGGTGCCGGTGACGGCGCATGGCACGACGGGGACGCCGGCCTTGACGGCGATCATCCCCAGGCCGGATTCCGCGCGGCCGAGAACGCCCGTTTTGCTGCGGGTCCCTTCGGGAAAGATGCCGACCGTTTCGCCCTGTTCGAGGAGGGCGATGGCGGTGCGGATGGCGGTGCGGTCGGCCATGCCGCGGCGGACGGGAAAGGCGCCAAGGGCGGTGACCACCCAGCGGACGGCCGCGTTTTGGAAGAGCTCGATTTTTGCCATGAAGTGGATACGGCGGTTGGCAGGCAGGGCGCAGCCGATGACCGGGGGGTCGAGGTTGCTAATGTGGTTGGGGGCGATGATTACGCCGCCGGTGGCGGGGATGTTCTCGACGCCGCTGACGCTGAAGCGGAAGACGACGTGGAGGATGACCCGGACGAGTGAACGAAGGCAGTTATAAAACACCGGTCTTCGCCTCGCAAAGCTGAAGTATCGTTTCCACCGCCTGGGGAATGGTGAGGTCGGTGGTGTCGACCAGGATGGCGTCCGCGGCCTTTACGAGCGGGGCGATGGCGCGTTCGCAGTCGGCTTTGTCGCGGCAGGCGATTTCTTCCTGCAGTTCGGCGAGGTCGACGGCGAAGCCTTTGTCGGTGAGTTCGCGCCAGCGGCGGCGGGCCCGTTCGGCGATGGACGCTGTCAGAAATATCTTTATGTCGGCTCCTGGCAAAACATGTGTGCCGATGTCGCGGCCGTCCATGACGACGCCGCCGAGACCGGCGAGCTGACGCTGGAGATGGACCATGGCTTCGCGCACGCCGCCGTTTTGGGATACTTCGGGGACCAGGCGGGATACTTCGGGGGTGCGGATGGCGTCGGTGATGTCGGTGTCGTCGACTTTTACGAGGGTTTTGCCGGCGACGGTGGCAAGCTGGAGATTGATGGCCCGGGCGACGGCGGCGACTTTTTCGGCGTCTCCGGCGGCAATGCCGCGCCGCATGGTGTCCCAGGTGACAGCCCGGTACATGGCGCCGGTGTCGATGTAGGTGTAGCCGAGGCGTTCGGCGACGAGCCTGGCGACGGTGCTTTTACCCGCCCCCGCGGGGCCGTCGATGGCGATGATGAGTTTTTTCATACGGATCCTCCGGCTGCTTCCTGAAACGCGGCGATTTGCGCAAAGAACCGCGGGTAGGATATGGCCACGCATCCGGCTTCTTCTATTTCGACCCCTCCCGCCGCCAGGCCCGCGATCGCCAGGGCCATGGCCATGCGATGGTCGTCGTGGGAGTGGCAGACGGCGGCGGCAAGCGGCTGCGGGCCGTCGATGATAAGTCCGTCGGCCGTTTCTTCGATGCGCGCCCCCATTTTGGCGAGTTCGCGGGTGATGGCCCTGAGCCGGTCGGTTTCTTTGACGCGCAGTTCTTCGGCACCGCTGATGACCGTCCGCCCTTTGGCGAACAAGGCAGCTACGGCCAGAACGGGAATTTCGTCGATGAGACGGGGGATGATCTCCCCTTCCACTGTCGTGCCGCCGAGTTCGGCCGCGGTGACGATGAGGTCGGCCACCGGTTCTTCACCGGCCTGGCGCTGGGCGGTTATCTCGATGTCGGCGCCCATCCGCCGGAGGATGTCGATGATGCCGGTGCGGGTGGGGTTGATGCCCACGTTGGTGAGGCGCAGGCGGCTGCCGGGGATGATGGCGGCGGCGACGAGCCAGAAGGCCGCCGAGCTGATGTCGCCGGGCACGTCGATGACCGGGGGGGCCGACAGTTCCTGCACCGGCGATAGTTTGACGGTCAGGCCGCTGCGGACGACTTGGGTCCCGAAGGTCTGGAGCATGCGCTCGCTGTGGTCGCGGGAGATGTAGGGTTCGGTGATGCGGGTGGGCCCGTCGGCGAACATGCCGGCCAACAGCAGGGCGGATTTGACCTGGGCGCTGGCGACCGGCATGGTATAGTCGATGCCGTGGATGCCGTCGGCGGGAACGATGGCCAGGGGTGCATAGCGGGATTGCTCGCGCCCGTAGATGCGGCAGCCCATTTTCGCCAGCGGGGCGATGACGCGGGCCATGGGGCGGCGGCGGAGCGACCCGTCGCCGGAGAGGACGCTGAAGAAGGGCTGGCCGGCGAGGATGCCGGACAGCAGTCTAATGGTGGTGCCGGAGTTGCCGGCGTCGAGGACTTCCTCGGGTTCGCTGAGACCGTAGAGGCCATTGCCCAATACGACAAGCTCGTTTTCGCCCGGCCGGTCGATTTTGACGCCCAAGGCGCGCATGCAAGCGACGGTGGACAGGCAGTCGGCGGCGGCGAGGAAGTTGCGGATCGTCACCGGGCGGTCTGCCAGTCCGGCCAGCATGACGCTGCGGTGGGATATGGATTTGTCGCCGGGGATGGCTATTTCTCCCGCCAGCCTCCGGGCGGGTTTTACCGTTTCTTTCATCGCTTCGGTCCGCCCTTTCCGTTGTTTATCGTCCGGCCTACCGCGGCCGCCACTTTGGCGAGTTCGCGGGTCAGCTGGCGGAAATTGGCCAGCGTGAGGGACTGGGGGCCGTCGGACATCGCTTCTTCCGGCCAGGGGTGGATTTCAATTATCAGGCCGTCGGCGCCTGCGGCCACGGCCGCTCTGGCCATCGGCCCGACGAGCCGCCAGTTGCCGGTGCCGTGGCTGGGGTCGACGACGATCGGCAGGTGGCTGAGGTGCTTGACGAGCGGCACGGCCGACAGGTCGAGGGTGTTGCGGGTGTAGTTCTCGAAGGTGCGGATGCCGCGTTCGCAAAGGACGACGTCGGCGCTGCCGCCCGACAGCAGGTATTCGGCGGCCATGAGCCATTCTTCGATGGTGGCGGCGACGCCCCGTTTGAGCAGCACCGGCCGGCCCGCCCGCGCCACTTCCTTGAGGAGGACGAAGTTCTGCATGTTGCGGGCGCCGATCTGCAGCATGTCCGCATACTCGGCGACCAGCCCGACCGCCCGGGGGTCGGTGACCTCGGTGACCACCGGCAGGCCGACTTCCCGGCCGACGGCATGCAGTATTTTGAGGCCTTCGTCTTCGAGGCCCTGAAAGCTGTAGGGCGAAGTCCGCGGTTTGTAGGCGCCGCCCCGCAGCATTACCGCCCCGGCGGCTTTGGCCCCGAGCGCGGCCTCGCGGAACTGCTCGTAACCCTCGACGGCGCAGGGGCCGGCGATAACGGGCACGGTTTCGGCGCCGAAACGGACGCCCTTAAGGGCGACGACGCTATTTTCGGCGCGGAACTCGCGGCTGGCGAGCTTGTATGGGGTGTGAACCGTGACAACGCGTTCCACGCCGGCGAGGCGTTCGAACTGTTCGCGGCGTCCGGGATCGGTATCGCCGACCGCAGTGATTATTGTTTTGTCGCGGCCAGCGAGGCAGTGCGGCTCGAGGCCGCTCTGCCTGAGCTTGTCAAGGACGCGGTTCGTCTGTTCCGGGGTGGGGGCGTGCATTACGATGATCAATGGCAATTCCTCCGACCAGACTGGCGTTTTGTGAATAAAATTATTACTTTCGCGCGCCGTCGCCAATTTCCTCCAATAGAACGCTAATGTTTGAATTTGACTTTGCCGATCGGCACCGCGGCCCCCCGCCCTTCGACGACTAAGCCGTCGAGCGGCGAGACGAGCCCGCCGTCGGGTACGGTGACGACGAAGCGGCCCGCGGACGGCAGCCGGCTGGCGTCGATTTCGAGGTAGTCCCCGTCGTAGACGGTGACGGAGGTTTCGCCACTCTTGAAGTCGTCGACCCGTTCACCGTTGACGAGGGGGTAGACGTCGGCCGCGGCGGCCGGGTGGACGATGCGAATGACGACGAGCCTGTTTTCCCGCAGCATGTGGATGCGGCTGGCGACCGGCGAGCCTTCGCTGATGACGAGGGGCGCCTCGGCCACCAGCGGCGTCTGCCAGGTCACCGGGTCGCCCTCGAGTCTGTCGACGCGCGAGAGGTAACGGCGGGGCGTGTCGTGGTAGATAAGCGCCTGGACGGCTACGAGCGCTATGACGCAGGCCGCCGCCAGGCGGATGATTAACGGTTCCCAGCTTTCGAACGGATTGTATTTTCTGCGGCGACGCACTATCCAGCCTCCCCGGACTCGGGATGGCTATATTATCTGTAATTGTTTTCCACATTATCCGCGACCGCCGCCCGCCCGGCGACGTAGCCGGTGGAGAAGGCCGCCTGGAGGTTGAACCCGCCGGTGTAGCCGTCGATGTCGATAACTTCGCCGGCGAAATAGAGCCCTGGCACGAGCCGCGACGCCATAGTCGACGGATTAATCTCTTTTGTGCGTATGCCGCCGGCGGTGACGATCGCTTCGGCCAGCGGCCGGGTACCGGTAACCGCGAAGGTCAGCTGTTTGAGCAGGCCGGCCAGGCGGCCCCGTTCTTCTTTGGTTATCTGGTGCACCGGCTTGTCCGGGTCGATATGGCTGAGGTCGACGATCACAGCGGTGAGCCGTGTGGGCAGGAGGTCGCCGAGCGAGTTTTTGAACTGTTTGCGGGCGAACTTGGCGAAGTCGCGCTGGAGGCGCTTGTCCAGCGTTTCGGCGCTGAGAGCCGGTTTGAGGTCGATGGCGATGAGGACCTCCCCCCCGCCTGTGCCGGCGCGGAGCGCGGCCGCGACCGGGTTGGAGAGGGAAAGGACGACCGGGCCGGAGAGGCCGAAGTGGGTGAAGAGCAGTTCGCCGAATTCGGCGGCGAGCTGACGGCCGCCAACGCTGGCGGTGACGGCGACGTTTTTAAGGGCCAGTCCCTGGAGGTCGGCAACCCAGTCTTCGGCAACTTCGAGCGGGACGAGCGACGGCCTGAGCGGGGTGATGGCGTGGCCCAGGGCGGCGGCGATGCGGTAGCCGTCGCCGCTGGAGCCGGTGTCCGGATATGAGGCGCCGCCGGTGGCGAGGATGACGGCGTCGGCCGGCCACTCGCGGTCGTCGGCGGTGACGGCGCCGCAGGCTTGTCCGTCGGCGAGGCGGATTTCCCGTACCGCCTGCCCGGTCGCGACGGAAACGCCGAGGTCGGCGAGGGCGCGGGTGAAGGCGGCGACGACGTCCCTGGCCTGGTCGCTGACCGGGAAGACGCGGCCGCCGCGCTCGGTCTTGAGTGGTACGCCGCGTTTTTCCAGCCAGGCCATCAGGTCGCTGTTGGAGAAGGCGGAGAGGGCGCTGTAAAGGAAGGGACCGTTGCCGGGCATGTTGTCGATAATGGTTTTTATGTCGGCGACGTTGGTGACGTTGCAGCGGCCTTTGCCGGTTATGAGGATTTTCCGCCCGACGGCGGGCATTTTTTCGAGCAGGGTCACCGCCGCGCCGTGCTCGGCGGCGCTGGCCGCCGCCATCAGCCCTGCGGCGCCGCCGCCTATGACCAGTATTTTCTTCATCACAGCTGTTCTCCGTTCCGTATCCACTATATTCCAGTTTGTTCCGGTATGAAAATAGCTCTGCGGACGCGGTTTCGCGCGCAGCCGCCGAGCCGAGGGAGGGACGCGGTTTATCGCGGGGCCAGCCCCGCCAGCTTTTTGAGGGCGGCGACTTCTTCCGGCTCGAGGTGCCGGTAGCGGCCGCGATGAACTCCCTCCAGGGTGAGGAAGGCGAATTGGGTGCGCTTGAGTTTGAGCACCGGATGGCCGATGGCTTCGCACATTCGCCTAATCTGGCGGTTGCGTCCCTCGTGGATGACGATGGCGAGGGTGGCGGCGCCGGTCGCCGGGTCGTAGCCGGTGAGCCTCACCCGCGCCGGGGCGGTGACGCCGTCTTCGAGGGTAATGCCCATCCGCAGCCGGTCGAGCTTTTCTTCGGTCGGCCGGCCGGCGACGGTGGCCACGTACGTCTTGTCGATTTCGTGGCTGGGATGGGTGAGGGCGTGGGTGAGCTGGCCGTCGTTGGTGAGCAGCAGCAGTCCTTCGGTGTTGTAGTCGAGCCTGCCTACCGGATAAAGCCGCGCGGGCACCGCGGCCACGAGTTCGGCGACCGTTTTCCTGCCCCGCGGGTCGCTGAGGGTTGTGACAATGCCCCTTGGTTTGTTGAGCAGCAGGTAGTATTTTTCCTCGCCGGCTAAGGGGCGGCCGTCGACGGCGACGATATCCCGCCCTGGCTCTACTTTGGCGCCGAGTTCGGCGACCACCCGCCCATTGACGGTGACCCGGCCCGCGGTTATGAGTTCTTCGGCGTGGCGGCGGGAGGCTATCCCCGCCTGGCTGATTATTTTTTGCAGTCTTTCGGGCATGGCCCCTCCTCGGCGCCCTTTTTCAGGGGGCCAGTTGGTTGAAGTCGGTCTGTACCTTGCAGAGGCGGACGCGGCGGGCGTCGCTGGTTTCACGCTCGCAGCTGCCGCAGATGCCTTCCCCGCAGCAGAGGGTGGCGTTGTTGGTGGCGGCCATGGGGATATTCACGCTCGCCGCCTGCATGGCGGCGATCACGCCGTGATGCTGTTCGTCCGGGCCGGCGCTTACGATTAGGTCGGGGCGCGTTTCCTCGTCGGCGAGCCACCGGCCAAGCAGGCTGTTGCCCGTCCGCCGGAAGGAGTCGACGTTGTGCACGACGACGCCCATTTTCTCCAGGTCCCGGTCGATGAATATCCGGCCGATTTTGCCGGGGGCCAGCAAGGCGATAACGCGGTTGTTGTTGGCCGCGAGGCGGGCGGCGATGGGCAGGGCCGGCGGCTGGCCCATGCCGCCGGCTACCAACAATATTGTACCACAGGTGATATTGTCAATCCATGGCTGACCGAGCACTCCGTTGTAATAGGGACCGCGGACGGACACGGTTTTCGCGGAAGAGTCCAGCAAACGGCTGGATTTCGGCCCGACCGCCTCGACGACGACCTGTACTGCGGTGCCGGTTACTTTCATGACGCCTACCGGGAAGTGAAAGTACTGTGGGTCTTCGGGCAGGCGCAGGAAGACGAACGCTCCCGTTTTGCCGAGTTCGGCCGCCAGGTCGCCACCGACTTCGAATTCCAGCAGGTAGGTGTTTTCGGCGATCAGTTCCTTGCGGGTTATTTCGCTGTCCAACTCGATCCGCTGGGGAGGTTTGTCGCCCCGCCAAATGCCGTTTTTAGGCTGCCACCGGCGTTCGTATAGTATGCAAACCCCGCTCCAGTTGCAGTCGCAGACCGGCTCTCCCCTGAGGTGGCTGCAGAATACGCAGTGGTTGGTCTCGGCGAGCAGGCAGGGGCAGTAGGGCGAGTTGATGTCGATGCAGCTGGCCGTCAGTCTCCGTTTCATCTGTCTTCCCCTCTCACACCAGGCATTGGCTGTACACGTCGGTAAGGCCGGCTTTTGCCACCCGGTTGCCGATTTCGCCGCGTTCGGCGGAGTAGAGCCCGATGGCTTTCATCCGTTCGAAATAGACCGAGCCGGAAAATGTGTAGCGCAGGCGCAGCCCGTCTTTGGTGGCCATCTGGTCATGGACGAAGGCGATGATGTCGCCCGAGGCTACCGTACGCGGCAGTTCCAGGTAGGGCATGTCGAGACAGTGGCGGACGGCGTTGTGGCCGGCAAGCAGGCCGGTGACGATCGCTTCGGTGTGGCCTACGAAGATGCCCGATTTTTCGCCGCCGCAGAACAAGTTGTCGACGTTGTCGACTTTTAGGTTTTTGCCGCAGGGGGCAATGCCGAGGTAGCGGACCGAGTTGCCTAGGCCGCCAGCGTACGGGTCTTCGTAGCGGGCGTTTTCCAGACCCGGAATGGTGCGCAGTTCTTCGAGCGGGAAGTACGAGGTCATGAGTTTGGCGTGACCGGTGTCGAGCAGGACCAGGTTGGCGGCGTATTCGGCGATCGCGTACTGGGAGCAGGCTTTGCGGCCAAGGGAGGCGCTTTTGTCAAGGTGTTCCGGCATCGGCAGGACGACCGCTCCCTCCCGCTCGAGCCGCTCGCGGATTTCCGCGCTGAGCGAGTCTTTGTTGAGCTTGCAGGAGCCGCTCATCGCGCCGTACGAGCCGTCAGCCTTGAGGCCCATTATCTCTTTGACCTGCGAGCGGGCGGCGATGCTGACCCTGGGGCCGAAGGAGGGGCAGCGCAGGATGCACATGGCGCAGCCGTTGCCGTATTTGAGGCAGTTGCCCATCGGGCCGGCGGTGCCGGTGGTATCCACGAAGACGTCGCCTTTGACGACCTCGCCGCTGTCGATAACCAGCGCCTGAATTTTGCGGCCGTATTTGAGCACGTCCACAACTCTGGCTGTTGTTCGCACGGCTATGCCGTAGTTGATCAGCACCTTCTTGACCAGCGGTTCCATGGCGCTGACGTCGTAGAGCGACGCGTGGCTGTGACCGGGAAAGCTTATGCCCCGGTGCCGGGCGTTGGCGTCCATGGCCACGAAAAGATCACCGCCCCCCATGGCCGTCGCTTCTTCGGCAGCGGTGTAGCGTCCGTTGTTGCGGTAAATGCCCCCCACTAGGCCCGTTCCCAGGAGCATATCGGTCCGCTCCAGAAGCAGCACCTGGGCGCCGGCCTTGGCTGCAGCCAGGGCTGCTGCACACCCGGACCAGCCGCCGCCGGCGACCACTACTCTGACCATCGCAGTCCCCCCATTATCTTCGTTTTCACATTACAGTGTATTCCCGGACGGCCGATGTGCCACTGCGCGGGGGGCAAAAAGGAACGGTTGCCGATACGGGCTTTATCGGCAACCGGAGTAGTCTAGGGAGTAAACAGCAGTTTGCAGATATAGATCGCCATGAAAAAACCGGTGATGTCGCCGGCGAGGCCTACGACGACCGCGTAACGGGGGTTGCGGATGCCGACGGCGCCGAAGTAGACGGTGAGGATGTAGAAGGTGGTGTCGGTGCTGCCGAGGATGGTGGAGGCCATCCTGCCGACGAGCGAGTCCGGCCCTTCGCTGGCCAGAAGTTCGGTGGTCATGCCGAGGGCGCCGGTGCCTGACAGGGGACGCATGACCGCGAGCGGCACGAGTTCGGGCGGGACGCCGACGAGGGAAAGGAGCGGTTTGAGCAGGGCGACGCAGTCTTCGAGCGCGCCCGAGGCGCGGAAAACACCGACAGCCACAAGCATCGCCACCAGGAAGGGCATTATCCGCACGGCGGTCTGGAAGCCTTCGGCCGCGCCCTCGACAAAGGCTTCGTAAACCCGGACCCGCCGGAGGTAGCCGGCGAGAGGGATGAGGAGCAGTACCAGCGGTATGGCCCAGCCGGAGAGTATTTCGCAGATGAGGGCGAACACGGCCGCTCACCGTCCCCGATCGGTATATGCCGCCCGGCAGATGCGGTCGACTGTCAGGGCGGCGGCGGCGGCGGTGAAGCTAACCGCCAAAGTGGCGCCGACGATTTCCGCCGGGTCGGCGGAGCCGGCGGCGGCCCGCAGGGCGATGACGGTGGCCGGGACGAGGGTGACGCCGGTGGTGCATAGCGCCAGGAGGGTGCACATCGCCGGCGTGGCGGTCTCGCGGTCGCGGCTGAGCTTCTGGAGCTCCTGCATGGCCTTTATGCCCAGCGGGGTGGCGGCGTTGCCCAGCCCCAGCATGTTGGCGCTCACCGTCATGACGATCGCCCCCATTGCCGGGTGGCCGGGCGGAACGCCGGGAAAGATCCTGCGGATGAACGGGCCGATGATGAAGGACATCAGCCGCACCAGTCCTGCCCTTTCGGCGATTTTCATCATCCCCAACCACAGGCACATCACCCCGGTGAGTTTGAAGGCCAGGGTAACCGCGTTCTCCGCCGCGGTGATGGCGCTGGGGGTGACCAGTTCGATTCTGTCCGTCAGTCCGGCGTAGATTATCCCGCCGGCCAAGAGCAGCAGCCAGATGAGGTTTATCATATGCCCTCCCCTCCCTATGTGGAAGGTATGAGCGAATTAAACCGGCTAGAACGGAAAATAAGAAAGCCGCCTGGCGGCGGCTGATGATATCTAGGCGAGGTTTTTTACTATGAAGGTGAAGAAACTCCACAACGATCCCCACAGCAGGCCGAAGAAGGATTTGCGCTCAACCTGTTCGACGGCCAGCAGATCGACGGACGCTATTTCGGTATTGCGGTAGAGGGTCTTGATCGTGCCGAGCTTCTGCCCGGCGGTTACCGGGGCGTCTATGCGGTCGGGGGCTTCGATAACCGTCGTGAAGCCCTCCCGGTCGCCCGCCACGGCGGGCACGGAAAGGGAGCTGGCGGCGACGAGCCTGATCTGTTCATTTTTGCCGTCGATTACTTTGACCGTTTTCATGATATCGCCCTGGCTGAACATCTTGATCGGCTGGAGGCGGCTGAAGGCGAAGTCGAGGAGTTTGATGGAGTCTTCCCACATCCGGTCGCCGTCGAGGACGACGGCCACGAGCTGGATGCCGTTTCGATTGGCGCCCGATACCAGGCAGCGGCCGGCCTCGTCGGTGTAGCCGGTCTTGACGCCGTTGCCGCCTTCGTATTGCCAGAGGAGTTTGTTTTCGTTGTAGAGGTCGCGGTCGTGATCTTTGCCCGGCCAGGGGACGACGGCGTGTTTGGTGCTAACGATCTTGGCGAAGAGCGGGTTCTTGTAGCCGTAGGCGGCGATGCGGGCGAGGTCGGCGGCGGTCGAGTAGTGCTGAGGGCCGGGCAGGCCGCTGGAGTTGGTGAAGTTGGTGTTGAGCGCGCCGATGGCGCGGGCTTTTTCCGTCATCAGGCGGGCGAATTTATCCATCGAGCCGGATATGTGCTCGGCGATGGCGACGGTGGCGTCGTTGCCGGATACGAGCATCATGCCGTAGAGTAGGTCGCCAAGTTTGAGCTGCTCGCCCGGGGCGAGCCACATCGACGAGCCTTCGGTTGCCGCCGCCCCCGGACTGGTGGTGACGATGTCGTTGAGGTTGCCGTGCTCCAAAGCGACGATCAGGGTCATCATTTTCGTCGTGCTGGCCGGAGGCCGCCGGTCGGAGGCTCCTTGGGCGAAGATGATCTTGCCGGTGGACGCTTCGATTACGATGGCCGACTTGGCCGTCAGGGCGGGCTCTGCCGGGGCTCCCCAGGCAATGACAGGCGCAGTGAGTATCAATAGCAGCAGCGTAATGCACGCCGTTTTTCTCATGTAAACCTCTCCAGTTAGTAATCACAGACCAATAACTATTATAACTATGTTTTCCCCGCACGTCAAAGCCGTCATACATTTTTGCGCCGCACGGGGGACATAATAGAACCAGTTTAAGGAGGTGAAGGCATGGAAGTGCTTGATGTCAAGACGGCCTTGCGCACGACTCTGACCCAGAAACAGGAATTGGTGCGGGATTATCAGACTTTTGCCGAGCAGATCGACAACCCCGAAGTATCGAAGCTATACCGGCATTTCGCCGAAGCGGAAGCGTTGCACGCGACCCAGATCAAGGATAAACTGGCCGACTTGCACTGAAGCAGTAGATGTATATGCGAAAAAACCGCACAGGTATGTGCGGTTTTTTGTATGCGATTACGGGTGCGAAGCACAGTATAAGTGGTTATATACGCTGGCCGTTCAGGACCTCCGCGCACCGGAAAGCACGACGCAGGCGTACTCGGTGCGTACGCCGAGGAAGTGTTTGCGGAGCAAGTGCGCAAGTTCTTGGCGCTTCAGCGCCTAGAACTGCGGCCTGCCCTTACGGGTACGCCGCAGATGGGGGTAATCACCGGCTAACTCACATGTTGGGCTGTTGGCTGGCGCCCTGGGTTTCGGCCGTCTCGGCCAACTCGTCGAACTCATCCTGCGCGTCGCGGTTGCGCATGATTTCCTGTATTTTCGCGAGGGCCTGCGGAATCATGTCGATAAGCCGGTCGTAGATCTGGTTGCCTTCTACCGGCAGGAATCTTATGCCGTTCACCGGCGAACATACCAGGAAGCCTACCGGCTTGACGCTGACGCCGGCGCCGCTGCCGCCGCCGAAGGGATGCACGTCATGGGGGACGGCTTCCTCGGTTTCGAAGTCGCCGCCGCCGGCGGCGAACCCGAAGGTGACGCGCGAGATCGGGATGATGACCGTGCCGTCGGCCGTTTCCACGGCGTCGCCGACGATGGTGTTTACGTCAACCATCCCCTTGATGCTTTCCATGGCCGTTTTCATCAGACTTTGGATCGGGTGTTCTTCCACTGCCTGTCGTCCTCCTTCCCCAGATACTGGATGGCTGTCGCTATCGCGTTTATAACATTGCCCAGCCTGATGCTGAATATACACTCCAGTTCGATTTCGACGCCTTCCCTGGCGTAGAGCGGCGTGACCCGGAAAATCGGCCGGGCTACGCTTTTCAGCCGTCTCTGCATGTAGGCGTACGTCTGGGTTTTCATTTGCCACAGCAGGCCTGCGGCGATGCCGGTGAGGGCGGCATCGCCGGTGCCGAGGCCCGTCCGCCAGGAGAGCTTTTCGCAGGTCACGGCGACGAGGAGGCTTGTGATAAGCCGCTTGTAGATCCGGGTGTAGTAGCGGAACTGTTTCATCAGGTGATGCCAGTGCCGGGGACGGTGGCGGAAGATCTTCCAGGTGGTGCGGGCAAACCGCTGTTCCGCTTTCGAACGGGTCTCGGTTTGGCCTCCCGGGGTGTCGAGGACCGATTCCGGCCATGGCAGTCCGCCGCGGCGGACGATACGGACAAGAGGAACTTCGAAGTGATAGTTGATGAGTTTTTTGAGGATGTAAACGTCGATGTCGAGGCGGTCGTCGTTGCCGTGGCGGCTGTAGGACAGGCTGATAAACAGCTTCATACGGGCCATCGCGAGGATAATCAGCGTCGACGCCAGCCATACCGCCAGCCAGGTCTCCATGCTATCCCCTCCCCTCTCCCGGTAGTAATATTGTGGCAAAAAATAAGCGCCCGCATACGCGGGCGCTTGCCGACCGTTCGTTATTAGCGAAGTTTGTTCATTCGTCGTCCAGATTGGCGTCGGGGGGCTCGACGGTGAGCAGCTCGGCAAGGTCGGGCAGGTCGTCGAGGCTGGCGAGGCCGAAGCATTTGAGGAAGTCGTCGGTGGTGCCGTAGAGTATGGGCCGGCCGATGGCTTCCTTGCGGCCGACTTCTTTGATGAGGCCTCTTTCGACCAGGGTGGTGACTACGCCGTCGACCTTGACGCCGCGAATGTGTTCGATCTCCAGCTTGGTGACCGGCTGCTTGAAGGCGATGATGGCGAGGGTTTCCATGGCGGCGAGCGACATGCGGGCTTCCTGCACTTCGACGAGTTTGTCGATGATGGGGGCCAGTTCGGGTTTGCTGCACAGTTGGTAGCCGCCGGCGACGTCGAGGATGGTCAGCCCGCGGTCGGCAGCGTCCATGTCGTGTTTAAGCTCGGCGACGAGCGCGGCGATGTTTTCGGCGTCGATCTCGAGGATCTGGGCGAGTTTTTCGGCGGATACGGGGTTGCCGCTCGCGAACAGCAGGGCTTCGACGTGGCCCTTCAGGTGGCGGTAAAACATCAGTGCACGACCTCTCCCAAGCTAAGGTAGATGGGCCCGAAGCTCCGTTCCTGTTCTATATGGATGCGTTTCAGGCGAATGAGCTCCAGCAGGGCCAGGAAGGCTGTCACCATTTCGGTGCGGGAGCCGCTGCGGATGAGGGTCTGGGCGAATTCCAGCCGGCCGCCCTGTTTTCTGAGCAGCAGGAGGATGTCCTGCATTTTGTCCTGGACGCTGATTTCTTCGCGGGCGATGAAGGCGAATTCGTCGACGGCGCTTTCCCATACGGCGGCGAAGGCTTCGATGAGGTCGTCGATCCGCAGGCCTTCGGGCAGGACGATTTTGGTGGCGAAATAGCCCGGCGGCCGGGCGATGAACTGTTCGCGTTTGCGCAGCATTTCTTCGAGTTCGGCGGCGGCCTGCTTGAAGCGGCGGTATTCCAGGAGCCGCTGCACGAGTTCCTGGCGCGGGTCTTCTTCCTCGGCCGGCTGCTCGGCGGCCGGCGGCTTGGGCAGCAGCATGCGGGATTTTATCTGCAACAGGGTGGCGGCCATGACGAGGAATTCGCTGGCGACATCGATGTTGAATTGTTCCATGGCCCGGATATAGGCGAGGTATTGTTCGGTGACGACGGCGATGGGGATGTCGTAGATATCGATCTGGTTTTTGTCGATGAGGTGCATGAGGAGGGCGAGCGGGCCTTCGAAGGTTTCGAGTCTGATCTTGTATTCGGCGGTGGTACTCATGGCTTACAGGCGCATGGCGGCGCGGACTTCCTCCATGGTGGCGGCGGCAACCTTGCGGGCCCGTTCGGCGCCGTGGACGAGGATTTCCTTGACCCGGGCCGGGTTGGCTTCGAGGTTGGCGCGGCGGGCGTGGATGTCGGCCAGGTTTGCGGACATCCGCTCGGCGAGGAGCTTTTTGCAGTCGACGCAGCCGATGCAGGCGGTGCGGCACTTGCCGCCGATGTCTTCGAGTTCTTCCTTGTTGAAGAGTTTGTGGAAGGTGTAAACGGTGCAGACCGCGGGGTCGCCGGGGTCGGTTTTCTTGACGCGCTGCGGGTCGGTGATCATCAGCCTCACCCTGGCTTTGAGTTCTTCAGGAGGGGCGGCGTAGGGGATCTCGTTGCCGTAGGATTTGCTCATCTTGCGGCCGTCGATGCCGGGCAGGACGGACGCCTGGCTGAGTTTGACCTGGGGCTCGGGGAAGACGGGACCGTAGAACCCGTTGAAGCGGCGGACGATTTCCCGCGCGAGTTCGACGTGGGGGATCTGGTCCTCGCCGACGGGCACGGTGTCGGCTTTGTAGAGAATGATGTCGGCGGTCATAAGCTCGGGGTAGCCGAGGAAGCCGTAGGTGTTGATTTCTTTGCCGATCGCGCCGAGCTGCTGGAGCTTGTCCTTATAGCTGGGGACACGTTCCAGCCAGGCGAGCGGGGTCATCATGGAGAGCAGCAGGTGGAGTTCGGCGTGTTCTTTGACGTGGGACTGGACGAAGATGATGTTGCGCTCGGGGTCGAGGCCGCCGCTCAGCCAGTCGAGGGCCATTTCGTGTATGTTCTCGGGGATTTTGCTGGTGTCCTCGTACATCGAGGTGAGGGCGTGCCAGTCGACGATACAGAAGACGCAGTCGTAGTCGTACTGGAGCTTGACCCAGTTTTCCAAGGCCCCGAGGTAGTTGCCGAGGTGGAATTTGCCGGACGGCTGCATGCCGCTGAAGATGCGACCTTTGCTCATGGTTGCTCTGTTCCTCCTATACGATAAGTGCTACGATGGCGGTGATGATGCTGCCGAGGAAGGCTTGGACGGGGTAGATGACCGCCCCGATAATTTTCAGATAGACCAGGGCCATCAGGATGAATGGCCCGTAGGGGGCGATGCGTTCGAAGGCGTCTGCCTGGCGCGGCGGCAGGAAGCTGGAGACGATCTGAGACCCATCCAACGGCGGCACGGGGATGAGGTTGAAGACCGCGAGGATGAGGTTGTAGGTGTAGGTCCACTGGATTACTTTGAATATCTCGGGGTTGCCGATGTGCAGTTTGGCGACGACGCTGAAGAAGAGCGCGCTGATGAACGCCATAATGAGGTTTGCCCCCGGTCCGGCCAGCGAGACTGTCATGATGCCCCAACGGCCGTTGCTGAGGTTGAACGGGTTGATGGGGACGGGCTTGGCCCAGCCGAAGCTGAACAGCCACAGCATGATGAGGCCGATCGGGTCGAGGTGGGGAATGGGGTTGAGGGTCAGCCGGCCGGCGTAGCGCGGCGTGGGGTCGCCGAGGGATACCGCGGCGCGGGCGTGGGCGTATTCGTGCACGGTAAGGGCAATGAGCAGGGCGGGAATACGGAATACCATATCGGGGTCAAAACCAAACACTAATTATCCTCCTTATACGGCTTTGGCCGCGGCCTTGTCAGGAATCGCCGCCTCGCCCCCGGGGCAAGCGCCGGCTGATTCCGTCCAGGGATATTTGCAGTCTCGACCGTTCCTCTTCATTTTGGCACATTATCCAGAGATAGGCAAGCACCGCCGGGTTAATATCTTCCAGCAGGCTGCGCAGGCGGATATCGTCGTGCGGCGCGGCGAGGAGCCTGCGGATATCGGCGAGTCTGCCCGGCGGGCCGCAGTCGCTTTCGCATTGGAGCCAGAAGCCGGCGCGGCCGCCGAGGACGAGAGCCGCGACGGTCGTCCGTTCGAAGGCGAGGCCGCTATGTCCCAGCCAGGCGGCAGCCTCGTCGATGCGCGCCAGGGCGGATAGTTTCGCAGCCGTAAGCACGGCGGCGAAGATGGGCCGGAAGATCCCCCAATGGTCTAGGCTGCGGCAGAGCCCCGGCCAGTCGTTTTCCCGGAAGAGCAGCCGGATTTCCCGGCCCAGCCGGTGCGAGCCGACAGTCAGCCAGTGGCGCCCGTTGACCGCTTCCCGCAGGCGGTCGGCGGTGGAAGCGGCGAAGGAAAAATGCAGCCGGTGGGCCAGGCGGACGGCCCGCAGCATCCGGGTGGGATCGTCGCTGAAGCTGCCGGGATGGAGGATGCGGATAACCCCCGCCTGGAGGTCCTTCCTCCCCCCCACGTCGTCGATAAGGCGGCCGAAGCAGCCAGGGTCGATGCCGAGGGCGACGGCGTTGACGGTGAAGTCGCGCCGCCACAGGTCGTCGGCCAGCGTGCCGGGGCTGACTTCCGGCAGCGCGCCGGGGCGGGGGTAGCGCTCCGTCCTGGCCATCGCCAGGTCGATGCGGGTATCGCCTGCCATCAGGACGGCGGTGCCGAAACGGGAGGTTTTGGTCACGGCGCCGCCCAGGCGACCGGCCAGGAGGCGTGCGCAGGCGATGGCGTCGCCCTCGACGACGATGTCGATGTCCTGGCTTATTATGCCCAGCAGCAGGTCGCGGACAAACCCGCCCACGGCGGCGACCCGGAAGCCGGCTTCGGCGGCGTGCCTGCCGACGGCGGCCAGGAGCGGCGCATGGGGGTGGGCGGCGAGCAGTGAAGCAGGGTCGTTGTTCATGGCGCTGTCCCCCGCTTTCAGACTTCACTTTTAAATTATACTAGAAAAACCCGCCGATGCAAAATAAAAGGACCCGTTGTGTGCCGGGTCCCAAATGGCAGGTGTTCTTTTAGGCCAGACAGGCTACTTTATTCTGCATCCGTTCCGGGACGATGTCGTTGCGGATGAGGTCTTCGTAGCTTTCCCGCCTCACGACCAGTTCGGCCTTGCCGCCGCAGGCGAAGACCACGGCCGGGCGGCGGTTGCGGTTGTAGTTGCTGGCCATGGAGTAGTTGTAGGCGCCGGTGGAGGATACGGCGAGGATGTCGCCGGGGACGGTGGGCGGCAGTTCGATGTCCCAGATGAGCATGTCGCCCGACTCGCAGCATTTGCCGGCGACGGAGACGATTTCTTCGCCGGGAACGTTCATCTTGTTGGCGAGGACGGCTTCGTATTTGGCCTGGTAGAGGGCGGGACGCGGGTTGTCGGTCATGCCGCCGTCGACGGCCACGTATTTGCGAATCCCCGGGATGTCTTTGACCGAGCCGATGGTGTAGAGGGTGACGCCGGCTTCGCCGACGATCGACCGGCCGGGCTCGACGATGATCTTCGGCAGGGGCAGGTTGTAAGCGGCTGCCGCATCACGCACCGTTTTCGTCATGAGGGCGACGAGTTCGCCGATCGGCTGGGGGGCGTCGCCTTCGGTATAGTAGATGCCGAGGCCGCCGCCGAGATTGAGTTCTTCGCAGGCGTAGCCGGTTTTGGCCTTGATCTCTTTGACGAAGGCCATCATGGTGGCGGCCGCTTCTTTGTAGGAGTTGAGGTCGAAGATTTGCGAGCCGATGTGGCAATGGATACCTTTGAATTCAAGGTTTTTCATGCCCAGCGCCTTTTCGACGCCCATCAGCGCCTGGCCGTTGGCGATGGCGAGGCCGAATTTGGAGTCGATCATGCCGGTTTTGATGTAATGGTGGGTGTGGGCGTCGATGCCTGGCGATACCCTGATGAGGATTTTGGCTTTGGTTTTACGCTGGCGGGCGAGTTCGTTCAGGAGATCCATCTCGCAGAAGTTGTCGACGACGTAGCGGCCGACGCGGGCCTCCAGGGCCATTTCCAGTTCCTCGGGCGATTTGTTGTTGCCGTGGAAATAGATGCGGCTTGCCGGAAAACCGCTGGCGAGGGCGGTGTACAGTTCGCCGCCGGAGACGACGTCGAGGCCCATGCCCTCGTCGGCCACCAGCCGGCACATCGCCATGGTGGAGAATACCTTGCTGGCGTATATCACTTCCGCGTTGGGGTAGTGTTTCTGGAAGGATTCGACGTAGGCGCGGCAATTCTCGCGAAGCAGGGCTTCGTCCATGACGTAGAGGGGGGTGCCGAACTGGCGGGCCAGTTCCACCGTGTCGCAACCGCCGATTTCCAGATGGCCGGCCTGGTTGATGCGCATGGTACCGTGAAGGTTCATGGGTATTTCTCCTTTCGGTGTTGACGGTATTGGCGAATACAAAATACAAAAGCGGCTGCGAGCTACCTCACAACCGCACGTCTTCAAAAAGACATCATTGCCGGTGAGATAGCGCTCCATCCGGCGCGGATACGCCGGATGACAGTCTTGTGCTTATTCAGCCACAAGCCCAGCCGGGTTTTCTGCCTGAAAACACCGGCTTCGGCGGGTATTCCTTTCCCTGCGGCTCATCGCTTCGGCCAGCTCGCCGCAAGTACTGATAATAGCCCGCGCCTCTATACAACACGGGTATTTAATTGGTTTCATTTTAGTATATACGCCGGGCGGTGTCAATATCCCCCGTCGAGGAATAAAGTCCCCGCCCGGCGTACAAGCTAAGGGGAAAAGGAGGGTTGCTTTTGCGGCATTATCAGACATTCGCCGCCGCGGTCGCGGCCGCGGTTTTCGCCGCCGCCGTTCTGGCCGGCTGCGGCCTCATGGGACCGGCTAAGAAGCCGGAGATCGGGCCGGCCGGAAAACCGAGCGACGCCAAGCCCAATCCGCCCGTGATGGAGCGCTTCACCTCCGCCCCCGCCCTGCTTTACGATCTGGAGGCGATCGCCGGTACTGTATTCGAGGGAATCAACAAGGAGAACTGGCAGCAGGCCGAGGCGGGGCTCTATAATCTCCAGGCCGTCTGGCAGCAGACCAAGGAGGCGGTGGGCGACAAAAAGGGCGTGAAGGACGCCGACGAAGCGGTCGGCAAGCTGGCGACCAGCATATTGGACAAAAAGATAACCGTTTCGTACGAGAATTTGAACAAGTTCATGGGCGGCGTCAGCGACATCGGCAAGTCGTATAAGTTGTCCCCCGTCGCCGACCTGATCGCCGTCGGCAACGCCGTCCGCAGCGTCAGCTTTTATGTGGCGGATAAGAACTGGAGCAAGGCGGCGTCGAAGGTCAAGGGGCTCGAGGATACCTGGAACAACGCCAAACCGGCCATGGAGCAGTTTGGCGTGCTCGGCCCGGTGACGACCACCCACGCTCACGTGAAGCAGCTTAAGGATGCCGTCAACGCCGAAAGCCAGGGGGCGGCCGAGGAGCAGGTGAGCAGTCTCAACGAGAGCCTTGGCGAGATCCGCGAGTATTACCGCGGCAAGTAGAAAAACCCGCCTGTGTGGCGGGTTTTTTTATTCTTTGTCCCCGTCTTTCTGTTTGGCGCCGCCCTGCCGCCCCGGCCTGTTGTCCTCGAGGCGGTCGGGGTCCTGGGGCTTGAGCACCGCCGGCCTTAGCAGCTTGCTGGGCAACGGCAGCCTAAAGATGACGTCTTTCATGGCTTTGTAGTTGAAGGGCACGGCCGGCCACAGGTAAGGCACGCCGAAGGATTTGGTCATCGCCGTGACAAGCAGGACGAAGGCGACTCCGGCGAGCAGGCCGGGCAATTTGAAGGCGATGACGAGTACAAGGAGAAAAATGCGGAACAGCCTGACCGCCATGGCCAGTTCGACGCTGGGGGTGGCGAAGGTGCCGACGGTGGCGACGGCGATGTAGAAGATGGCTTCATTGCCGAACAGTCCGACACGGCTGGCGAATTCGCCGAGCATGAAGGCACCGATGAAGCCGAGTGCGGTCGACTGGGCCGAGGGAACATGGACGGTGGCCATCCGCACCATCTCGACGCCGAATTCGGCCAGGAGGAACTGGAAGCCGAGGGGAATAACGCCCGGGTCGCGCGGCCCGAGAAATGCGAGCGTTTCCGGCAGCAGCCGCGGCTGGAGAGCGAAGGCGAGCCATAGGGGCGGCAGCAGCAACGACAGCAGCACCGCCCCCAGGCGGACCATGCGCAGGAAGGTGCCGGCGGTCATGTTCTGGCGGAATTCCTCGACATGCTGGACATGGTGCCAGAAGGTGGTCGGGAGGATGATGATGCTTGGCGAAGTGTCGACGATCAGGCAGACGTGGCCTTCGAGGAGGTGGACGGCGGCGACGTCGGGGCGTTCGGTGTAGCGAACCTTGGGCAAAGGGTTCCATTTGCTGCCGCGGGTGATGAATTCTTCGACCGCTTTTTCCGCCATCGGCACGCCGTCAATGGCGATGTCGTTGAGCCTTTTCTTGACCGTTTCCACCAGTCCGGTGTCGGTGATGTCCTTGATGTAGCAGACGGCGACGTCGGTTTTGGAGCGGGCGCCTATTTTGACGATTTCGAAGCGCAGGTTGGCGTCGCGGAGGCGACGGCGGATGAGGGACGAGTTGAAGGGGATGGTTTCGACGAACGAGTCGCGCGAGCCTCTGGTCACCTTTTCGATGTTCGATTCCGATGGCGAGCGCACCGGGTAGGCGCGGGCGTCGACGACGATGACCTGTTCCTCGCCTTCGATGAAGAGGAGCATTTCACCCGACAGCATGCTGACGAGCGCGTCGTTCATATTGTCGATGAGCTTGACTTGGGAGTGGGGCAGCCGCTGATAGAACACTTTGTTGAGGGTGTTGATGCTGAGTTCTTCGGGATGGCAGTTCATCACAGCTTGGTAGACGTTGGTGAGGACGACGTCGTTGGTCATGCCGTTGATGGAGAAGGTCGCCGCCCGCCGCCGGCCGATCTTGAACTCGCGGAATATGACGTCGAAGCTTTCGCCGACGCCGAGGAGGTCTTTGAGGTAGTTGGTGTTTTTGTCGATGTCGCTTTCTATTTTACGTGCTTCTTGCATAGCTGACGCCACTCCGTTTCAATATCTCCTCGATGGCTTTGCGGGTGACCGGCGCCCCGCGGCGGATGTCGTCAGCCTTATCCATCTTGCCGATGTCGCCGACGCCGATGATGACCGGAACATCCACTTCGTTGAGCACGTCGACGGTGTCGCCGTTGACGATCGTCCGGTCGCGGCCGGTCACTTTTTCCTCGCCGTATTTATCAACGGCGTTGTCCACCACCTGCCCATCGCCGCTGATGCAGGCGTCGGCGGCGACACCCTGGATGCCGGTGGTGTTGGAGGCTACCGCCACCGCCCCGAGCACTTCGATGTCGGGATGGGAGGCTACATATTCCATGGCCGTTTCGCCCTTGCCTTTATCGCGGCGGCCGCGGTCGTCGAACATGACCAGCACCGGGTCATGGGGGACGGTTTTGACCAGGTCGACGATTTCCCGGCCGCTGATCGGGGTCGGGTTGCCTCCTGAAGCCGATATGCACCGCAGGCCAAGTTCGGCGGCGATGTTTTCCACGACGTGCTGGGCACAGCGGTCGCCGTCGGTGACGATGATTATCCTGACTTTATCTGTCAATAAATTCACCTCATGTCTGGCGGGAGCCGCTTTCCTGGCCGAGCAGGTTGCTGATTTTGTCGGCCAGTTTTTCGCTCTCGCTGATGACTTGTTTGAGTTTTGCAAGGCTCGCTTCAAGTTCGTTGGCAAGCTCGTACTGGGCTTGGGCGAGCGCCTGGGCGGCCGTTTGGGCCGAAGATGCTTTTTCGCCGCCTGCCGCCTGCCCGCCCGTTTGTTTGTTGCCGCTCTGAACGGACTGCTGTCCGCTGCCGCCGGCCGGCTGCACGTCGCCGGACCGCTGCTGGGTGCCAGCACCCTGCTGAGTGCCAGCACCCTGCTGGGAGGCATTCTGCTGTCCGCTGCCGCCGCCTGCTTTGTTTCCGGCCAGCAGTTGGCTGAAAAGCGCGCTCAGTTCCTCCTGCTGGCCGGCTTTGCCCTGCCCGGCAGCTTGCTGAGGCTGCTGCCCCCCCTGCTCCTGACCACCGGCTTGCTGGCCGCCGGCCGGCGTGCTCTGCAGTTGTGACAACTGACGGCTGATTTTCTCGAGCATGGCGAGCATTTCCCGGTCCGGCCCGCCTGCCGGTGCGCCGGCGATCTTGGCCTGGGCTTCGACGAAACCTTTGGCCATGTCGGCTATCAGGCTGTCGGAGTCCTGCTCGCGGCTTACGCCACGTTTCGGCTCGCCTTCATCGCGGCCGTATTCTTCATCCCGGCGGCGTCCGTACTGGCTACCGGATCTCCGTACCGAATTTCTCATTAATATCTCCCCGCATTCAGATAAACTGCCAGAGGGCAACGATGGCCGAAAGAATCGCCAGCCGCAGGTTCACGACGGCGAAAGGCTGTTTCAGCGCCGCCCCGGGGTTGAGCAGGTTGGCGGTTTTTTCCCAGGTTGAACCGCCGAAGCTCGCGCCGACAAGATAGTTGGCCAGCGGCCCGCCGAGCGCCACCGCCACCGTCGGCACGCCCGCCTTTACGCCGCTGACGGCTGTCGTACCGAAGGCGCCGGCGGCGATGATGGCATCGACGCGCCCCTGAAACAAGAGGGCCGCGAGTAAAGACCCCAGGTCGTGGACGACGGCCGCGCCGAGGACCCAGTGGGGGTAGCGCAGCCCGGTGAGACAGACGGTGAGTATTAAGCCTACGAGATCGACGGACAGCATGGACTTCCCCCTAACCCTTAGGGTTGAAGGTTACGGCGGCCAGCAGTCCGAAGACCACGGCGGCTGTTACTCCGAAGGCGGACGCTTTCAGAGCGCCGCTGAAGACGCCGGCGAGACCGGCTTTGTTGATTTCTTCGATGGTGCCGCTGACCAGGGCATGGCCGAAGCCGGGCAGCGGTACCGTCGCCCCCGCCCCCCCCATTTCGACGAGGGGCTGGTACAGGCCAAGGCCGCTCATTACGCCGCCCACCACGACGAACAGTACGAGGACATGGGCGGGGGTAAGCGGGGTGAGGTCCATGATGATCTGGCCGATGACGCAGATCAGACCGCCGATGACGAAGGCCATTAAGTATGCCTGCAAGTGTTTTCCTCCTCTACGCTTCGATGGCCACGGCATGGGCGATGGCGGGGATGGACTCCTTCTGCTGGTACGAGGTTGTGCTGTGGAGACTGCCTGTGCCGATAAGCAGGATGCGTTTGAGCCGCCCGGTGACGAGCAGCGGGAAGGCGTGGCCGCACAGCACGAGGGCCGAGCTGGCGCAACCGCTGGCGCCCGAGTGCGGGTCCTGGTCCTCCCTGTAGATCATCAGTCCGCAGTCTTCGTAGTTGGCGGCGATGTCCACCCCCTTTTCCTGCATGAGCTGAATGAGCAGCGTCTTGCCGACCTGGCCGAGGTCGCCGGTCAGGATGATGTCGTAGTAATTCGGCGCCCTGCCGGTGTCCTGCAGGTGCTGCCAAAGGGTGTCGGCGGCCGCGGGGGTCATGGCCGGCCCCATGGCGTTCGGGTCTTTGAGTCCGGCGTCCACCACCTTGCCGATGGTGGCCGCCGTGATCTTAGGGCCGTCGCCTTCGCGGACCAGGACAACCGCCCCGGCGCCGGTCACCGTCCATTGCGCCAGCGGCGGACGCTGTACGCCCAGCTCGGTGGGATAGCGGTACTGCCGCTCGGCGGCGTCGTGGTGGCTGGATACTGCCGCCGCGACCCTGGCGGCGAATCCCCCGTCGATGAGGACCGCGCCGAGCAGCAGGCTCTCAGCCATGGTCGAGCAGGCACCGTACAGGCCGAGGAACGGGCGGCCGAGGCTGCGGACCGCGAAATGGGCTGACATGAGCTGATTGAGAAGGTCGCCAGCGAGGATGAAGTCGATGTCGCCGAGAGTGCCGCCCGTTCTGTTGACCGCCGTCCTTAGGGCCCATTCGAGCATCAGCGATTCGGTCTTCTCCCAGCTGTCCTGGCCGGCAAGGCTGTCTTCGAGAATCCTGTCGTACTGCCCGCCCAGCAGTCCCTCCCCTTCCATCGGCCCGGCGATGGTGGCCGCCGAGGCCAGAACGGGCGGGGCGGCATAGGCTATTGTCTGCTTGCCGCTCTTTTTGTTCAAGTACTGCCCTCCCTAACGAAGTGCCCAATGTATCAGGCCGATGGCGACGGCCGTCACGAGGCCGTAAACGATGACCGGCCCGGCGATGACGAACATTTTCGCCCCGACGCCGAATACATACCCTTCCCGCTTGAACTCCATGGCGGGAGCGACGATGGAGTTGGCGAAACCGGTGATGGGAACGATCGAACCGGCACCGGCCTTGCGGCCCAGTTCATCGTAGACGCCGAGTCCGGTGAAGAGGGCCGACAGGAAGATGAGGACCGCCGACGTGGGCCCAGCCGCTTCCTTTTGCGAAAAGCCGATGCCGACGAAGTAGGTCTGGATGACTTGCCCGAGGGTACAAATAAGGCCGCCAACCACGAAGGCCCACAGGGCGTTTTTCAGAATGGGCGGCTTGGGTTTGACCTGGTTGAAACGAGCCTGGTACCATTTCTGGAACTCCTGCTGTCCTTGCCTGCCGTCGCTGACGGACACGCCGCTCACCTCCGCCTTTATTCTTGCCGGCAACAGAACAATTAATTCGCGCCGCAAAAACGAAAGGGTGCCTGGCGGCACCCTTCAGGTATGCGGTTAGTGGACGTGGAAAGCGATCTTTACGTCGGCTTTGTATTCGGCGATGCGGCCGTTGTCGATATTGGCGGTGAAATTGGTCACTTCGACGCCCAGTATGTCGTCGATGGTTTTCGACGCCTCGTTTACGGCGTTGTCGACGGCGTCCGTCCAGTTCTGACGGGAAGTGCCGACGAGCTCGATGACTTTTACGACACCCATTATTCTGCCCCCTTGCTGTTTGATTGTGTGCTACGGTCCATAGTCTGCGCCGTTTTCGCCGTTTTATGCCTCAATGTTTGTTCGCTGTTTTGCGATGACCGGACGTAATAACGGTCAGGTTCCGTCGCCATAACCTGGCGGGCCCGGGCGGGCGTCCGGGGGGAAGGATGAATGTAGTATACCCATGCGGCCACGCCTCCGGCCGTGAGCAGCGCTACCATCAGGAGGGCGACCCACCATCGCTTGGCGCTAACCATGTTTGTCACCTCTGACGTTATTATGCCGCGGGCCGACAAGAAATAAGACTTCCGAATTCAGGAAGTCTGGAGGTATTCCTTTATCAATCGCAGAGCCTGCTTTTCTATCCGCGATACCTGCACCTGGGACAGGCCGATGAGGCGGGCGATTTCCGACTGGGTTTTGTCTTCGAAAAATCTCAGTTGGATGACTAGTCGCTCGCGCGGCGGCAGCCGGGATAGTGTTTCCCTAAGCGCGAGGTTGTCGATGGCGGCGACGTCGTGACCCGGATCGTAACCGATCTGATCCATGCGATGCAGGGGATCGCCGTCTTCGAAAAAGGTCTGGTCGTAAAGCGAGGCGGGCGGCTGAACGGCTTCAAGGGCTTCGGCGATATCCTGGGGGGAAAGGGCAAGCTCTTCGGCCACTTCGCCGATCGTCGGCTCGCGGCCGAGGCTGCCCTGCAATTTCTCCTGGGCCCGGTGGACCTTGTAGGCAAGCTCTTTGAGCGGCCGGCTGACCTTGACCGGGCTATCGTCGCGGATGAAGCGCCGGATTTCGCCGATTATCATCGGCACGGCGTAGGTGGAGAACTTGACGCCGAAAGCCGGATCGAAGCGCTCGATCGCTTTGATGAGACCGATGCAGCCTATCTGGAAGAGATCGTCCCATTCGTACCCGCGCCCGGTGAAGCGGTGGACGATGCTGCGCACAAGGTTGAGATTTTTCTCGATGAGCAGTTCTTTGGCGTCCCGGCTTCCTCCCTGGGCCTTCGCCAGCAGCACGCCGATTTTCTCGTCGGCAAACATAGGCGCCTGCCTAATGAGCCGGCGGGGCGGCTACTCTTTTTGTCATCCTGATGGTCGTCCCTTTCCCGACGGCGGATTCGACGCTCAGTTCATCCATGAACGATTCCATGAAGACAAAGCCCAGGCCCATCCGCTCGGGGTCCGTGGAGAAGGAGGGCTGCCTGGCCTGCTCGACGTCGGCGATGCCTTTGCCGTGGTCGGTGACGACGAACTCCAGCCGGTCGCCGTCGAGTGAGAGGGTGAATTCGACCTCGCCCTCTTTGTCCCCGTAGCCGTGGATGACGGCGTTGGTTATCGCCTCCGACACGGCGACTTTGATTTCCTCGATATCGTTCAAGGTGAGGTCGAGCTGCGAGGCAAAGGCGGCGGCGGTCACCCGGGCTATGCCGACGTTTTCGCTGCTGCTGGGGAACGACATTCTGATCTGGTTCTTGCTCGCCATGGTTGTCCTCCTCACAGACTATTCAGGGCTTCGGCCTCAGTGCCGAACGTCCTGATTATCTTCAGCAGCCCCGACAGTTCGAACACCCTCGCTACCTGGGGCCTGATGTTGGCTGCCAGCAGTTGACCGCCGTTGGCGCTGATCTTTTTATAGCGGCCGAGGATGGCTCCCAGGCCCGAGCTATCGACGAAGGTGACTCCTTTGAGGCTGAGGATGACGTGACGGATGCCGCCGGTTTCGAGGGCTTCGTCGATCTTCTGCCGGAACTCGCCGGCTACGTGCATGTCGAGTTCTCCTTCGACCCTGACTACGAGTACGCCTTGTTTGACTTGAGTGCTGATATTCAATTTCCTACCTCCCGCATGCCTACATTTATATCTACATTTCGCTACCAGGAAAATTTTTCCTGCAAGGGTTGCGAATTTCGCCGTTGGCGGGAAATGGGCAAAAAAAGAGGCGGGCGCAAGGCCCGCTGCGAATTTATTTGGCCAGATTGAAGAGTGTTCCGAACATGTCCTGCATTATCCGCAGGAAGCCGGCTTTGGCGACCGCTTTTTCGGCGACAAGGTCGACCTTGCCGATCTCTTTGCCGTCTTTGAGCACTACCAGTTCGCCGCACTTCTGCCCAGCTTCCACCGGCGCCTTGAGGCTGCCGTCGCTGAGGACCTGCTTCTGGAGGTTTTTCTGCTGTCCTTTGGGCAGCGTGAGGTTGAGGTCTTCCTTGGCCACCAGTGATACCTCGCGCTCCGTCCCTTTGCTGATCCTCAGCCGTTCGACCACAGCCCCCTTGTCGACGATCGGTACGGCGGTGTAGTTAGCGAAGCCCCAGTCCATCAGCTTCATGCTCTCCCGCAGATGGGACCGCGGCTCGGGGGTGGCGAAGACGACGCCGATCAGGCGGAGGTTGTCGCGTTTGGCGGTGCCGACGAAACAGTATTTGGCGTCTTCCGTCCAGCCGGTCTTGAGCCCGTCGCCGCCTTTATACCACCACAGCAGTTTGTTGGTGTTGACCAGCCAGTTTTTGCCGTCGCGCAGCCAGTGTTCCTTGATGCCGCATAGTTCCATGTAGAGTGGGTGTTTGACGGCTTCGGCGGCGATGACGGCGGTGTCGTACGCGCTCATGTAATGGCCGGTGGCCGGCAGGCCGTTCACGTTGACGAAACAGGTGTTCTGGAGACCGAGTTCCTCGGCGCGGCGGTTCATGGCGTCGACGGCGGCCGATTCGCTGCCGTAAATGTGCTCCATCAGGGCGACGGCCGCGTCGTTGGCGCTCACGACCGCCACGGCGGTGAGAATTTCTTTGGCCGTCATGGCTTCGCCGGGTTCGAGCCAGATTTGCGAGCCACCCTGCCGCCAGGCGTTTTCGCTCGTGTATATCTGGTCGGTGAGTTTGAGGCGCCCCTGTTCGATCGCTTCGATACCTAACAATAAGGTCATTACTTTGGTTACGCTCGCCGGCGGTAACTGTTTGTGGGGGTCTTTCTCGTACAGGATGTTGCCGTTGCCGTCCATGAGGATGGCCGATACCGCCGTGGTTTCCAACGGAGTACGGGCCGGAGCCTTGGGCGCGGGGGCGGCGGCCGCCAGACAGGGAGCGACGATGATGGCGGCGATGAACAGCAGAAGAGTCAAAAGGGCCGCAGGGCGCAGTCGCCTCATTGAATGAACACCCCTTTTCCGCTTTTGTTTCTAGCGTGTCCAGGAGAAATAGCGCTTACACTTGGTAATTGAAAGCATCGGGCGTCGTCAGCCGGGGTTGTTGTGCTTTAGCAGGCGGAAGGCGACGAGAATTTTTAACAGATAATCGCCGGCCAGCGGCACCATCTTTATGTCTGTTGCCCTGATTCCGCCGACGGACAGCATGCAAAGACCGTAGACGCCGACGCCGACGGCGATGGCGGCCGTGGTCGCCAGGGTGTTGCTGTGAGCCGCGACGACGAGGAAGCGGTGAGCGCCGAATACGGCTCCGCCCATTATTGCGGCCGAGGCTGCGCTTTTGAGCAGCGCCCTCAGGTCGAGGCTGAAGCCGGTGTGCCGCCTGATGAAGTACATGTTGAGCAGCGCCGCCAGAATGGTGTCGGCGACCGTGGCCCAGGCGGCACCGGTGATGCCCAGGCTGGGGACGGCGGTGAGCGTCCAGTTGAGGCCGACCTTGACGACGGCCGCGAGGGTCATGTTGACGGCGGGGACGAGGGTTCGTCCCATGCCCTGAAGTATCCCGGTGGATACTTGGTGGATGCCGAGGAAAAGGATGCTGAAGGCGAGCGTTCCTACCGCCGGCGCGGCCGCAGGGGCGTGATAGAGCATCGTGGTAAGCGGTTCGGCCAGTATGAAGACGCCGACCGCGGCCGGAACGGTGACGATGTTGGCAAGGCGGAAGCCGGCGGCGGTGCGCCTGTACAGCCGCTCGCAGTCGCCGCGGGCGCAGGCTTCGGAGATCGCCGGGACGATGCTGGTGGCGAGGGCGCCGGTGAGCACGGTTGCAAGGCCTGCGAGCGGCACGGCCATGCCGGTGAGGTAGCCGAACTGTTCCGTAGCCGTCGCCACTGAGTAGCCGGCCGCCTCCAGCCTCCGGGGTACGATGAGGAGGTCGAGGTTGGCGACGACCGGCAGCATGACGCTAGAGGCGGATATCGGCAGCGACAGGCCGAGGATGCGGCGAATTATCCCTATGGCCGGGGTGGCCGTGGCGGTGACGGCGGGGGTTGCCTCCCGCGATAGCCGCGCGCGGTGCCGCCAGTAGAAGAAGATCATGACCAGCAGGCCGGCGAGCGCCCCGGGAGCCGCGCCGAAGGTGGCCCCGGCGGCGGCGTACTCTACGCCCCGCGGGGCGAGGAGGGTGGCGAGGACCAACATGGTTACGACCCTGAGCACCTGTTCGCCGACCTGGGACAGGGCGGTCGGGGTCATGATCTGCCAGCCCTGAAGATAGCCGCGGAAGGCGGCGAGGAGGGTGACGAGAAATATGGCAGGCGCCAGGGCGACGAGCGAATGATAAGCCCGGGCGTCGCGGATGAACCGCTCCTCGATCAGCCAGGCGGCGCCGAAATACATCAGCAGGCTGAAAACAGCACCGGTCGCCGCCAGTAGGCAGGCCGCGACCCGGAAGATGCGCCGCGCTCCCCGGTAGTCCTGCCCGGCGACCCGTTCGGCGGTGATGATCGATACGGCCACGGGGATGCCGGCGGACGAGACGCTCAGCGCCAGAAGGTATATCGGGTAGGCCATCTGATAGAGCCCCATCCCTTCGCCGCCGAGGACGCGCGAGAGAATGACCCAGTTGAGCGACCCGATGATTTTCACGATGATGCCGGCCGCCGTCAGTACGAGCGTGCCTTTGAGGATAACCGTGCCCGGACGTCTGTGGGACATGCCCTCCGCCTCCGACAGTTATGAGGTGTTTTACTCTGCGGCGCGCCGCTTCGCTTCCCTGTTTTAGGATATCCGGACGGCGGCGGATTATCGCGCGGCTGCTTCGCTTGCCTGAAGGCGCAAAAAAGCCGCTGCTTTGGAGCGGCGGCTTTGATATTCATTTAGGCGTTTGTTTTTACGCCAAGTCTATGCCAGTGGAGGTCACCGTGCCGAGGATGAGTTTCGGCCTGGCGGCTTTTTCCGGTCCGATAGCGACCGCGGCGGCGACGGCGGCCGCGGCTGGCGCTACCCTGGCGGGTTCGGCGGTGTAGAGGGTGGCGAGCGGCTGGCCTTTCGCCAGCTTGTCACCGATGCGGCAGTGCATGACGAGCCCGGCCCCGAGGTCGATCTGCTGGCCCTTGTATTCGCGGCCGGCGCCGAGGAGCATGGCGGCGTAGCCGATGCGGGCGGCGTCGATGGACTGCACGATGCCGGCCGCCTGGCAGGGGACGCTGTGGCGGATGGCGGCCAGCGGCAGGAGGGCGCGGTTGGCGATGATGTCGGAGTTGCCGCCCTGGGCGGCGACGAGGGCGGCGAATTTTGCCAGGGCCGCCTTGCTGTCAAGCAGGGCGGCGAGTTCGCGGTAGCCGGCGGCGAAGTCGGCAGCCCGGCCGGCCATCACGAGCATGTAGGCCCCGAGGGTCAGGCACACTTCGCGCAGTTCGGGGGCGCCGCCGGTGCCGGCCAGGATGTCGATGGCCTCGGCGACCTCCAGGCTGTTGCCGACCGCCAGGCCGAGGGGTTCGTGCATGGTGGAGATGACGGCCATGGTTTCGCGGCCGACCAGTGACCCGATGCCGACCATCGTTTCCGCCAGTTTGAAGGCCTGTTCGGGCGTTTTCATGAAGGCGCCGCTGCCGGTTTTGACGTCGAGGAGGATTTTGTCGGCGCCGGCGGCGATCTTTTTGCTCATGACCGACGAGGCGATAAGGGGTATGCTTTCGATGGTGCCGGTGACGTCACGGAGAGCGTACAGCTTGCCGTCGGCCGGGGCGATGTCGGGAGTTTGGCCGGTGATGGCCACGCCGATGCGGCCGAGGTTGGCGAGGAATTCTTCGCTGCTGAGGGCAGTGCGGAACCCGGGGATGGCCTCAAGTTTGTCGATAGTGCCGCCGGAAAAACCAAGGCCGCGGCCGGACATTTTCGCCACCGGCACACCGGCCGCCGCCACCAGCGGCGCGAGCACGAGGGTGGTGGTGTCGGCAACGCCGCCGGTGCTGTGTTTGTCGACCTTGACGCCGGGGACGTCGCCGAGGTCGACCGTCGCTCCGGATTTGGCCATGGCGAGCGTGAGGGCGGCGGTTTCGGCGGCGGTCATGCCGCGGAAAAAAACGGCCATCAGGAAGGCGGCCATCTGGTAATCGGGTATATCGCCGGCGGTGTAGGCGCCGATAAGTTCTTCTATTGCCGCGGCCGCCAATTCGCGGCCATCGCGTTTGTCGAGGATGATGTCAACGATGCGCATGCTTTGGTTCACCCCGTTATCTCGCCGAGGAAGCTCCTGCCGTAAGGCAGAGGCTCCAGGGCGAAGTTTTCCGCCACCGTCGCCGCCAGATCGGCGAAGGTGGCGCGCTCGCCGAGGCTGCGGCCGGTCCGGCCGGGGGCGTAGACGAGGAGGGGCACGTATTCGCGGGTGTGGTCGGTGCCGGCGACGGTCGGGTCGCAGCCGTGGTCGGCGGTGATGATCAGCAGGTCGCTGGCGGCCAGATGCGGCAGGAGGAGGGCGAACTGCCCGTCCAGCCGTTCGAGGGCCCGCGCGTAACCGCGGCAGTCGTTGCGGTGGCCGTAATTGCTGTCGAACTCGACCATGTTGGCGAAGATAAGGCCTTCGCGGCGCTCTTCGCGCACCAAAGCTTCGAGGGTGGCCATGCCATGGTCGTTGGATCTGGTGGGATGTGAGGCGGTGAGACCGCGGCCGGCGAAGATGTCGCCGATTTTGCCGACGCCGACCGTCATGCGGCCGGAAGCCTGCAGGCGATCGAGCACCGTCGGCGCGGGCGGCTCAAGGCTGTAGTCGTGGCGGTTGGCGGTACGCACGAACCGGCCGGGGGCGCCGACGAAGGGCCGGATGATGACCCGGCCGACGGCGTGCTCGCCGCGGCAGACCTCTTCCCTCACCCGGCGTGCGATCGCCCCCAGCTTGTCCACCGGTACGACTTCTTCGTGGGCGGCGATCTGGAGGACGCTGTCGGCCGAGGTGTAGACGATGAGCGCACCGGTCCGCAGGTGTTCTTCGCCGAGTTCGGCGATGATTTCGGTGCCGGAGGCGGCCTTGTTGCCGATGACTTTGCGGCCGGTGAGGGCTTCTATCCGGGCGACGACCTCGCCCGGGAAGCCGTACGGGTAGACGGGAAAGGGCTGGAACAGCGGACAGCCGGCCATTTCCCAGTGGCCGCTGGTGGTATCCTTGCCTTTCGATACCTCGGCCATCTTGCCGTAGCTCGCCAACGGCCGCTCGGCAGGAACGACCCCTTCCAGTGGCCGGATGCAGCCAAGTCCCAGCGAGGCCATGGTCGGCAAAAAAAGCCCGCCGTGACAGCGGGCTATGTTACCCAGGGTATCGGCCCCGAGGTCACCGTATTCGGCGGCGTCGGGCAACGCGCCGGCGCCGACACTGTCCATTACGACGATGACGATGCGTGTGAACAATTCTGTCTCTCCACCTCAAGCTTTGTTTTTATCATGCGCGGGGGTGGGCCTTGTCATACACTTCCTTGAGGCGGTTCTTGGTTACGTGGGTGTAAATCTGGGTGGTGGAAATATCCGCGTGTCCGAGCATCTCCTGCACCGAGCGCAGGTCGGCGCCGTTCTCCAGAAGGTGGGTGGCGAAGGAATGCCGCAGGGTGTGCGGGGTGATTTCCTTGTTGATGGTGGCTTCCTGGGCGTATTTCTTGATTATCTTCCAGAAGCCCTGCCTGGTCAGCCGGTTGCCGTGGTGGTTGACGAACAGGGCGGCTTCTTCGTATGTACGGACCAGCTTCGGCCGGCCTTTGCCGATGTATTCCTGGACGCACTTGGCGGCGATGGAGCCGAGCGGCACGATCCGCTCCTTGGCGCCCTTGCCGTAGCACTTGATGTACCCCATGTCCAGGTTTATGTCGGAGATGTTGAGGGAGATGAGCTCGGAGACCCTGATGCCGGTGGCGTAGAGAAGCTCCAGCATCGCTTTGTCCCTCAGCCCGGTGGGCAGGAAGGTATTGGGCTGCTTGAGCAGCTCCTCCACCTCGGAGATGGTGAGGATTTTGGGCAGCTTTTTCTCCAATTTGGGAGATTCGAGATGGGCGGCGGGGTCCTTCTCGAGATAGCGCTCCCTTACGAGGTACTGGTAGAATGATTTGATGGCGGCGAGATTGCGGGAAATCGTCGAAACAGCCCTGCCCTTGGTCTGCAGGTTGTTAAGATAGGCGAGAATGGTGCTGCGGCTCGAGTCTTTGATGAAGTCCAGTTGGCCGTTGTGTAAATAGGCCTGAAACTGCCTGAGGTCGCGGCCGTAAGACTCCAGGGTGTTCTGGGCCAGCCCCCGTTCCACCGCCAGATATTGAATAAACTCGTTTACGTAACCTTCCATTCAAATCACCTTTTTCTCTTGGCAAAATTTCCGGTCCCGACGCACAATCTAACAGTGGGTGGTATTATTCAACATCAGGTGCCAGTTTTCCTTTCTTTTCCTGTCGAAAATAATAGATTTTCTTATTTTTTTCGTAAACTAAATTATCTCCACAAATTCGGAAATTACCCGCAATGGTTTTTCCATAATATGGTTATCCCTTATCTTGGGTAGCGGCTGGTTAAATTGCCAGAAAAACCCCAACAGCTTCGGCAGCATGTAAAAAATCATAACCGCCAGCGCCATCGCCTTGAGAGCTGTCATGACTCTCCGGGAGACGCGCCGCCGCGAGAGGCCGACGATCATCTCCCCCACCCTCTTTCCACGGCTTAACTTAATATCATACTTATTCACATTTTGTTTTGGATATTCCCGGCAATGTAAATTAATGGGGCGAAAAAAAACAAAACCGCCGGACAAGCCGACGGCTGCGGAAGGGCTGGACGTACGGCGGCACAGCGCCTACTGTTTCAGCAGCAGGCCGGCGACGAGCTTCATGAAAACCGGTGAGATGTAAACTTCGATGACGGCGGCCACCAGCATCAGCGCCAGCATCAGCAGGCAAAGCACCGTGTAGCCCACCGATTCGTACAGGAGGCTGGTTTTGGCTCGCTGTTTGCGCCGGACCAGCAGCAGGGAGAAAGAGGTCGCCGCGACGCCCGCGACCAGCAGGGCGGGAACGGCGAAGAAATTGTGGGGCAGAACGGACGCCAGCGCGAAAGCCAGGCCTTTCATGATGTATTCGTTGACGAGGAACCCGACGGTGAAGCCGATGACGAAGCCGCGGGTGAAGACGATGAAGAGGACGAAGGGAATGCCTACGACCGTGAAGCCCAAAAGCCATATCAAGCCGATGGTCTTGACGCTGCTCAAGGCGACGGTGCTGAACAGGGCGGGCGTGTCGACCGTCCCCGGTCCCTGGACCAGTCCCTGGAAGAAGATTTTTAGGTAGCCGATGAGCTCAAGTTTCTGGTCTTCCGGCAGCGTTTTGACGGCCAGGGCGCCGACGGCGACGCCGATGACGAAGATGAGGGTCATGAAAAAATAGGCGACGATGTTGGCGCGGAAGTATTCGTTCATATTCTGGCGAAAGTTTCCCAGCATGCGCCTTCCCCCCGACTATACCTGCTAAAATGTATGCCAGGCGGGGGGTCAATATACCCTCTGTCCCACTAATTTTTCGCCAGTTTGCCGTACGTGCCGCCGCCGCCGGCGGTGATGGCCGCCTCGCCGGCGCGGGCGGCGAGGATGGCTGCGGCAACTTTGTCGCCGGCCACGTCTCTGAGCGTGTCGCCGCCGGCGCTGTGGAGCACGTTCATTTCGGTCCCGAAAGCGGCCAGCAGTTTGCCGAGGGCCTTGCCGCCGACGCCGGGGATGAAGCTGAGGGGTATCTGGTGGCGGTAGGGCGGCCGGTGGGCGGGGTGACGGGGTTCGGCCCAATCGGCGATATCGTCGATGCGGTCGAATACCCCGCGGACGATTTTGCCGCTGCCGCAACGCGGGCAGGCGACGGTGAAGGGTTCGCCGGCCGGGTCGAAATAGTCGCATTCGCCGCAGAAGGTCCGGTGGTATTTGCCGAGCCGCGGGTCGAGGCCGAAGTTGGCCGTCACCGCCCTGCCGTTCCGGCGGGCGAACGCCCAGGCGCATTCCTGGAAGGTGGCGGCTTCGAGCGAGAGCAGGTTGTATTCGCGGGCGATTTTGTCGAGCGAGTGGGCGTCGGAATTGGTGATGAAGGTGAAGGACGCCAGTTCGCCGATGCGGTCGGCCAGGGAGCTGTCGGCGCTGAGGCCGAGCTCGACCGCGGCGATCGCGGCCATCTCCCGTTCGCCCAGGATATTGGCCATACGGGCGGTGCAGCTGCCGTACAGGCCCTTGTGGGGGGTGAAGGCATGGGCGACGACGATCAGCGCGTCGAAGGGAGCGGCGGTGCGCACGAGCTCGGCCAGGGGCATGTGGGCATTCTGGGAACTCATGTGGATGTTGCGGATATGCCGGCTCATCGTGGCGGCGAAGTCCGCCATCAAACCTATTTCCGGCAGGAAGACGAGCGTGTGGGCGGAGCCGCCGTCAAGCTCGCTTGTCTCGATTTCCGCCCCCAGCAGGAGGGTAAGCCGGTCGTCGTAGCGGTAGCCGCCCTGGCTGTCGAGAGTCAGCAGCCCCTCGGCGGCGAGCAGGGAAAAATCCTCGCGGACGAGCGGCGAAAGGGCATCGACGACGCCGACGAGCTGCAGGCCCTTGCGCTCGGCCGCTTCGGCGAGGATGTTGCGAAGGGTCAGGCGGTTGGAGGTAGGGATTTTGACCCATTGGCCGCGCTCGCTGAGGCCGACGTGGACGTGGAAATCGGCGAAGAAGTCCTTCATCGTCAGTACCCGGCTATGAGCAGGCCGATGATGGTCTTGGCGTCGATGATCTCTTTGTCGGCGAGCAGTTTTTTCACCTGGGCGGCGGTGTAGTATTCGATGTCGATGAATTCGTCGCCGTCGGTGTTCTGCGCCGTCTGGCTGAGGTCGCGCGCCAGGTAGAGGTGCATGATTTCGTCGGTGAAGCCGGGCGCGGTGTAGAAGGTGGCCAGGTGCTCTAGGCGGCCGGCGCGGTAGCCCGTCTCCTCCTCCAGCTCGCGGCGGGCGCAGTCTTCCGGCTTCTCGCCTTTGTCGAGCTTGCCGGCCGGCACTTCGAGCAGTTGTCTGGCGATCGGATGGCGGTACTGGCGGACGAGCACGACCTCGCCAGCGGCGGTAACGGGTACGACGGCCACCGCGCCCGGGTGTTCGACGACGTCGCGGGTGGCTTCCCGGCCGTCGGGCAGGCGGACCCGGTCGTGGCGGACCGTCAGTATTTTGCCGGTGTAGACGGTTTCGGACGAGAGCCGGTGTTCGTCGAGTTTGGACATGAGCTTACCTCCAAGTATTATTTTCCCTCCCCAGGCATATAGTACCTTAAGGGAGGGACAACCATGCAAATCGTTATTACCGCGAACGGCCTGTATTTCTCCGGCAAAGCCGGGGACTTCCGCCGCTTCCTGGCGCGGCTCGGCGCCTCGCGTCGCCCGCTGGCGGGGTATATTCGTGAGAACTTGCAGTAAAGATTCTTACATCCAGGGGTAGTGAGTATACGGCTTTAGCACAAACAACGGATATTTCACGTCGACTTCGTCCGCGAGCCATTCGGGGGCTACCACCCATTTGATCGGCACTCCGAGGAGGCCGGCGGCTTCTTCGGCGACGGCCAGCCCTTCGCCGATATGGGCGAGGGTGGTTTCGCCCGCCAGGTTGGTGTTGCTGACGATGCCCGACACGGTCAGCCGCGAAACCTGCTCGATGCGACGGAAGACGTCCACCACGGCTGCGGCGGTGTTGGTGAACGGCCGGCGGGAATTGACGACCAGCCACGCCTGATAGGGGTTTTCGTTAAATTTGCGGTTGAGCTGTCCGAGAACGATGGCCGATTCGCCGCCGCCCACATCCATCACGACCTGATATTCTTCCTGGTAGAGGATCCTCGTCAGATCTTCCGGCATGATCGGCAGGTCGGAGTGGGCGAGTTTGCGGTTGGGGGCGACGACGACCACACCGCGCTCTTCCAGCAGGGCCCGATTTTCACGGGTGCGGAAGTAGGGTTTGACGAGGTCGATATCGACTACGGCCGTCTGGTGCCCGAGCTGCTTGAGCTGGAGGGCGTAATTGACCGCGAGTTCCGTTTTGCCGCTGCCGAATTCGCCGACGAATACTTTGATCCTCGGACCTTGGGCTAAAAGTTCGGTGTTTGTCTGCATCTTCAGCTCCGTTCTGCCCGCGGAAACGCCGCGGGCGGTTGTTCAAATAGTTTATTCCTTTCCCAAAACAAAAATCCTGCCTGGAAACGAAACAAGCCCCGCGCTTCGCTATACGGAAGCACGGGGCTCGCACTATGCGCGTCAGGCGCGCATCTCCATCCGCAATTTGTCGGCGATCATCGCCATGAATTCGGAGTTGGTGGGCTTGCCTTTCTCAAGTTTGACGGTGTAGCCGAACAGGCGGTTGATCATGTCCATGTTGCCGCGGCTCCAGGCGACCTCGATGGCGTGGCGGATGGCCCGCTCAACCCTGCTGGGGGTGGTGGCGTACTTTTCGGCGATCATCGGGTAAAGGACTTTGGTTACCGCGCCGAGAAGCTCTATCTCGTTGATGATCATCATTATGGCGTCGCGGAGATATTGATAGCCTTTGATATGGGCGGGGATGCCGATTTCGCGGATTATGTTGGTCACCTCGACGTCCAGGGGGCGCGCCTTGATCGACTGGGTGGCCGCGGGACGCTGGGACGTGATGGCATTGGCCAGTTGGCGGACACGGTTAATCAGCACGTCCATGTTGAAAGGCTTCAATATGTAATAATCGGCCCCCAGCTCCACGACCCGCTGGGTAATGTTTTCCTGGCCGAGAGCCGTCAGCATGATTACCTTGGGACGCTTGCCGCTCATGGTGCTGATGCGCTCCAGCACGCCGATACCGTCGAGGTGCGGCATGATGATATCCAAGATAACGACATCCGGTTTCTTTTCGTCAATGAGGGCCAGGACTTCTTCCCCGTTGTAAGCGACCCCAACAAGGTTGATGTCCTGCTGTTGAGTCAGACATTCCTGCATGATATCGGCGAAATCGCGATTGTCATCAGCGATAGCCACCTTTATTGCCTCTCTTATCATCAACATAATCCTCCCTGCCCAGATTTCTGGAAAATACAATTCGACATATCCGCAACATATCCTTCCTCGTCTGGAAAAAAAATCCAAATTTTTGAGATTTTTTATGCGGATATCAGAAGAAAATTTGTAAATGACGGACCGGAGAACGAAAAACGCCAGAAAGCGTGAACAGCTTTCTGGCCGTGTGTTTTTCCCGACGGGGAATGAGGCCGCTCTCCATAAGCATCCAGTCGACGAAACACCCGTAGCCGCGGGTCGGATCGTGGACGAAGACGTGGGTAACTGCGCCGATAATTTTCCCATTCTGGAGAATCGGGCTGCCGCTCATCCCCTGGACGATGCCCCCCGTCCGCTCGATGAGACGCGGATCGGTGACCTTTATGACGAGGCCCTTGCCTTCAGGGGTTTCCTGGAGGTTGACCTTCTGGACTTCGATGGCGAACCGCTCGATCCTCTGGCCGTCCACGACGGTGAGCAGTTCCGCCGCTCCCAGTTGGACCTGGCTCATGGAGGCGACCGGAATGCCGTCGCCGTTGATTTGCTGCGGCGGATAAGCCGACAATTGTCCGTAGATGCCGAAAGGAGTGTTTTTTTCGATATTGCCGAGCACCTGGTCCTCTTCGATGAAGACGCCGATTTTTTCTCCCGGCTGGCCCCGTCGGCCATGCTGGATGCCGGATACCGTGGCCAGGACGATTTTCCCCTGATGGCAATCGATGGGCTGGTTGGTGTCGCTGTCGGTTATGATGTGGCCGAGGGCGCCGTAGGTATTGGTTTCGGGTTCGTAGAAGGTGAGGGTACCGACGCCGGCCGCGCTGTCGCGGACGAACAGGCCGATACGGTAGCGTCTGGTATCCTGGCAGAACACCGACCGGAGCGATAGTTCGAGGTTGGCCGCGCCGCGCTTGATCAGGAGATCGACCGGCTTGTTCTCGCGGCCGCTGGCGTCGATTACTTCCGCCACCTGACTGTCGCTTTGCACGGGTATGCCGTTGATGCTGAGGATGACGTCGCCGATCGCTATCCCCGCCTCTTTCGCCGGTGAGCGGCTATGTCCATCCAGGCCGGTGACGGGGGAATGACCGACGATGATGACGCCCTGGGAATGCAGCACGACGCCGATGGAGTGGCCACCAGGCACCAGCTTCAGCGGCGGCAGGACGTCGACCTGCACGGTGCGCACCGGGATCAGGCCCAGCAGCCTGAATTCGATCGTCGCCTTGCCCAGGCTCACCGGCTCCAGCGACACCGGACGGGAAAAGCCGGCGCGGGACGAGTTGATCCTCACGGCCTGGTCCTGGCTGACCGTCATTGTCCAGGGAAAGGCGATATTGAGGTTGGCGGTCTCACCTTCAATAATACGCATATGCGGGGGAAGCTGGTAAATATCGCGGAACTGCGGGGAAAGGCAGAAGGCGACGATCAACACGGCGAGCAGCAAGCCGAACGCAGAACGGCGAATATTGCCTGACATCTTCCGTCATCACCCCGAATACTGTTTTTTTCGGGAGCAACTTTACCCGCACAGTAAAGTTTCCCGATTTCTTCGGGGATTATTCCGGA
>JALHDI010000286.1 GCA_022839045.1 Sporomusaceae bacterium
CCGATACACTCACGGGGATCGACGGCGAGGCCACGGCGAACTTTGCCGGAAGGCTGTATGTTGGAACGCACATTGTCAGTGCGTATGTCGATCTGAATGGCAACAACAGCCAGGATGATACCGACCCGACGGCGGAAGCGCTGATAACTGTGGAGCAAGAGTAATAAAAAAATAAAGACTGCCGGGTTCACGATGAACGCAGGAAAAATAAATGCCGCAGGTTCTGCTGGCGAAGAGGCCTGCGCCCCCGCTGTCCATGGTTGTTTTTCTGATCATCGGGTTTGATCGGAACAGGTGTGGATGAAGTCCCCTCCCTCGTCAGCGAGAGGGGACTTTTGCACAGATAATTGCCGGAACGAACCGCTTGCGGTCGGGAAGCGCAAAGCTGATCCGTTGATCCCGAGATCCCCGGATCCTTCCGACCGCCCATCCCCGATGATCCCGAATTACCTCCCGAGGCATTGGTTTTTCGCGCTTGACACGCTCTTTTGGCCTGTGTTAGCGTTCACACCGGTTCGGCTGAAATTCGCTAACCTACCGAATTATCGCAGAGAAGACGACCGATGGATGAGAAGAAATCCCAGGAGCGCAACGCATTTCTCGCCGGGGTGGAAGAGAACTTCCAGCGCGGCGACTTCGAAACGATCCTGATGACCGCCGGGTTGCGCCTCAAGAGGATGCCGGGCGACCTGGACGCGCGGCTGGCGATCTGCCGCGCCCGGATCGAGCAGGGGGCCCTGGGCGAAGCCGGGGACCTGCTTTCCGAGGTCGAGCGGATCCTGGCGGGCCTGGACAGGGTCTGCGCGCTGCTGAGGGAACTGGGAAAGCAGGCGGGGCTGACGGACGAGACGCGGGCCCTGTTCGAAAAATTCGGGCTGGCGGCCCCCGCCGGCGCGGCGATGGAGACCCCCGCGGATTCCCGGGACCGTTTGGCCCGGCAGGAGACCCAAGCGGCGCCGGAGGCCCGGTCCGAGGCGGTTGCAGCGGCCGAAGCGGAGGCGCCTCGGCAGGGGGACGTTCCAGCGGGCGGAGAGGCCTCGGAGGCGCCGGAGGATTTTCTGACGGTGACCCTTGCCGAGCTCTATATCCGGCAGGGCCATCTGCGGCAGGCGGAGAGTGTCCTGGAAAAAATCGTCCGGCAGGAGCCGCAGAACGACCGGGCGGCCGGGCTTCTCCGGGATGTCCGGGGCCGGCAGCAGCCGGTCACCGCGTCGCCGAAGGATGCGGCCGTCGCGGCCGAGCTTTCGCGCTGGCTGGACAACGTCGGCATCGCCGCAACTGAAGCGAGCGCCAGTGCTGACGGCACTGATAACGCGTTCGTTGCCATCGTGGATCTCGGCGTGG
>JALHDI010000287.1 GCA_022839045.1 Sporomusaceae bacterium
TCCGGCTTACCTCGCGGCTCACCGTTTTGAGCAGCCCGTCGCCCTTCAGTACTTCCAGCCAGTCGCGCAACGACTTGATACCCATCAAATTCGCCCTCCCTAGAGCCTTTTTATCAGGTCGCTATTCGGATAAGCTGACGCGGATAGTCGGTGAGAATCTCGTTGGCCTGCTCGCCCACATAGATGCAATCGGTCACTCTGGGGCCGCCTATATCGGGCCTGTAGACGGTCGGCAACAGCAGGTCGACGACCATGCCGGCTTCGATCGTCTCCGTCCGCCCCTTACCGATGATGGGGTAGAATTCCGACTGCCTGAGGCCGACGCCGTAGCCGGCGTATTCGAGATAATGCTGCTCCAAGCCCGCCTCGGCGACGATCCGCCGCGCCGCCCCGTCGACGGCGGCGGCGGTCGTTCCCGGCCGCAGCGTCGCGATGGCTGCTTCCTGAGCCTCAAGGAGCAGCTCGTATACCGCCACCCTGCCAGCCGGCACGTCGCCCACCGCCACTGTTCGGCACATTTTGGCGCAGTAGCCCCGGCAGGTGGCGCCGAGATGGATGACGACGATTTCGCCGTCCGCTATCGCCTTGTCCGACGCGCAAGGGTGAGTGAGAAGGGCCCGGTCGCCGGACACCACCTGCGGCCTGAAGGGCGAGCCGTCGGAGCCGGCTTTGAGCATGGCGTACTCGGCCTCGGCGAGCACCTCGTATTCGCGGACGCCCGGCCGCACTGCCCGGGCGGCGGCGGCCATGCCGGCGGCCACGATGCGGCCCGCCTCGCGCATGAGGGCGACTTCGCCCGCGTCTTTGACGGAGCGTAGCCGGTAAAGGAGGTCGCCGGCGTTGACGAAGTTTTCCGGCGGGAAAGCCTGGCGCAGGGCGTCGAAGACGCCGTAGGCGACGAAGTAGCGTTCGAAGCCGATGCGGGGGGCGCTGACGTCATAGGCCCGCATACGCTCGATGCACTTGGCGGCCAGCGTCTCGCGCGGGAAAAGGTAGCCGTAGGTGGCTAACCCGGATTGCCGGCGGACGTAGTCGGCGTCCAGCCAGAGAGTGACCGCGCAAGCTTCGCCCTCGCGGGGGATGAGAACGGCCAGGCACTCGATCTGGGTGAGGCCGGTGAAGTAGATGAGGTTTTCGCGATTATTGACGAACAGGAGGTCAAGGCCTTGTTCAGCCATCATCTGCTGGGCTTGCTCGATTCGCCGCCGGAACACCGCCGTCATGTCCTCTCCTCCCCGGTATTACGCCAGTTTCTTTTTCGCGAGATCGATAGCGACATCAATAATAATATCTTCCTGGCCGCCGACCGTCTTGCGGCGGCCCATTTCGATGAGGATATC